>CADBNC010000214.1 GCA_902795885.1 Oscillospiraceae bacterium
CGATGTTGAGCTGATGCGCAAATACAGTGCGCCCTCGCTTAAGGTTAAGGCTGCAGGCGGCATCTCCAGCCTGGAAGATGCCGAAGCCTTTATCAACGCCGGGGCCGAACGGCTTGGGACAAGCAGAATCGTGAAGATTGCCATGGCACTTGGCAGTGGAGACAATGCGTAGTTTCCAGCTGATCAGTGAATCCGGCCGGGCAAGGCGAGGCATCCTTCATACCGCGCACGGTGATGTTCAGACACCGGCTTTTATGAATGTTGCCACACAGGCGGCAATCAAGGGCGCGGTTTCGCAGAGTGACCTGAAGCAGCTTGGCTGTCAGATTGCGCTTTCCAATACCTATCATCTGCATGTGCGTCCAGGCGACGATCTGATCCGGGAAATGGGCGGCCTGCATCGCTTCATGCGGTGGGATCGGCCGATTCTGACCGACAGCGGAGGGTTTCAGATTTTCTCCCTGGCCAAGCTGCGCAAAATCCGGGAGGAAGGTGTTTCCTTCCACGCGCATACGGATGGCCGCCTTCTTTTCATGGGCCCGGAAGAGAGCATCGGAATACAGGCCAATCTTGGTTCGGATATTGCGATGGCCTTTGACGAATGCGTGAAAATCCCATCTCCCAGAGACTATGTAAAGGCATCGGCCGACAGAACGTATCGCTGGCTGCTTCGATGCAGGGATGCCTGGCTTGAGAATACCCGGAAGGAAGACGCGGTCAACCCCGGGCAGCTTCTGTTCGGCATCAACCAGGGGGCTGTATTCCATGATATTCGCTGTGAGCACATGGACAGAATTGCTGAGCTGGATCTTCCCGGTTATGCCATCGGTGGCCTTGCGGTAGGTGAGAGCCACCAGGAAATGTACGATACGATCGATGCTGTCGAAGAGCATATGCCGAAGGACAGACCACGCTATCTGATGGGCGTCGGAACACCGGTCAATATTCTGGAAGGCGTGTATCGTGGGATCGATATGTTTGACTGTGTCATGCCGGCGCGAAACGGGCGGCACGGCCATCTGTTCACGCGTCAGGGAATTCTCAATATCAAAAATGAACGGTACGCAAAGGATGACAGCCCTGTTGAAGAAGGTTGCGGCTGCCCGCTGTGCACAACGTACTCCCGCGCCTATCTGCGTCACCTGTTCAAATCCCAGGAGATGCTTGGGTTGAGGCTCGCGGTTTCCCACAACCTGTATTTTTACAACAGGCTGATGGCCGATATCCGGGACAGTCTGGATAACGGGAGCTTTCAGGCGTTTTACAGCAGCAACAGGGAAGTTCTTGACCGCCGCATATAATCATCTTGCATTCTTCTATCTTACCGTGTATAATATAGAAAACTTTTGGAGGTTTTATCGATGAATCTGATTCTGACAACGACAACAAGCGCTACTGGCAGCGGCTCTTCTATGATATTCATGCTCGTCGCCATGTTTGCCATTTTCTATTTTCTTATTATCCGTCCGGAGAACAAGAAAAAGAAAAAAACGGAAGACATGCGCAATACCATGACTCTTGGCGATGGCATTACCACAATCGGCGGCATCACCGGGAAAATTGTTCAGATCACGGAAGATACGGTCACTTTTGAAACCGGCGAGGATCGTGTACGCATTCAGGTTAAAAAATGGGCCATCTCCACTACGGATAAATTTGAAGCACAGGAAGCAGAAAACACCAGACGCAAAAAGTAATTGCCGTTCACTGCATGTTCTGTTCAGAAAGATTTTCCGAAAACGCACAGGCTTTGGTCTGTGCGTTTTTGTCCATATACACTACATATTGCGTCTCTTTGATTTTCAACCACAATAATTACAAATAGAAACAGAAATTATAATTTAAGCTTGATTTTTTAACTAAAATGTAATATATTGTTACTCAAGGGTTTTCTTTTCCCCAGGAGGCATCTTATGCATGATTCTGATCTCTTGAGTAACTATGACAGCTTTCTGCTGGAACAGCGCAGCGCGTCGGACAATACACGCTTTTCCTACCTGCGTGATCTTCGCCAGCTGGAGCAGTATCTGTCTGAACAGCTTCATATGGAAATACAGGAAGCCGATGAACAGGCTTTGCAGGATTATACTGACTCACTGAAAAAAGCCGGAAAGTCTGTGTCTACCTGTGCCCGGTGCCTTTCGTCAATTAAGAGTTTTTATGGCTATCTTGTTGAGCGTGGAGTGATTGAGCACAATCCTGCTGACAGGCTGAAAGCCGATAAGCCGGAGCATAAGCTGCCGGAGATTCTGAGCAACAAAGAGGTTGAGCTTCTTCTTCAGCAACCCAGACGTATTGACGCAAAGGGGCTTCGCGATTCCGCCATGCTGGAGCTTATGTATGCGACAGGGATACGCGTAAGCGAGCTGATCAGCCTGCGCCTTTCGGATGTCAGTTTTACCTCTTCCGATCTCCGCTGCTTCAGCAAAAACAGAGAACGCTTTGTGCCCATCTATCCCTATGCCCTGTCCATTCTGAAAGACTATGTGGAATTCAGCCGTCCGGCTTTACTCCGGGATAATGACACCGATGTTCTTTTTGTCAACATCAACGGCGCCCCGATGTCACGGCAGGGCTTCTGGAAGATTGTCAAGTCCTATCAGAAGAAGGCCGGCATTCAAAAGGATATCACCCCGCATACCCTTCGCCATTCCTTTGCCGCCCATCTGCTGGAAAACGGGGCTGATATCCGTTCGATTCAGAAAATGCTGGGGCATTCGGATGTGTCATCCACCAAGTTTTATACACAGCTGGTACATACCAGCATGCGGGAGGTTTATCAGCAGACACATCCCCGCGCACAATAGCAGTCTGCATCATAGCTGAATAACGAACTGTCAGGATGCCGGTTTTCTGCCGGCATCTTTCTTGTTGCATGAAGCCCGCAATTATGTTAGAATTCAGCGGAGGAGTGATGGCATGAGAATACTGGGAATCGATCCCGGAATTGCAACAATTGGGTTCTCTCTTCTGATCAATCAGAGGAATTCCTACAACCTTGAACGCTGTGGCGTTATTACAACGCCTGCCCATACACGCCTTTCCGCCCGCCTGAACAGCATCTATATGGATCTGACAGAGCTTATCCAGACACTGAAGCCGGATTGTGTTTCCGTTGAAGAGCTCTTTTTCAATACCAACATCACAACCGGTATCTCTGTGGCGCACGGCAGAGGCGTGATTCTGCTCGCCTGCGAGCAGCAGGGGATTCCCATCTACGAATACACGCCTTTGCAGGTAAAGCAGGCAGTCACAGGCTACGGAAGAGCTGAAAAAAAGCAGGTAATGGAGATGGTCCGCAGACTGTGCTCACTGCAGGAAGTGCCAAGACCGGATGACGCGGCCGATGCGGTTGCACTGGCAATCTGCCATGCAAGAAGCTCTGGCTCTCTCTTAAAGCAACTGGAAGGAGAAGAAACATGTTTCACTATCTGACAGGTCAGGTGTCCGAGGTTTATCCCAATGCGGTTGTTCTGGATGTGATGGGCATCGGCTTCTATCTGAATACTTCTCTCAACAGCCTTGCTGCAGTCAGGAAAAACCAGCAGGCCAGGTTTTATATCTATGAATCAATAGGGGAGACCAATTACGATCTTTACGGCTTTACCGATCTGAAGGAAAAGCGTTTTTTTGAATCTCTGATTTCTGTATCCGGCGTCGGCCCCAAGGCCGCTGTTTCGCTCCTCTCGACTCTGACACCGGATGCCATGATTATGGCGATTATTAACCACGATGAAAAGGCATTGACGTCCGCGCCGGGGATCGGGAAAAAAATCGCGCAGCGCATTATTCTGGAGCTGAAGGACAAAATCGCCGCAGAATCGGGCGTTTCCGAGCTCGGGGTCATGCCCGCGTCTGCCCGCAGTGGCATGCCGGCAATGGATAAAAATGTTTCGGACGCAGCTGCCGCGCTCCTGCTTCTCGGCTACAGCTCCGCAGAGGTCAATCCGCTCCTCCAGGGGAAGGACTGGACTGGCGTCGGCACAGACCAGATTATCAAAGAAGTACTGAAAAACATGGTCTGATCTGCCCTTTCAGGAGAGGAATCAGTTTTACAGATGGAAATGAGTAGGCATCATGAGTATTAATTATTCAGAAGATCATAAGCAGGAGAAGATCACCACGGCCGCCGTACTTCCGGAGGACAGAAATGACGGCTCACTCCGGCCGAGAACCCTTTCGGAGTATATCGGCCAGCAGAAGGCAAAGGAGAATCTGCGGGTCTTTATCCATGCGGCAAAGCTGCGCAATGAGCCGCTGGATCATGTTCTGCTTCACGGGCCCCCGGGCCTCGGAAAAACAACGCTTGCGGCGGTTATTGCAAATGAAATGAATGTCAATCTGCGGATAACGTCCGGGCCGGCCATAGAAAAGCCAGGCGATCTGGTTGCGCTGCTGACAAATCTTTCCGAGGGGGATATCCTGTTTGTCGATGAAATCCACCGTCTGAACCGGGCATATGAAGAAATCCTGTACCCGGCAATGGAGGATTATGCAATCGATATTATTCTGGGAAAAGGCCCTTCGGCAAATTCCATTCACCTCGATCTGCCTCATTTCACCCTGATTGGAGCGACAACCCGCTCAGGGATGCTGACTGCTCCTCTTCGTGACCGCTTTGGTGTAACACTGCATCTGCAGCTCTATACACCGCAGGAACTGCAGCAGATTGTGAACCGCTCCGCATCGATCATGAAAGTCAGCATTACAGATGACGGTTCTTATGAGATCGCTTCCCGCTCCAGAGGCACACCCAGAATTGCCAACCGTCTGCTCCGGCGGGTTCGCGATTTTGCCCAGGTCTGGTCAGACGGTTCCATCACGAAGGAAATTGCCGATTCCGCTCTGAGGAATCTGGAAGTTGATGCCTGCGGTCTGGATGCAACGGACAGGAAAATGATGGAGAGCATTATCAGCCTCTATAACGGCGGTCCGGTTGGGCTTGATACGCTCGCAGCCACAATCAACGAAGACGCCGCAACCCTGGAAGACGTCTACGAGCCATTTTTGCTGCAGAATGGATTCCTTACACGAACTCAGCGGGGGAGATGCGTAACCCGAAAGGCCTATGAGCATCTTGGTCTGCTTTTCCCCGGACAGGAACAGCTGGCAATCGATCCCTGATAAAACAACAAGATCATATTACAAATTAATTGTTCACAAAATAGAAATATCTATTGACTTTGATTAATTGTGATGTATAATATGATATAGGCGTTCTCAGTGGAAGCTGATCGCAAATATGCTAAGAAAGGCACTAATAAAAGAGAGGATCTAAAATGTACGAAGACAAGACCTTAGTTTGCAAAGAATGCGGGAAAGAGTTTGTTTTTACTGCTGGTGAGCAGGAGTTTTATGCAGAGCGTGGTTTTCAGAATGAGCCGCAGAGATGCAAAGCCTGCCGTGATGCGCGTAAGAATGCTGCACGTGGCCCACGTGAGTTCTTTACAGCTGTCTGCGCTGCTTGCGGTGGAGAGGCAAGGGTTCCGTTCGAGCCCAAGTCTGACAGGCCGGTCTACTGCAGCGAGTGCTTTGCGAGAATGCGCGAGCAGGCATAAAATTTGGTTGATTCAGGCAGGGCGTCAAAAGGCCCTGCCTGTTTTATAAGGAGCGTTTTTATGGAAATAACCAGAGACACCATTGTTGGTGACATCGTAAACGCCTGTCCCGAGGCCATGCCGGTCTTTCAGGAGATTGGCATGCACTGTATGGGATGCGCAATGGCCAGCGGCGAAACTGTCGAGCAGGCCTGTGCCGCCCACGGCGTTGATCCGGATGAGTTTCTTGAATATCTTACACAGTATTTAAAAAATCTTTCATGAAAGGACGGGTCAGGTTTCCTGGCCTGTTTTATTTGTTATGAACACTCGCCTGAATATGCTCCTGCAGATGATATCCATGGAAAGTGCCGGTCTTGTGGACGTCGGCACAGACCACGGTATGCTTCCGATTGCGCTTGCACAGCAGGGGTACGCTGGAAATCTTTTAGCCACGGATATTAACGAAGCGCCTCTCCGGAACGCCCGTTCCAATGCGGCGGATCTTGGCCTGTCCGAAAGAATCCGTTTTTTGAAATGCGACGGGCTGGATGACTGCCCGCCGGATGCGGTGGATACGATTGTCATTGCAGGTCTGGGCGGCGACACCATCTGCAGTATTCTGGACCGCGCCGAATGGCTGTTTGATTCCAGCTACACGCTGATTCTGCAGCCCATGCAGCGAGCTGAAGTCGTGCGGTACTGGCTTGTTCACAATGGGTTCCTGATTGACAGAGAAAACCTTGTTCAGGAAAATCAGCGTATTTTCCAGATGTTCCGGGCGATTCCCGGCGAGAGCCCGGCCTACCTGGATGCAGAGTATATCTGCGGAAAGCAGACGGCAGGGGATCGGGGTGTCATCCTGCGCCACATTGAACAGGAGATTGACGTAATCACAAAGAAAACGACGGGGATAGGCCTGACGAATAAAACCCCCGACAGCGCCTCCACACTGGCATTTTACAGGCATATTCTTCAGGAGCTGGAAGACTATCGGGATCACGTCCGGTCCCTTTGATGCAAAGAGAGAAGAAATTATGGCAAAAAACAGGATCGTATACTGCTGCTCTGAGTGCGGCGTGGAAACGGCAAACTGGGCAGGGAAGTGCCCAAGCTGCGGCGCCTGGAACACACTTCAGGAATTCCAGCTCGATTCGCCGAAACGGAAGGCTTCATCCGGCCGCCTGAACCTTTCGCAAAACAGCCCCAGACGCCTGAGTGATCTGGACACCAGGGAAGAAACCCGTTATGTCACAGGCATCTCGGAGCTGGACCGTGTACTCGGCGGCGGCGCGGTCAGAGGATCTCTTGTTCTCGTTGGCGGCGCCCCGGGCATTGGTAAATCCACGCTGCTTCTGCAGGTATGCGATGCGGTCCGGCAGCAGAGAACAATTCTGTATGTTACGGGAGAAGAGAGCGAGAGGCAGATCCGCATGCGTGCGGACCGGCTTCAGGTGAGCAATCATGATCTTTTTGTTCTGGCAGAAACGGATATAGATGCCATCGTCAGAGAAATCGACCAGCTGAATCCGGATCTGGTTATCATCGATTCGATTCAGACCATGTATACAGCCGATGCTTCTTCTACGCCTGGAAGCCCTTCGCAGATCCGCGAGTGTACGATGAAAATCCTGCGCCTGACAAAAGACAAGGGTGTTACGGTCTTTCTGGTTGGCCATATCACCAAGGAGGGTGGTCTTGCCGGCCCGAAAATTCTGGAGCATATGGTGGACTGCGTGCTCTATTTTGAAGGGGAACGGGAATCCAACTTCCGGATCCTGCGCGCTGCCAAGAACCGGTATGGATCCACAAACGAAATCGGCGTTTTTGAAATGGAAACTAAGGGTCTGGTCTGTGTCAGCAATCCCTCGGAAATGCTCCTTTCCGGTCGTCCTGAAAACTGCTCCGGCACCTGTGTAACCTGTTCCATTGAGGGAACACGTCCTATTCTGGCAGAAATCCAGGCTCTTGTCAGCAGCGGGGGACATAACGCTGCCCGGCGAAGCAACGGGATCGATTATAACCGTGCGGCCATGCTGATCGCGGTCCTGGAAAAGCGCGCCGGCTTTCCGCTCAGCAGCTGTGATACCTATATTAATGTTGTGGGTGGTCTGACCCTGGACGAGCCTGCAGCTGACCTTGCTACCATTCTCTCCCTTTCGTCCAGCTACCTGGATCGTCCTCTTGGCACGGATCTGGCTGCAATCGGCGAAGTCGGTCTCTCCGGTGAGCTGCGGCAGGTGATTGGGCTGAATCAGCGTCTGGCCGAAATTCACCGGCTTGGGTTTAAACGCTGTATCATATCCTCAAACTACAGGGAAGTGCCCAGTGGTTTTCCCGGACTCCAGATTATTCCCGTACCGGATATCCGCAGAGCCATTACAGCCGTACTTGGCAAATAAGCAAAAACACAGCAGAATGAACCCTGTTTTTGTTCTCAGGATTCATTCTGCTGTTTTACCTGTCAGGTATTTATTTTGCCTTGCTGATTATCTGGTCATTCACTCTCATGTTGCGGACGTCTGTGACCAATGGGGTTTGCTTTAGCCGCTTCACGCAGTGCAGCGTTGTCCAGATGGGTATAGATCTGCGTGGTGTTCAGGTTGCTGTGGCCGAGAACTTCCTGCAGGGCCCTGGTATCAACGCCGTTTTTCAGCATCATGGTGGCAGCCGTATGTCTCAGCTTATGCGGAGAATAGCGGCTGGCATCCAGTCCGGCAAGCTTCAGCTTTTTATCAAGCATCTTCTGAACACCGCGTACGCTTATCCTGCGGTTATCCCGGCTGATAAACAGGGCATTTTTATCCTGTGGCTCGATTTTTTCCGGATCCCGAACACTCAGATAATCATCGATTGCCTCCCGGCAACCTTCAGCAAAGAAAACAACCCGTTCCTTATTGCCTTTGCCGATCACACGCAGGTGGTCCTCGTAGACATCCGTGGTATTCAGTGAAACAAGCTCGGATACACGCAGGCCACAGCATAACAGGATCATCAGCATACAATAATCCCGCAGGCCATAAGGACCATCGCAGGCATTCAGCAGTGCGTTGCATTCTGATTCTTCCAGATATCTGGGCAAGGACGCCTGTCGCTTTGGCATGTCAAGTTCTTGACAAACATTAAAATCCAGTAAATGCCGCTTTGTAGTCAGATAATTGAAGAAAGATTTTACCGAAGAAGTCCTGCGGCAGCGGCTGGCTGCAGAAAGGGATTCCGATGACTGCATGAATTCCGGAGAAAAAGACTGATAACGATATAGTTCTTCAATCTTTGTCTGGCGTATAAAATCAATATCAACATCCGTAATATCAATTTCAGAGAATGGTACACTCGGATCCACCAGGCGCCGGCGTCGTTTCAGAAATCGGAACAGGATTTTTAAATCAAGATAATAACCGGTGACCGTCTGATCCGAATGGCCGCGTATGGTGGAATGGTATTCCAAAAAATCCATCAGAATATCCGGTGCATCTGTAATCTGGTCTATATTCATATCTGCCCTCGTTTCAGTGGTTCTAAGTTCGCTTAATTTATATTATGCGAACCAAAGCGTATTTATCATAACACTCTCCCCGTTATCTGTCAAGAAAAAGTTCATTCAGGCATGAAATGGGCCCCGGCGATTCAGCCGGGGCCCGATTTCTTTTCTGGATTTTATTCGTGCTTTTTTGCAAGCAGCGAAGGAGTTGTTACGCGAATGGCGTTCAGCAGGGATCCAAGTGCTGCAACAGTATCAATGAACACAACAAACCAGAGATTGCTGTAGCCTATGATACTGAGGAAAATCAGAATCGCCTTGACAACAAATACAAGAATGGCATTTTCCTGAATAATCTCCGTCGTTCTGGAACAGGTGCGCAGCGCCAGAGGCAGATTCAGGTAGGCATCCGGAAGCACCAGGACATCTGCATACTTCCCTTTTCGGCTTACACGGATATCCATGGTTGCGGCGCTGTGGCCCTCAATTCCGTTTGCATAGACAAAGGCGGTCTTGTTCTGGCCATTCTGCGTGATATCGCTTATCAGCCGAAGCTTCTTGTCCATGTCACATTCCCCGATCACTTCCGAGAAATGCAGCGACTCGGCAACACTCTGGCTCTGTTCGTTGCTGTCTTCCGTCAGCAGAATATTACGGGAGATACCGGCATTTACCATCTCATCCGCAAAGCCTTCGGCGTCCTGGTTGATCTCCGCCGAAATAACGATGCGGCCGACATAGCGTCCTGCTATCGTCATGTAATAGGCAATGCCCTCAGGCGGCTTGCGATCGGGAACGGAAATGCCCTGCGAATCGAAATAAGACTTGGTAGCAAGAATAACCGGTGCGTTTCCAATCTCCAGCGTTACCCCGCTTCCCGGAATCTCAGAAAAATTGCTGATCAGTTCCAGCCGGTATTCCTGATCGTAATAATCCGAAATTGCCTTTGCAAAGGGCTGGTCGGAATAATACACTGCATGCGCGAGAAAATGAAGAAAATTCTTTTTGTCCAGGATATCCGACTGCAGTCCGATCAAATGAGGCGCATCGTCGGAAAAGATCCCGGCTTTATCAAAGATGGCGATATTCAGTGTGTTTGCCGTCTCCATATCCTCTGCCGAAGAAAAGAGCACACCGTTTCGGATGTTGTAGCAGAGACCTGTAAGCCCGACAACCGGAAATGAAACCGCTACAGACATGGGCGATGAAATGAGAAGCATCATCATCGCACGATGAATGGAAACGCGAAAGCTGATACCAGTCAGAAGAGGAGCAAACAGCGCATAGAGAAGAGAGAAAACCAGCACAAAGCGCAGAACAAAGGCCGCGCTGTCTTCCAGGCTTTTCTGAAAGGCTGTCTCCCCTGCCTTTTCATCAGCAACCAGATCCTGTACTCTCTGCCGGATGTCGTCATCCTGATAGGATACAAGATTTTCTGCCGAGGAAAGAGCCTGTTTCTTGGTGAATCGGATAAGAATTCCGGAAAGCTGATACAGAATGATCATGACTGCCGCTTCCCGCCCGTATCCGATCACAAAAGAAAGAACAGCGGTAAATACAATAACAAGAGATGTGGAAAAATATTTCCTGTCTGCCACATCATCCACCGCAGCAAGAAAAATATCATAACCTGCGGCCACGGCAGATGCAATCAGCAGAATTACTTGAACAAGGACAGGCATTTTAAACAGCGCAGAGATAATCACCAATACCGCGGCAATTCCAAGCCGGATCGGTAACCCGATCTCAAAGCTGCCCTGTCTATTCTCGGCCTGGTCCGAGCTGTGCTTCGCACGTATCTTTTCAGGGCTCACTTTATGCCTCCTTTTCGAGTCTTTACCGGTCAGGCTTTCCCATCGCAGCCAAGCACATCAACAATCTTGTGCTTGACCATTTCCTTGATTGCTTCACGGGCCGGACCAAGGTACTGGCGCGGGTCGAAATGATCCGGATGCTCAGTGAAGTACTTGCGGATGCTCGCGGTCATGGCAAGGCGGAGGTCGGAGTCAATATTGATCTTGCAGACTGCCTGCTTGGCAGCCAGACGAAGCTGATCCTCAGGAATACCGATCGCGCCGGGCATATTGCCGCCGTTTTCATTGATCATTTTGACAAACTCCTGCGGAACGGAGGAAGAACCGTGCAGAACGATCGGGAACCCGGGAAGACGCTTCTCAACTTCTTCCAGAATATCGAGGCGGAGCTTCGGGTCGGTGCCGGGCTTGAACTTGAAGGCGCCGTGAGAGGTTCCGATAGCGATGGCAAGAGAATCGCAGCCGGTTCTCTGAACAAATTCCTGCACGTCCTCCGGGCGTGTATAGGAGCTGTCCTCTGCGGAGACACTCACTTCATCCTCAATGCCTGCAAGCGTGCCGAGCTCAGCTTCCACCACAACACCGTGATCGTGGGCATACTCAACGACCTGTCTGGTGAGCGCAATATTCTCTTCGAAGGGCTTGGAAGAGGCGTCGATCATGACTGATGTGAAGCCGCCGTCAATGCAGGATTTGCAGAGCTCAAAGCTGTCACCGTGATCCAGATGAAGAGCGATGGGCAGGCCGGTCTCAATAACGGCCGCCTCAACCAGCTTCATAAGATAGGTGTGGTTGGCATACTTTCTCGCGCCCTTTGAAACCTGCAGAATCAACGGAGCATTGAGCTCCTGGGCTGCCTCTGTAATTCCCTGGACGATCTCCATATTATTAACAGTGAATGCGCCGATCGCATATCCCCCGTA
>CADBNC010000215.1 GCA_902795885.1 Oscillospiraceae bacterium
CGCCAAGAATGACGGTCTGAAGGACGCCATCGAGCATGTTCTGAAGCTGAAGGTCATCAACCTCAAGACCGACCCGCAGCTGATGGGTGCGCTTGGTGCTGCCGAGTATGCCCGCCAGAAGGGTCTTGCAAAGAAGTAAGTATCAGTTTTTTATGACTGCGGCAGTGCCGCGGTATCAGGGACGGGATGGTTTCACCAATGTGTGATCATCCCGCTTCTGCTTGTATGCAAAGGAGAGGAAGAATGGAGCAGGAGACAAAACGGCAGAAACTGCCGGTTAAAAACTATGTCGGCTATGCGATGGGCGATATGGCGGGCGTCATCACATTCGGAACCATCGGTTCCTTCCTGCAGATGTTCTATACTGATATTCTGCACATTTCCCTTGCCAGAATCACGGTGTTAATGCTGGTGGCGAGAATCTGGGATGCAATCAATGACCCGATCTGCGGCTCGCTGATTGATGCACAGAAGCCTACCAAATACGGTCGGTTTCGGCCATATGTGTGGTATTTTTCCATCCCACTTGCCCTGGCGTTTATTGCCACTTTTTATAAAATGCCGGGACTCTCGGAACAAGGGTATCTGGTTTACGCCTATGTGACCTATATTCTGTATGGGATGCTCTATACCGCTGTCAATATCCCCTATGGCTCCATGGCATCCGTTATGACGACGGATCAGGGAGAGCGTTCGACACTTTCGGTTATCCGCTCCCTGGGTGCCGGATTCGGTACGGCCATTTCCCAGATGCTTCTGCCTCTATTCGTATATTCCACGGTCGCAGGCGGTGCAAAAATCCTTGATCAGAACAAGCTGTTCCGAGGTGTAGTGATTCTCGCTGCCCTGAGTGTTGTGATTTATTTCCTTTTCTTCAAGCTGACAAAGGAGTATGTGGAGCCGATCCGTAGCCAGAGGAATGAAAACCTTCTGCAGACCTTCGGCAAGCTTATGAAGAACAGACCGTTTGTTACGCTCTGCCTGGCATCCATGCTGCTGATTGCAGGGTCCATGTACACACAGACGATTTTCAACTATCTGTTCAAGAACTATTATGAGAAACCGGGGCTTTTCTCGCTTGTTACGGTGGCAACCTATCTTCCCATGCTGCTTTTAATGCCCTTTGTTGGGAAGCTTGTGCGAAAGTACAGCAAGAAAAGTGTCTGCTCCATCGGCAGCCTTGTTGCTGCGATTGCATTTCTGGTTCTTTTCTTCCTAAGAACAGACAATGCCTATGTGTTCCTTGGCGTTGTTGTACTAAGCGGCTTCGGCCTCTGCTTCTTCACGCTGGAAGTCTGGGCGATGGTAACGGATGTGATTGATTACCACGAGAAGCTCCACCATCGCCGGGATGAAGGAACCACTTATGCCTGCTTCTCCTTCTTCCGGAAGCTGGGGCAGACGCTTGCCGGAATTGGCGCTTCCATGGCGCTGGCTGCAGTAGGGTACAGCACCGCGCAGGATGCTGTTGTACAGACCGAAGCGGTCAACAACGGGATTTACAGTATTGCCACTCTGGTGCCTTTTGTGATGTATCTCTGCATGTTCCTGCTTCTGCAGGTGGGATATCCTCTGACGAAAAAGGCTCTCGAGCAGCTGCACAGAGATCTCGGCGAATAAGCTGAACTATTGAAATAAAATATAAAAACGGAGTCAGGATCCTGAGATTCTGGCTCCGTTTTTCACAGATGGATGCGTATGTTCGGATCAGTAAAGTTCCTTTTCCTCAACGCATTCATTTTTGATGGTACCGACAAGAGTCTGAAGGGCATCGATAACATGCGGGCGGATATCTCCTCCAACCATGACATACATGATATCATCACCAAGCTTCAGCTCACCCTCATTCAGCCAGACCCGGATGTAAAAAATCCCTTCCATCTGTCTGGCCCGCTCAATGGCGGCAGCAACCCGACCCTCGTCAGCGTGGAATACCATGCCGCTTACAGGAAGGGTATCCTCTGCCCCGCTGCGCACGCGCGCTCTTGCGCTTTGCCGAACCGTGCCGTTGTGTACCAGATACATGCCGCAGGACGAGGAGGAAGGATCTGATTTCGCTTCCTGAAGCCATTGGTCCATAGAGGGAATTTCTTTTTTACCCATAAGTCTGTCCTCCTTATTTTTTCCTCATTTTATTGGCATACCAGAACATCCATATGACGATTATCACAAGAGCGATCACAATCACAATGCCAAGAATCAGATTGAAAAGGCTCCCGGCAAAACCGGCAACACCCTGAATCAGCTTTACCAGCAGCGTAACCAGGGAGATGACCACGGCTGCAAGAACCACAAGGCGGGAAATCTGTTTTGTTGTCATGTGTCAGCATCCTTTCTGTTGATCTCATAAAGTGGAGGGCCAAGGCGGGATAGTACTTCAAGAAAATAATCCGGAAGTGGAGAAGTCAATTGAAGAAGCTCACCACTGCGTGGATGCACCAGATGAAGTTCCCGGGCGTGCAGGCACTGCCCTGAAAGACCCTTTTCCGGGCTGGGAGCCCCATAGACTCCGTCGCCCAAAAGCGGATGGCCGATACTTGCCATGTGAACACGGATCTGATGAGTGCGTCCTGTTTCCAGTCTGCAGCGGATATGCGTATAGTGTTCATAGCCTGCCAGAACCTGCCAGTGCGTCACGGCGGGGCGGCTGTTTCTCTCTGTCACGGCCATACGCTTGCGGTCGACGGGATGACGGCCGACAGGACGATCAACAGTGCCTCCCGTTTCACGGAAACGGCCCCGTGCGACAGCTTCATACACGCGAAAAAGACTGTGATCTGCAAGCTGTTCAGAAAGGGCACGATGAGCAAAGTCATTCTTGGCAGCCACAAGAAGCCCGGAAGTATCCCGGTCAATCCGGTGTACAATTCCCGGCCTTCGTTCTCCGCCAATACCGGAGAGACTGTCACCGCAGTGCCAGAGAAGAGCGTTGACAAGTGTGCCGTCTTCGTGACCGGGTGCCGGATGGACAACCATGCCTCGCTGCTTGTTCACAACGATCAGGTCATCATCCTCGTAGACCACCTCGAGCGGCAGATTCTGAGGAACCAGAGGAATGGGCTCCGCCTGGGGAAGCGTGACCTGAACCACATCTCCGGCGGCGACCCGGTCGTTCTTTCTGGCAGGTGTGCCATTCAGGAGAACCATCCCATCCTCCAGGAGGCGCTGGGCAGCATTTCGGCTGAGGGAATCAAGCGTATGCGCGAGGAGAGCGTCGATTCTCTCGCCGCTCTCCCCGACTGTAATTGTCTGTATGTTTGTGTCCACAGAAAGGCCTGCCTCAGCGGAATTCATTCAGGATATCGTCCAGAGAGAATTCTTCTTCCGTTACCGGACGGTAAGTCGGTGCAGGTTTTGCCTTTGGCGCGGGTTCTGCGGGTGCTTTCGCAGCCTGAGCTCTGGATGCCTGACGGGCTGGCTGCTGTGCTGCGGCAGAGGATGCAGGCATACGGCGGGTGGGCTCTGCCACAGGAGCAGCGGCAGCGGCGGCTTTCCTTGCGGCCGGACGTGAAGCCTCAGCTGATGCGGTGTTGGCGCGATCCCAGGCGGCAAAAGGATCTTCCCCTGAAGGTGCCTTTGCGGCTGCCTTGCGGGATTTCGGGAGTTCTACGGCTGCTTCTTCCGCGTCGGAATCATCATCCTCAAACTCTTCCTCTTCCGCTCTTCTCCTGCTGCGACGGGAAGGTTTCTTTTCCCGTGTTTTCTTCACACGGACAGGAGCAGGCTCTTCCTCTTCCTCCTCCTCTTCATCCTCATCATAGTCATCGTAATCTTCATCGCGTCTCCGACGGGAACGCTTTTCTTTCTTCGCCTTTTTCTCTTTCCTGCGGGAGGCGCGGGAGAGACGCTCCTCTTCATCGTCAGCGAGAAAGTCCTCATCGATGTCGTCATCACGGCGAGTCTTCCCGAATATGACGGCAAGGGCAAACAGTATTGCGAAGACAGTAATAAACACATCGGCAAGATTGAAGACAGGGAAGTTGATGAAATCAAACTTGAACATGTCCTGAACATAACCGTAAAGAACACGATCCAGGCAGTTGGAAAGGCCGCCCGCTGTCACCAGAACAATACACCAGCGGGCAAACCGCCCGGAAATGATGTTTGTGGCGAGAGCGATGATCACCACTACTGTGAATACACCCGCCAGGACAATAAACGGAATCCGAACTCCGTTTCCACTCAGGAAGCCGAAGGCCGCACCATCGTTGTGTACATTGGCCAGGCTCAGAATACCGGGGACAACGCTCTCACCGGGCGAAGTCATCGGAATGTGGGTCATGGTCCAGAACTTGACCCACTGGTCGGCTATAATGGCAAGAAGTCCTACAATTGCATATAGCATGGTGATCTCCTATCTGCCGCGGTGAACGCGGCCTGTGCAGAATTGAGGGAATGCATGAATCTTCAAAACGGGTCAAACGCATCCGACGCCTGTGCGCCGGATGCGAAGAAAGAAATCAGAGAGACTTCAGAACCTCCCGGCAGCGCGGGCAGAGCCCCGTCTCCGGATCGGCATCGACGGAATGCATCCAGCAGCGCGGGCACTTGACACCAGGGGCTTCGCGAACGCTGATTTCCAGACCGGGAAGGCTGTTGCCGGTTCCTTTTGCGGCAGCCTCTTCCTCATCCGGTGCGATCAGGCACTGTGAGACGATGAACATCTCGGCAAGGCTCATATCGCTGATGGAATCCAGTATCTCGCGGCTTTCGGTATCAGTGGCATGCAGCTGCACTGCGGCCTCAAGCGGCTTGCCAATGCGCTTGGCGGCACGGGCGGTCTCGATCACTGCGTTCACATCATCGCGGACACGGATCAGATTGCTCCAGCGTGCGGTTTCTTCTTCAGAGAGATTATATGCCACA
>CADBNC010000216.1 GCA_902795885.1 Oscillospiraceae bacterium
TGCAGTGCTAGTGCACCTCACTCTGGAAAGAATGAGGCACTCAAATTATGTTTTATCTGGAATACTTAGTTATCCGTGGAAGACCTGTCCCTCAAGAGGGTACTTCGGGCATCCTTTTTTCTTAGCCCACCAACTGGTAATGAAGGGAACGAGCAGGCTGGAGATGACCACCGAGGCCGCGACCTGTACGGTGGCAACGCTTGCGATGTCCGCAAGCGAAGGATCGGCGAGCGCAACTGCGGCAGGAACAGCAACCGCGTTTCCGGCGGTAGTAGCCACCGCCCAGCCGGCGTAGCCGGGACGGCGGGAGATCAGCCGATCACACAGCACAATAAAAGCACCGCCCACAAAGACCGTAATCAGACCGAGGAGCACGCCAGAGACGCCGCCCTTGACCACGTTCACCAGATTGATGCCCGTGCCGAGAGCGAAGCCGATCAGGGGGATGATGCCGTTGCCCATGGGGGCAAAGAGATCTCGCATACCCTTATCCAGATTGCCCACCAGCATACCCAGCGCGACTGGGATAATGGCCGCAACGAGAGTCATAAAGGGGATGTTGGCAAGGCCGGAAACCCCGAGGGCAAGCAGGGTGAAGAAAGGCCCGTCATTCAGAGCCAGCAGTGGGAAGCAGCCCGCATCCGCCTCGTCTCCGTAGTTGTTGACCAGAGTCAGGTAAATAGAACCGTTGGAATTGGTTACAGCGGATACGATGGCGAGCGCGGAAAGGCCGAGAAAACCATTCGTACCGAAGAGCTTACCCACAACAATACCCAGAACCGCACCGATCAGGAATTTCGACAGCAGCAGCACGCCGCCGCGCTTGAGGACCTTCGGCATATCCTTGACCTGCAGGGTGGTGCCCATACAGAAGAGAAGGGCGCCGAGCAGGGTGTTCGTACCAGCAGAGGAGAAGATCGCGGTGGTCAGGCCGCCGATCTGAAGCGCCTGAGGAAAAAGCGTCGCGATGATGCTGCCCAGCAGGAGGGGGATGACCATCATGCCCGCGGGAATTTTGTTCAGAAATTTCAGAATCATAGGTAGCGTCTCCTTTGTATCTTTTTTATCGGACGGCCTTCTTTACCACGTCCGCGATGTGTTCGGGCGAGAGATTGTACTTGTCCAGGAGTTGATCGTGGGGGCCGGACTCAGTGTAGATATCGTCGATACCGATGCGGGTGACCTCGCAGGGCTTTTCGGCCTTGCAGACGACCTCACACACGGCGCTGCCCAGACCGCCCATCACATTGTGCTCCTCTGCGGTGACGATGCACTTGCAGTCTTTTACGGCAGACAAAATGGCCTCCTCGTCGATCGGCTTGACGGAGGGCATCTCGATAATGCGGGCGCGGATGCCGGTCTCTTCCCAGAGCGCTTTGGCGCGCAGGACACGGGCCACCGCGCAGCCGTTGCAGATGATCGCCACGTCAGTCCCGGCATCGTCCAGCAGATTGGCTTTGCCGATCTGGAAGGTGTAGTTCTCGTCAAAAACTTTCTCCACAGGGCCGCGGCCGATGCGCAGATAGGCGGGGCCGGTATACTTGAGAATCTCACGGCTGATCACCGTGCAGGATGCGGCGTCGGCCGGAACGGCAATGACCATATTGGCCATGCTGCGCATGACGCCGATATCCTCCAGACCCTGATGGGTCACACCCTCGATGTTGCCGGAGAGACCAGCGAGGCCGCTGATGACCTTGACGTCCAGATTCGGGTAGCAGACAAAGGTGCGGATCTGTTCGGAGATGCGCATGGAGGCGAAGGGAGCATAGGTAGCGACCACAGCCCGGCCGCCGGAAGCAGCGATGCCTGCACCGATCATGGCCATGTTCTGCTCGGCGATGCCGTTATTGATCACACGGTCGGGATACTCGGCCATCATGGGCTTGAAGCCCATGGACTTGGTGGTATCCGCACCGATGGCGAACAGATTGGGATACTCTCTGGCGGCTTCGACAAGTGCGATGCCGAAAGCGTCGCGGGTCGAAATCTTATCGTAAGTTACAGACATTTTCTTTCCTCCTCCAGTTCCTTGACGGCCTGCTTGTACTGTGCCTCGGTGGGCACCTTCTGATGCCATGCGTTGTCGAATTCCATGAAGCTGACGCCCTTGCCCTTGACAGTGTCGGCCATGATGCAGGTGGGGGCACCGCGGTAATCACGGGCGCGCTCAAGCGCGGAGACGATCTCTTCCATATTGTGGCCATTGATGCGGAGCACGTTCCA
>CADBNC010000217.1 GCA_902795885.1 Oscillospiraceae bacterium
CATCCGAATGCTGCTGCAAGGATCGTCAGCGTGCTGGCGTTTCCGGTGATCGCAACGCAGGCAATGGATTCGCCGTAGGTGGTGTTCGGGCAGCCGCCGAAGAAGGCGCCCGCCATCGAGCCGATGCCGTCACCGAGGAGCGTGCGGGTCAGACCCGGGTTCTCCAGAAGATCCACGCCGACAATGGTGGAGAGGTTCTTGTGGTCAGCCAGGTGCTCGGCAAAGACCACGAAGGCCACCGGCGCATAAGCCACAAGGAGCGTCAGAAGATAGCTGGCGGTGATGCCGCCCCAGTCAGCCCGCAGGAACGAGAACTGCGGAAGCGAGACGACGCTGCCCACCGTATGCAGGGCGGAATAGTCGATCACGACGAGGGAGGTATTGCCGGTGTTGTTGCCGATCAGGGCAAAGATGCTGGCGCAGAAATAACCGGCAACGATGCCGATGATAAAGGGGATCAGCTTCAGCATGTGCTTGCCGTAGGTGGAGACAAGCACCGTCACAAAGAGCGTAACCAGGCCGCAGATGAGGCACACATAGACCGAGCCGCCCTCGATGTTGGGGTTCATCAGATCGCCGATGGCGTTGCCCGCGAGGCTGAGGCCGATGATGGCAACCGTGGGTCCGATGATGACGGGGGGCATCAGCTTGTTGATCCAGTTGACGCCGAAGATCTTCACGAAGACGGCGATGATCACATAGACGAGGCCGGCGATGACCGCGCCGACAATCAGGCCGGCATAGCCGATGGCCATGGAGGCCGCGCCGCCGAAGGCCGTGAACATCGGTCCAAGGAAGGCAAAGGACGAGCCGAGGAACACCGGGCTGCTGCTCTTGGTGAGGAGCAAATACACGATGGAGCCGACACCTGCGCCGAAGAGGGCAGCGGAGGCGGTCATATCGGAGCCCGTCACGCTGTTGACCACCGCAGGGACAGCAATCGTCGCCGCCATGATGGCGAGCAGCTGCTGCAGGGCGAAGAGGACGACCTGTCCGAACTTAGGTTTGTCTTTGATCTGATAAACGAGATTCATACGCATTCTCCTTTTCTCTCTCCCGCTCTTTGCGGGTTATTTACTGTTGCACCCAGGGCCGGGTCTCCCCTGCCCTGCCTTTCCGGAGGACTCTGCGGGTCTATTCCTTCAGATCCATCAGAAAGACACCGGTCTCCCCGTCATAGGGCGGGATGCGCACCTCCACGAGCTCGGTTCTGGCGGTGGGGAGATTCTTCCCCACGAAATCCGCCCGGATCGGCAGCTCCCGATGCCCGCGGTCGATCAGGACGGCGAGCTGGATGCTCTTCGGCCGCCCGCAGCGAAACAGCGCCTCGATGGCCGCTCGCACGGTTCTCCCGGTATACAGAACATCGTCGAACAAAACAATATCCCTGCCGCTTACATCAAAAGGCAGGGAGGTTCTGCTGACCTCGGGCATCTCTGACACGGCGGACAGATCATCCCGATAAAAATGAATATCAATGCTGCCGACAGGGATCGCCGTCCCCTCGATGGCAAGAATATTGTCCCGCACGGCGGCGGCAAGAGGTTCCCCGCGGCGGAGAATCCCGGCAAAGGCCAGATTCTCTGCGCCCTTGTTGTGCTCGAGGATCTCATGCGAGATGCGCATCAGCGCACGGGAGACCGCGCTGGCATCCATGATCTGTGCCTTCTCTCTCATGAAAAGCTCCCCTCTCCGCAGCAAAAAAGCCGCCCTCGCCGGCGGCATCCGTTACAGGGGCATGCAGACCACGCCCTTGCTGTATGGAGGATTTTGCCGGCATCACTGTACCGCTTAAAAACCATCGTTTTCGTGCGTGATTATACCGCACCCCGGGCGCGATTGCAAGCATTATTTCTCCCGAAGGCCGTCTTTTTGGTATTGCATAGTCTTTTCCATACTATATCTGGTGGATTAGGGACTTTCACCCTCCCGGAAGCAGGCCCGCCGGCACACGAAAACAGCCGCTGCATTTCTGCAGCGGCTGTCGCGTTGATAAAGGGTTCCCTATCCTGTCCGGAGCCGGACGGATGTGGGATTATTCGTACAGGGCCTTGAGCTTGAGCAGGTGATCGTAGCGGGCCTTGGCGTTGGCCTCGTTCGCCTCGAAGAGCTTGTCGGCACGATCGGGGAACTCGCGGGTCAGACGGCTGTAGCGGGCCTCGTTCATCAGGAACTCGCGGTAACCGCCCGCAGGCTCCTTGCTGTCGAGGACGAAGGGCTTCTCGGCCTCGTCCGGGTTGAAGCGGAAGAGGTTCCAGTAGCCGCACTTGACAGCCTTGTCCATTTCCTTCTGGCAGTTGGTCATGCCGCCCTTGATGCTGTGCATCTCGCAGGG
>CADBNC010000218.1 GCA_902795885.1 Oscillospiraceae bacterium
CGGCAGGCGAAGCAGTTTGCCGAATCCGGCCTTGTGGACGAGATCGTGAAGCATATTGACCTCATGAAGATCTCCGCCGCCCCCGGCGCCGGCACAGAAGAGGCTGACCGCGCGTGAAGCATCTGGAAATGCTCCTGGGCTATCGCTTCCGCGATCCTGCCCTTCTGGAGACCGCCCTGACCCACAGCTCCTACGCCAACGAGCACGCCGCCGAAAAGGCCGCCTGCTACGAGCGCCTGGAGTTCCTGGGGGATTCGATCCTCGGCGCCGTGACGGCCGACTGGCTCTACCGGCACGAGCCTCCTCTCCCCGAAGGCGAGATGACCCGCATCCGGGCCGAGCTCGTCTGTGAAGAGAGTCTCAGCCGTGTTGCCCGCCTGCTGCAGATTGGCGAGGCCATGCGCCTCGGCCACGGGGAAGAGAACAGCCGCGGGCGAGAGCGCCCCAGCATCCTTGCCGATATGGTCGAGTCCGTGATTGCTGCCCTCTGGATGGACGGCGGGCGCGATGCCGCCGTGAACCTCATCCACGATTATGTCCTGCGCGATGCCGAGCAGGTGATCCGCCAGCGCGGACGCGATAACAAGACCCTCCTGCAGGAGCTGGTGCAGCAGAACCCCGACGGCGAGCTGCACTATACTCTTCTGCGCGAAGAGGGCCCCGACCACGACAAGCGCTTCACCTTCGCGGTGTATATCAACGGCGAGGAAGCCGGCACCGGCACCGGCCGCACCAAGAAGGAGGCCGAGCAGATCGCTGCCGGGGCCGCCCTGAAGAAGCTGGAGAGCAAAGCCCCATGAGCGCCCGCAGCCATATTCTGCCTGTCTTTATCCCGCACCTGGGCTGCCCGCACCACTGTGTCTTCTGCAACCAGAATGCCATCACGGCCGCGGACGAGGCCCGTGCCCTCGATGCCCTGGAGGAAGCCGCACGCACCTGCGAGGCCCTCCCCGAAAATACGGAGCTGGCTTTCTACGGTGGGAGCTTCACGGCCCTTCCGGCGAAGGTGCAGCTCCGTTTTCTGGAGGCGGCCCGAAAGCTCATGCAGGGCGGGCGGGTGACCTCCATCCGCCTCTCCACCCGGCCCGACGCCATCGATGACGAAATCCTCGACCGCCTCCGGCTTTACGGTGTCCGCACCATCGAGCTCGGTGCCCAGAGCATGCGGGACGAGGTCCTGCGCCTCTCCGGCCGCGGCCATACGGCAGACGATGTCCGTCACGCCGCCGGGATGATCCGTGCAGCCGGCTTTCAGCTCGTGCTCCAGATGATGACAGGCCTTCCCGGCGACGATGACGAAGGCGCCTTCGAAACCGCCCGCCGGCTCATCGCCCTGCAGCCCGATGCCGTGCGCATCTATCCCACGGTGATCGTCCGGGGAACCGGGCTCGAGCGCCTCTGGCGGGCAGGGGAGTACCCCGAGCACACCGTGGAGGATGCCGTGCGTGTCTGCGCAAAGCTCCTGCCGATGTTTGAAGCGGCCGGCATCCCGGTCATTCGCCTGGGCCTGAACCCCACGGAAGAGCTCAGCGCCGGGGCAGCCCTCGCCGGTGCCTACCATCCCGCCCTGGGCGAGCTTGTCCGCAGCCGCATTCTGAGAAATCGGGCTGAGGAGAGGATCGAAGCGCTGCTCGGGGAAAAGACCGGCCAGACCCATCGGGCAGGGGAGAGCGCCCCCGACCGGAATGCGCCCCTGTGGACTGTCGAGCTCCGTGTCCCGCCAAAGCTCCTCTCTCAGATGATTGGCCAGAAGGGATGCAACCGCACCTGGCTGCAGCAGCGTTTTCCCGCCTGCGGTCTTGTGATCCGGCCCGACCCCGCCTGTGACGACCTGCAGGTGAGCCTCGCCGATCCCAAAGAAATGTAAAAAACAGGTAAAAAACACTTGACAGGATCATACGGAAGGTATATAATATACAAGCCTTCGAGAAGAAGGCCGTATATCGCGGGGTAGAGCAGCTGGTAGCTCGTCGGGCTCATAACCCGGAGGTCGTTGGTTCGAATCCTTCCCCCGCAACCACTAAAAGGAACAGCCTGCACAAGCAGGCTGTTCCTTTTAACGTTTCGGCAGACGAATCACATCAGCATTCTTTCACGGGTTATGAGCCAGACGAGCGTAGCTCGTTGGGAAAAGCAGGCTCCGCTGCCTATCTTCCTTCTTCAATCTTATTCAGCAGAAAGTCCCTCGCGGCGAGGAGATCCTGCAGGATAACCTCTGCCTTTTCCCGCATCTCGTCATCCGGCGGGATCAGGTCCGGCACCATCAGCGCGTGCGTCCCCGCGGCGTGGGCCGCCCGGATCCCGTTGAAGGAATCCTCAATCACCCATGCCTCCTCCGGCTGCACGCCGCAGAGCGCCGCCGCCTTCAGAAAAATCTCGGGATGCGGCTTGCTTTGCGTCACCATGTCTCCGCTCACCAGATGGTCAAAGTACTGCAGCAGCCCGCCGCCCTCCAGC
>CADBNC010000219.1 GCA_902795885.1 Oscillospiraceae bacterium
ATCGACAGCCCGGTGTCGAGCTACATGATCGCCAAGCGCGGCGTGCATCTGATCCCGGTGCATTTCTTCTCCTTCCCCTATACCTCGCAGCAGGCGAAGGAAAAGGTTATCGAGCTTGCCCGCCTGCTTACGGCCTACTGCGGCGATATGACGCTGGAGGTGGTGCCCTTTACGCATATTCAGGAGGAAATCCGTGACAAATGCCCGGAGGAATTCTTCACCCTGATCATGCGGCGCTTCATGATGCGCATTGCCACTGCCATCGCCGTGCAGGCAGGGGCAAGGGCCATCGTCACCGGTGAGAATCTCGGTCAGGTGGCAAGCCAGACCATGGAGGCCATGGCCTCGACCCAGGCGGTGACGAACCTGCCGGTTTTGCAGCCGCTGATTGGCATGGACAAGGAAGAAATTGTTAAATTCGCGAGGAAAATCGGAACCTTCGATACCTCCATCCTCCCATATGAGGACTGCTGCACGGTCTTTACCCCGCGCCATCCGAAGACGCACCCGAAGCAGGAAGAAGTGGAAAAGGCAGAGGCCGCACTCGAAGTGCAGGCCCTGGTGCAGGAAGCCCTGGAGGGCAGGGAAAAGATCCCTGTCCGGTATTCCCAGGAGACTCTTGCCTGAAGCGCGGTCAGAAAGTCGAACAACCCAGAAACGGAAAACAGAAAGACAACATCCCGGATATCTGCCGCATCGTGCGGAAGATATCCGGGATGTTTGCTGATTGGTGCATTGTTTGGAAAATTTCTATGCAGCTTTCATTAGATTATCATACCTGGCCGGCATCTTCAGTTGCGCAGACTGTGCATTGGCGCAGGGATCCTTCCGCCGCGCTCGATAAAGTCACGGGGCGAACCGGCGTGGAGCGGCATGACCGGGGCCGAGCCAAGAAGCCCGCCGAAGTCAATCCGCTCGCCAACTTCTTTGCCGACCGCCGGGATCAGACGAACGGCGGTGGTTTTGTTGTTGATCATGCCGATCGCGGCCTCATCCGCGATAATGGCTGAGAGCACCTCAGGAGGTGTATCCCCGGGGACGGCGATCATATCCAGGCCCACTGAGCATACACAGGTCATGGCTTCCAGCTTGTCCAGGTTTAGAACGCCCTCTTCTGCTGCGCGGATCATGCCAGCATCCTCGGAGACCGGGATAAACGCACCGGAAAGGCCGCCAACATGTCCTGAAGCCATCACGCCGCCTTTCTTGACAGCGTCGTTCAGAAGGGCCAGCGCCGCCGTGGTGCCATGGATGCCGCAGCGCTCAAGGCCGATCAGCTCAAGGATCTCGGCCACGCTGTCGCCGACGGCAGGGGTCGGCGCAAGGGAGAGATCCACTACGCCGAAGGGGACGGAGAGCCGCTTCGAGGCCTCCTGTGCCACCAGCTGCCCCATGCGGGTAATCTTGAAGGCGGTGCGCTTGATGGTCTCAGCCACCACATCGATGCGCTCGCCCCGGCAGCTCTTCAGCGCATGGGCAACCACACCGGGGCCGGAAACGCCCACGTTGATCACGCACTCCGGCTCGCCGATCCCGTGGAAAGCGCCCGCCATGAAGGGGTTATCCTCCACGGCATTGCAGAAGACCACGAGCTTGGCGCAGCCCATCGGGTTGAGCTGTGCGGTGTCATGGATAATGCCGCCCATCATGCGGACAGAATCCATGTTGATCCCGGCTTTGGTCGAGCCCACGTTCACGCTGCCGCAAACGAGGGAGGATTCCGTGAGGGCCCGCGGGATTGAGCGGATCAGGCGCAGGTCGCTTTTGGTAAAGCCCTTCTGGCAGAGGGCAGAGAATCCGCCGATAAAGTTGATTCCGAGGGTCTCCGCGGCGCGATCCATGGCCTTTGCGAGCGGGGTATAGTCTTCCTCTTCACACGAGGCCGCGACCAGCGAAACCGGCGTCACGGATACGCGCTTGTTCACAATCGGAATGCCAAATTCCTGCTCGATCCCGCAGCAGACGGGGACGAGCTGCTCGGCCGTGCGGCAGAGCTTGTTATAGATCTTGTCCGCGCATCGTTCAACAGAGGTGTAGGCGCAGTCCAGAAGGCTGATGCCCATGGTGACGGTCCGCACGTCCAGATGCTGCTGGTCAATCATCTCGATGGTCTGGAGTATTTCGCTGCTGTTCATCAGATAACTCATTTTCCGGAGGCCTCCTTCTCAGATCCGGTGCATGGCCTCGAAAATGTCCGAGCGCTGGATGTGGATATCCAGGCAGCGCTCCTCGCCCTTTTCCTTCATCCAGGCAGCCAGCTCGTGGAAGGGAAGCGGGCAGGCATCCAGATCAACCAGCATGATCATGGCAAAATATTCCTGCATGAGTGTCTGGCTGATATCGAGGATGTTGATGTCCTGCTGCGCAAGCAGCGTGGTGACATAGGCGGTGATGCCGCGGGCATCCTTTGCAAAAACGCTTACAATCGCTTTCATTGTGAGACCTCCAGTCCGAAGTTGGGTCCGGCCTGCCGGTGCGGCCGGGTTTTGCAGTACAGGTGTTGTGACGCAGGTTAACAGGGATATGCCCCTCAGCCGATATCCGTGAGCTTCAGCTTCCGGATCCGGCGCAGGGCAACGCCGTTTGCCAGCAGCGAGAAGGCAAAGGTGAAAAGCGCCGCAAAGACGAAGGATTCAACCCGCGGTTCCCGCAGCATCTGGATATACGGCGTCTCGGTGACACGCAGAATCCGCACGCCCATGGGGCCGCCTGCGATAAGGCCAAGCAGCGTCCCGAGAACGGTGGTGACGACCAGATCCAGCACCACATAGCGGATGCACTCGCGCACGGAGAAACCGTTGATGCGCATGATCGTAAGCTCGGTGGTTTTCTTCTGGATAAAGGTCATGGTGAAGTTTGCCACGATGAAACAGGACATCATCGCCGCGATGAACAGCATCAGATAGACCACAAAATTCAGCCCCACGGTGAACTGCTCGATCATGCTCCGTTCGGCCGCGGCATCCCGCACGGCGGTGATGCCTTCCACGCCCGCAAGCTTCTGCTGCAGTTCCTCCAGCGGCATGCCGCCGGTTTTGACGAACAGGCAGTTGCTCTGCGGTGCTGTGCCGAAGACGGCCTCGTAGCCCTGGGGTGTGAGGAAAAAGATCTGTCCGTAGAAGTTTTCAAATACCCCGGCGATCGGCAGGCTGAGACGGTTGAGCGCCGTGTCGAAGACCGTGACGTCATCTCCCGGGCCGAGCCCGTAGTATTCCGAAAACCGCCTCGGCACCAGCGCACCGCTCTCCGGCAGACCGGAGGGCCTGCCGGTTTGAATATCCTGCAGGTTATAGTACCCGTCCAGCGCGCCGTCCTCCGCGACGATCAGGGTCAGGGCATTCAGCGTCTCGTTCATCTCATAGACCGTTTCCTGCCGGAGAAGACGCACATGCTGCAGCCCTTCTCCATCCAGGATGGCTTCGGCTTCCGTGCCGGCCTCCGGGTGTGCCCCGGCATCATAGATTACTTCGGCGTCATAGGTCATAATTCCGCCAAACTGCCGGGCTGGCACGCCGGTGATCCCGTACCGCAGGGCAAAGCCGACCACCATCAGCATGCACCCGCCCGCGATGCTTATGATCGTGACAAGCACGCGTGCCCAGTCGATCTTCATGTTCCGGAAGATCAGCCGCGCAAAGAGACTGCGCCTGGCCGACCGGACGGATTTCGTCCTTTTGACGCTGGGCGTCTCCTGTATAAGCGCAAGGGCAGTCTGGCGAAGCAGACCCGAGCAGCCCAGATATACTGCCACGACAGAGATGCCAATTCCCCCGGCGAAAACCAGAGCGGTCTCCACAGGCAGAAAGGCGCGCGTCCCCATGCCGTAATTCAGATGCTCTTCATACGAGGACAGGACGGCCCGCTGCATCGGAAGCCATGCCAACAGAACCCCCAGGCCGATGCCGATCACCACTGCCGTGAGGGCAAACAGCAGGTATTTGGCAAAAATCTCGCGGTTGAAGACGCCAAGCGCCTTGTGCACGCCGATCATTTTGCGCTGCTGCTCGACCATGCGCGCGATGGTGGCATAGATCACCATCGCCCCCACAATCAGAAAAATGGGGGAGAACGAAAGGCTCAGCGAACCGAGCTTCTCCGCGTTGGCATCTGCATAAATAAAGCCGGGGTTGCCTCTGTTGCTGAGAATGACCCAGCGGCAGCTTTCGATGCTGCCCGCCCTCTTCTTTGCGTCCGCAAGCTGCTCTTCCGCGCTGCGCAGGGCCTCTTCGCCCTCGGCGTATTGCCGCTCGCCCTCTTCCAGCTGCTTTTTGCCGTTCAGGTAGGCCGTGATGCCGTCCAGATACTGCTCGCCGGAATAATACCAGTTGTCCCGGAGAATGGCATAAATCTGCTCCGCCAGGGAAACCACGTCCATCAGACTCTCGTTCCCGGTATCGGCAGCCTTCCTGCGGCCGGATTCCAGCAGCGCCTGCCCCTGAACCAGTCTGGCCTCGGCAGCGTCGATCAGCGCCTTCATCTCGCCGAGCTGCTCTTCCCCGCGGGCGAGCTCCTCCCGGCCTTCTTCGATGGTTTCCTTCGCCTGGCGAAGCTGCGCGCGCCCGTCCTCAATCTTTGCCTCACCCTCGCGGATGTTCTTTTCGAAAACCTCCCGGACCTGCGTGTCCCGAATGG
>CADBNC010000220.1 GCA_902795885.1 Oscillospiraceae bacterium
ATATCTCAGAAACGATTTGAACCCTGATGGTATAACGGTTCTCCTGCTATAAACAGACTTCATTCAGCCCTGTCAGTACTCTCTGCCATTATGTCAAAGAGTACATCTGCTTGAAATTGACTACAATATGTGAAAAGCCCCTGCTTCAGGGGCTTTTCCTGCGTTTGAGATCATTCCCACTCGATGGTGCCGGTGGGTTTCGGCGTAAGATCATACAGGACACGGTTCACACCGGCGACCTCACTTGTGATGCGCTGCGTAATATGCTGCAAAAGCGCAAACGGCACATCCTCCACGGTAGCTGTCATGGCGTCCCGCGTGTTAACGGCACGGATAACAACCGGCCAGTCATAGGAGCGAAGGCCATCCTTCACGCCGGTGGACTTGAAGTCCGGAACGATGGTGAAATACTGCCAGACCTTTCCCTCCAGGCCGTTCTTCGCGAACTCCTCACGCAGAATCGCATCAGATTCGCGCACGGCTTCCAGACGGTCACGGGTGATCGCACCAACACAGCGAACGCCAAGGCCAGGTCCAGGGAAGGGCTGGCGGTAAACCATGCTGTCAGGCAGGCCGAGTGCCTTGCCAACCACGCGAACTTCATCCTTGAAGAGGAACTTCAGCGGCTCGACCAGTTCAAACTGCAGATCATCCGGAAGCCCGCCGACATTGTGGTGAGCCTTAACAGGACCGCTCTCCAGAATATCTGGATAGATTGTGCCCTGGGCAAGGAAGCCAATGCCCTCCAGCTTTCTGGCCTCTTCCTCAAAAACGCGGATAAACTCCGCCCCGATGATCTTTCGCTTGGTCTCAGGATCCGCAACCCCGGCCAGCTTATCCAGGAAGCGATCAACGGCGTCCACATAGACGAGATTTGCGTTCATCTGGTTCCGGAAAACTTCTATGACCTGCTCAGGCTCTCCCTTCCGCAGCAAGCCATGGTTGACATGAACACAGGTCAGCTGTTTTCCGACTGCCTTGATCAGAAGTGCCGCTACCACGGAGGAATCCACCCCTCCCGACAGCGCCAGCAGTACTTTGCTTTCACCAATCTGTTTTCTGAGAAGCTCCAGCTGTTCTGAAATAAAAGCCTGCGCGAGTTGTTCAGTCGTGATGCGCTGCATGTTTTCCGGTCTCTTGTTATCCGCCATGGATTCGCCCTCCTTGAAATATCATAAAAGTCGTGGGCATTATATCACAGGGCAGGCGGGATGCGCAATAGATTCCGCCTGAATTATGCGGGAAGGAAATTGAAATTTTCACTGTATTTTTACGGAGCTGAAGAACGGAAGTGCTTGACGTACCTGTATGGATCGTGTAAAATGATTAAAACATTCTGTGAGGAGATCACAGGAAAAGGGAGGTGCTCTGCATGAAGATTGGCGCGATGGAGCTGATCGTGATATTCATCGTTGCTCTGCTTGTGATCGGTCCCGACAAGCTCCCTTCCTACGCACGCAAGTTCGGCAGTGCGATGAAGGCTTTCCGTGAAGCCTCTTCGGATTTGACGCAGGAGTTCCGCGAAAGTGTGGTGGATCCTCTTGAGGAAGCTCAGAAGCCGCTTCGCGAGGCCATGGAGCCACTGGAAGAGATCAACAAGGAAATCCGCGATAATGTCAAGGGTGTGGAACGTGATCTGAACAGCATCGGCAAGAAGAAAAAGGATTCCAAAGAACCCGAAAAGAAAGACACCGACGCTGCAGAGGAAGCCGTTCCGGAAGAAGCACCTGCTGAACCCACACCAGAGGCTGCCGCACCAGTGGAAGAGACGGAATCATCTGAAAACGCAAAGGCCGATGATGCCGCGCAGGAGAACGCGGAATGATTTTGCAAAGCATACAAGCATTTAACAGGAGGGTAAACACATGAAATTTGGTACCACCGAGCTGATTCTGATTCTGGTCGTTGTGCTTATTATTTTTGGGCCAACGCAGATTCCCAAACTGACAAAGATGTTCGGCAAGAGCGTCAAGAGCTTCAAGGACGGCATGGAAGAGACAGAAGAAGCCGTGGAAGATTCCCCTGAGAAAGCAAAAAAATCCGGCAGCAAGAAGTCTGCGAAGGCCGTAAAGGCCGAGAAGCCATCCGAAGATTCAGAGGATGAAGAAGACGAGTAAAAAGAAAAAAGCTCCCGCCAGCGACGGGAGCATGTCGCTTTCCGGGCATCTGCGGGAGCTGCGCAACCGCATTGTGGTGTGCGTGGTTTTCCTGCTGGTGGCCTTTACGGCATGCCTTTCCTTTGCCCCGCAGTTCATCACCTATCTCACGGACATGGGCGAGCGGTACAACTATGTATACGTTTATATCGCCCCTCAGGAACTGTTGCTGGTCTATCTGAACACCGCCCTGGTCGCAGCGCTTGTGCTTTGCTTCCCGGTGGTAGCCTACGAGGTCTATGCCTTTTGCAGCCCGGGCCTTACGAAGACCGAGCGCACATCCATCATTCTCTCGCTTCTGGCAGGGACGGTGTTTTTTGCTCTGGGCGTCGCCTTTGCGCGGTTTATCAGCCTGCCTTTTGTGCTGCGATTTCTGATCCAGTTTACGGGAGAGGTGGACGTATCGGCATCGATCAGTATCCAGCAGTATATCAGTTTCCTGCTAACGGTGTTCGTCATTTTCGGCGCCGTGTTTGAAATGCCCGTTATCTCAGTGCTGCTCTCAGCTCTCGGACTCATCAGGGCAGAATGGCTTGTGAAGGGGCGCAAGGTCATGATCGTTGTGATCTTTGTCCTCGCTGCAATAATAACACCACCGGATGTGGTATCCCAGGTGATGGTTGCCATGCCGATGATCGCACTCTTTGAACTCAGCATTCTGCTCAGCCGCATTGTCGGCCGCCGGAAGTCCTCTGCAGACAGCGAGGAAGAACAGGATGCAGATGAGGCATAACGCAATGTTCTACCGCAGGCTGTTCCGGCAGCCTGCGGCTTTTTTGTTCAGGCATTGCACTTTCCATCCGGTAATGATATATTAATTTGTTATCAACAGCTTATAAACGAGGCGAAATCTATGGAAGTCAGAATTCTGGCAGTCGGCGACGTCTGTGGCGATCCCGGTCTGCAGTTTTTGGAGAAAACCCTGAAGCCCTATAAAAAGGAAAACGACATTGCCTTCGCTGTTGTCAACGGCGAAAATGCCAATGTCGTCGGCATCACACCCCGTCAGGCAGACATGATTCTGCGTGCGGGTGCGGATGTAATCACGCTGGGTAACCACACCTGGACCCGGACCGAGATGCGCCCGTATCTGGATGAGCGCAGGAAGATTCTCCGCCCGGCAAACTATGCCCCCCAATGCCCCGGCAAAGGCATTGATGTCTATTCCACGCCCTTCGGGGACGTATGCGTGCTGAATCTTCTCGGGCGCTTTACTCTCGACAGCAATACCGACAACCCCTTCCCCATTGCCGATGGTTTCATGGATGAAATCCAGGAAAAGATCATCCTTGTGGATTTCCACGCTGAGGGTACCAGCGAGAAGCTTGCCATGGGCTGGCTGCTGGACGGCCGGGCCTCGGCCGTCTGGGGAACCCACACCCATGTGCAGACCTCCGATGCCTGTGTGTTACCGCAGGGAACCGGGTATATCACGGACCTGGGTATGACAGGGGCAGTGCATTCGGTTCTCGGGATCGACAAGGATCAGAGTATCGGTAAATTTCTGGGGGATCCTCCCCGGCGCTATGATTCGGCAAAGGGACCGTGCAAGCTGGAAGGCTGCGTGTTCACAATCAACACGGACACCGGCCGCTGCGTCAAGGCTGAGGCGGTGCGTCTGACATGAGGAAGCTTCGTATCATCCACACGGCGGATCTGCACCTGGATTCCCCGTATGAGGCACTTGGAATCGAGAAGGCCAAGCTGCGGCGCGAGGAGCAGTGGGAGCTTCTGCACGCGCTCGTCTCTCTCGCCGAGAGAGAACACGCCGACCTCATGCTGCTTGCAGGTGATCTTCTGGATTCCTGGAAGGGTTACCATGAAACCGGTGAGCTGCTTGCACGCTGTTTGGCGGATGTGCCCTGTCCGGTGCTCATTTCACCCGGCAGTCATGATTTCTATTCACCCGGATCCCCCTACGCCCGCGTGGAGTTTCCGGAAAACGTGCATATTTTTGAAGAAAACCGGATTCAACTTGTCTCCGTTCCCTCGGCGGATTGCCGGGTGTTCGGCGCTGCCTTTACCGAGAGGACCTGCGCTCCCCTGCTGCAGGGTTTTCATGCTGACCGGAAGGAAGGCTTCTATAATCTGCTGTGCATGCATGGAGAAGCGACAGCGTCTTCTCTGCGAAATCCCATATCGCCAGATGATCTGGCCGCCAGTGGAATTGACTATGCTGCGCTGGGTGGCGTCCATGCTGCGAGCGGACTTCTGAAAAGCGGATCCTGTGCCTATTCCTGGCCGGGATGCCCCGAGGGCCACTGCTTCGCAGAGGCAGGCGAGAAGACAGTAAACATTGCAGAGCTGTCCCCTGACGGCTGCAGTCTTCGCACCGTTCCGATCGCTGCAAGGCACTATCGGGCAATGACACTGGATATCTCCGCCCGCGATCCTCTTCTGCTGATCCACACCTCGCTTCCGGACGATTCCTTTCGGGATATTTACCGCATTATGCTAACAGGCATCTCCCGCGAAGCGCCCGATCTGCGGAAGCTACACCAGAATCTGGATGAGCTGTTCTTTGCCCTTCAGCTGGAAGACAACACAAGGCTGCCGGAAGATATCTGGGCTTTTGCAGGAGAAGACAGTCTGCGTGGGCTGTTTCTCTCCAAAATGCGCACCCTTTTGGACGCTGCGGACAGCGCAGATGCCCGCATGCGCGTGGAGAAAGCCGTGCGCTGGGGTCTTGCCGCGCTGAATGATGCCGGGGAGGTGGTCTCTCATGAGAATACGTAAGCTACGTGCTTCATTCGGCAACCTTCAGGGCCGAACGCTCACTCTTCATGGTGGGCTGAATGTAATCTATGCGCCGAATGAGAGCGGCAAATCAACCTGGTGTGCCTTCATCCGTGCCATGCTCTATGGTATTGATCCGTCAGAGCAGCCGCGGGACGGCTTTTTGCCGGACAGGCAGCGCTATGCCCCCTGGTCCGGGGATCCGATGGAAGGTTCCATGCAGGTCGTGGCAGATGGATTTGACATGACCATCGAACGCCGAACTCTCTCCGGTAATGCTCCGATGAAGGATTTCTCCGCGGTATATACAGAATCCGGTGCTCCTGTGGAGGGGATGAACGAGAAAAACTGCGGCGAGCTTCTGACCGGTGTCTCAAGGGAGGTATTCCGCAGGACTGCCTTCATTGAGCAGGGTTCGATGGCCGTCTCCAATAGTCCGGAGCTGGAAAGGCGTATTCAGTCCATTGTCTCCAGCGGCGAGGAGAAAATCTCCTGTGCAGACGCCGAGGCAAAGCTTCTTTCCTGGAAGAAGAAACGCCGTGATCAACAGAGGGGCATTCTGCCCGCAAAGGAAAAAAAGATCGCCGAAACCGAACGCCTTCTTGCAGAGATGGATCAGTCGGTTGACAGTGTCCGGGGGATGGAGCACCGTCTGGAAAAGGCGCAGGATGAATGTGCCTCGCTGGAGGCAGCTGTGCTTGAAGCACGGAAGCAGCAGCGCGCCGATGCTCTCAGCCGCCTGCGCAACGGGCGCACGGATGTGCAGAATGCCGGGCTGCGGCATGACGACGCCCTGGCCGAACTCTCCCGCAGGCGTAATGACCTGGCGGCCAGTGACTTTCCGGAGCTCAGCACCGACGCCCTGAAGCAGGAAATCGAGCATGACCGTGAGAGTCTCCTCTCCCGACAGGCACTTCCCTCAAAGGGGCGCAGCATGTTCCCGGCTATTCTGTTTTCTTTCCTCGCTGTTGCACTGGCCGCTGTTTATGGTATCACAGTCTCACTGCCGCTGATCATCCTTGCCGCTGTCTGCTGTGTGCTGGCTGTCGCTTTCTTTATCCGCTATTCCCGCATTCATCAGGATTCCCAGCAGCTGAATCTGGAGCAGCAGCAGATTCTCAGAAAATACAGGATCTCGATCCCGGAAGAGCTTGACAGCGTTCTAGACCGACGCCTGTCTCTGGAAGCAGCTGTACAGCGCGCAGAAGAGGAAGAGCAGGCCAGCCGTCTCCGCATTGAACAGGCTACCCTCGCCCTGCATCAGCTGGAGGAGGAGGCAATCGATGCGCTGGATTTCACAGGCGGCAACACCGAAGCCGCCCGTCTGACCCGGAGTCTGCAGTCAAAACGGCAGGAGCTTGCGCAGTTGAGCACGCAGCTTTCCGGTCTGAAGGGACGCCTTTCCGCAATGGGCGATCCGATGGTGCTGTCAAGCTCAGCAGAGACCATGAAGGAAGACTTGCGCGATGTACAGGCCGAATATGACGCAATTACCATGGCGTATGAGACGCTCCGCGATGCCAGCCTCGATCTGCAGCGCCGGTTCACCCCGGAACTCAGCAGCCTCGCTGCTTCCTATATGGCAGAGATGACCGGCGGCCGATACAGGGACGTGCTGGTCGGGCAGGACTTCTCTGCCCGCGCACGAACTGAAGCGGATGAGACTGCCCGGGACGCAGAGTACCTCAGTGCCGGAACGCTCGACCTGCTTTATCTTGCTGTGCGGCTCGCCGTATGCGAGCTTGCCCTGCCCGCAGGGGAACCCTGCCCGCTTATTCTGGATGATGTGCTGGTCAACCTGGATGAAAAGCGAATGGAACAGGCCCTGAATCTTCTGAAAAAACTCGCACTGAAGCGTCAGATCGTCCTGTTCAGCTGCCGTGAGGTGAAATTGGATCCGGAGGAGAGCAAATGATCGCCGTTTTTGTAAACACCGCCACTGTTCTGGCAGGAAGCCTGATCGGTATTCTTTTTCGGTCTCATCTGCGCCAGTCTCTGCTGGACAGCCTGATCCGCGCTCTTGGGCTTTGCACCATACTGATTGCAGTCTCCAGTGCGCTGGAAACCAACGCCCTGCTGTGTGTCATTTTCTGCATGGCGCTGGGAACTCTCCTGGGTGAGCTTCTCAACATTGACCGTGCCATCGAGCACGCCGGCGATGCCATCAAAGCGCGTCTCCCTGTGCTCGGCAGCAACGGGGCAAATTTTACTGACGGCTTTGTTTCTGCCTGTGTGCTGTTCTGCATCGGCTCGATGACAATCGTCGGCTCTCTGGAGGCAGGGCTCCGCCATGACTACAGCATCATCTATGCAAAAAGCTTGATGGATTTTGTCTCATCGATGGCTTTCGGTGCCGCCATGGGTTTTGGCGTAACCTGTTCTGCCGCTTTCGTTCTTGTATTCCAGGGGGCGCTTACGCTGCTGGCGGGGCTTGTCGGCTCAGCCCTCAGTGATGCCATTGTTACAGAGATGTCCGCTATCGGCGGGGTTATCATGATCGGGCTTGCGCTGAACCTGATTGGCTGCACACGCGAGCGCATCAAAGTTGCGAATATGCTGCCGGCTATTTTCCTTCCGCTGTTGTATTTCCCGATTGTGGGGCTATTCGGCGCATGACACAGTAACAAAGCCTGAAAATGAGAAGAGAAGCCACGAAACGGCTTCCCTTCTCATTTTGTTATTATCCTGCTTTTCTGTATCGAAGCGGCAGCTTCAGGCCCATTTTTATCGGAATCAGCGGTTTATCCGTGCGATCAGCTTGCGAATGTGCTCGGCGTATGAGCGCAGCTCCTTGTTTGCCCTGCCCTCCATGCTTCTGCAGAGTGTCAGCAGCTCTTCTGCGGCCCGAATGAGATCTGTAAAGGCTGGACTTGGCTTTCTTTTTGACGAGTCTGCCTGCGGTTTTTCGATGGGCACGCCCTCCGGGAATTCCTCCCACCGACCATCCAGCAGGTCAAAGCACGCCCCGCTGAAGGGAGCAAACACATGATATCCCAACTCCCGGCTCAGCTTTTCCCTCAGCGCTTCAACTGCATCCGGATCGCCGTGATTGAGGAAAACGATCTCCGGCTTCTCCTGAAAGCCGGCAAGCCAGTGGATCAGGCCATCCCGGTCGGCATGACCGCTGACACCGGGCAGCATGTCAATTTCGGCATTTACCTCCACCGTCTCATTAAAGAGCTTTACTTCCTTCGCGCCATCGGCAAGAATCCGGCCAAGCGTTCCCACTGACTGATACCCTACGAACAGCACCATACATTCCTGACGCCAGAGATTGTGTTTCAGATGATGCCGCACTCTGCCCGCATCGCACATGCCGCTGGCAGAGATGATGATCTTCGGCGTTTTGTTCTCGTTGATGGCAACGGATTCCTCCTTGCTCACAGCGAGCTCGAGCCCCGGGAAAACCAGAGGATTCACGCCGGATCGAATCATGGTCTGCATTTCTTCATCCAGATACGAGGTATCGCACTGCAGGAAGATGCCTGTCGCCTCAATAGCAAGAGGGCTGTCGACGTAAACCGGGAAGTCCCCATGGCCCTTCACAAGATTCTTTTCCTTGATCTGCCGGATAAAATAGAGGATCTCCTGTGTGCGCCCTACAGCGAAGGACGGGATCACCATATTCCCGCCTCGATCCAGCGTAAGCTGGATTCTTTCGGCAAGCTCCTTCACATAATCGACGCGCTCTTCACTGTGAAGTCTGTCCCCATAGGTGGATTCCATCACGAGGTAATCCGCATGGCGGACAAACTGCGGATCCTGCAGAATCGGCTGGTTCGTGTTGCCGACATCGCCACTGAAGCAGATGCATCGGGTTTCTCCGTTCTCCGTGAGCCAGACCTCGATGGCAGCAGAACCCAGCAGATGGCCGACATCTGTCATGCGTATGGTAACGGCTTCGTTGATCTGCAGCTTTTCACCATAGGAGCAGGGTCGAAACAGCTTCAGCACGCCTTCCGCGTCCTCCATGGTATAGAGGGGCTCAACTTCTGCAGCTCCGCTTCGCTGCGCCTTGCGGTTCTTCCACTCGGCCTCGCTCTCCTGGATATTGGCACAGTCGCGCAGCATGATCTCGCAGAGGGCCTGCGTTGCGGCGGTGGTATAAATCGGTCCGCGGAAGCCCTGTTTATACAACAGGGGGAGATTCCCCGAATGATCAATATGCGCGTGGGTCAGCAGGACAAAATCCAGCTCATGCGCGTCATAGGGAAGTTTCCGGTTCACATAAAGATCCTTCCCCTGCTCCATGCCGCAGTCGACAATTCCCTTGACATTGCCGATTTCAAGCAGTGTGCAGCTGCCCGTCACCTCGTGCGCGGCGCCATAAAAGCCAATCTTCATCCTCCTGTTCCTCCTTCTTATGCTATAACTCTGCATGGTTCAATGCCCCAGCCATTGTGGTTTCTGCCGCTGTTTCCTTCTGAGTTCATTTTACCCCGCACACATGCCGCTGTCAAGAAGAGCAACCCGATGGATGGGCGACAGAGCGGTCTGAATTCACAGGATGGACATTGACTTTTCCTCTGCTGTCCCGTATAATAAAGAAAAATATACGCACAGGGAGATGAATACATTGGAAATCACAACCAGCACCACCATGGGTGAGATGCTTGAATATGACATGGGCATCGCATACGTTCTGATGCAGTGCGGCATGCATTGTGTCGGCTGCCCCTCCTCCATCGGAGAGAGCCTCGAAGAAGCCTGCGCCGTTCATGGCCTGAATCCCGAGGATGTGCTTGACGCCATCCAGTCCTATCTGGAAGCCAGAGACCAGTAAGCCAGATCGGGCTCCGGCAGGTTCTTTCCTGCCGTCATGCGGACATAAAACAGGCGTGCAGATGCGCGCCTGTTTTTCCACGTTCATTTCCGCGGCGGATCCCCTGCCGCCTGTAAGGAGTGCACCGGATGAAACTACTCTATGCCGAAGACGAGCCCGCCATGGCCGAAGCTGTCACGGATATTTTGGAATACAACAACTACACTGTTGATGCCGTTTCGGACGGCGAGGACGCACTGGCCTATGCCCGGGAGGATCATTATGACGGCATCATCCTGGATGTGATGATGCCGAAGCTGGACGGGTTTGAGGTTCTGCGCCGTCTTCGCGAAAGCGGCGACCATACTCCGGTTCTGCTGCTAACGGCACGCACAGAGGTGGAAGACCGGATCGCCGGGCTTGATCTCGGTGCCGATGATTATCTGCCGAAGCCCTTTGCAGCAGGTGAGCTTCTTGCCCGCATCCGTGCCATGCTGCGGAGACGGGAGGACTATACGCCTGATGTACTGCAGTTTGGCGATCTGTATCTGAACACCGCTACGGCAGAACTGAGCTGCGGCAGGCAGGCTGTTACGCTCCCAAAGCTCGAATTCCAGCTCATGGAGCTTCTGATGAACAGCAGAAATGTCTGCGTCTCCACCGAAGATATTCTGACCCGTGTCTGGGGCTATGACACGGATGCCGAAATAGGAATTGTGTGGGTCTATATCTCGTACCTTCGCAAGAGGCTCTCTGCCATAGGGTCAAGAGTCGTTCTGCGGGCACGCAGAGGAATCGGCTATCTGCTGGAGGACAGCGTATGATCCGTACTCTGCAGAGGCGGTTTGTGCTGACGGCCATGGCAGCCGTGACATTGCTGCTGCTTGTCCTTCTCGGCGCGTTGAATATCTTCAACGCAGTCAGCAGCACGCACCAGGCCGACCGCATCCTTGATAATCTGGGTATGCAGCCAAACCCGCCAAATCAGGCCGGCCAGATACCTGCCACAGACGCAGTTGTCACTCCCCTCCCCTCAGGGTCTCTGCCAAACGGAAGTCCTTTTCTTTCTTCTTCGCAGCTTTCCGACACAGACCACGGCCCCGGGGAAACGTATCGTCCATGGACATCGAGCCGCGATGAAGGTATGAGGCGCTTTTTCGCCGAACCATTTAACGAAAATACACGCCTGGCAGCGGTTTTTTTCTCCGCCGAGCTCGACTCTGCGGGCACCATCACGTCGGTGGATACCGGACATATAGCATCGCTCTCCGATACAGAAGCAGCGGAGATTGCAGCTTCCATAAATCCGGAGCAGACACGCGGCAGCATTCCGGGCTTTCGCTATCAGATCTTTCAGAAACCGGAGGGCGGAAGCCGAGTGGTCTTTCTCGATATGGAGCAGCGCAATGCCACAGTTATGCGGGTGCTGCTTCTCTCTCTGTTGCTTGGTCTTGCATGCTGGCTTCTGATGCTGCTCCTGGTTCTTGCTCTCTCCCGCAGGGCAATCCTTCCAATCGCCGAGAATATTCAGCGTCAGAAGCAGTTTGTCACGGATGCCGGTCATGATCTGAAAACACCGCTTGCAGTCATTATCGCAAATGTGGACGCCATGGAGATGACCGGCCATGAGAGCAAATACAGCCACAATATCCGTACTCAGGCACAGCATCTGACTACGCTTACACAGGATATGCTCAACCTTGCCCGTATGGATGAGCTTCATCTTGCCTCCAATCCTGCAGATCTGGATTTCTCGGCACTGTGCAGCCAGGCCTTTACCTCTTTCCAGGAAAGCGCCCTTCTGCGCGGCCTCCGGTATGAGATGGACTGTGCTCCCGGAATCACGCTGCGTGGGGATTCTGCACTGCTTGCGCAACTCTGTTCCATCCTTGGCGACAACGCTGTCAAATACTGTGCAGACAACGGCCTCATCCGCATTACCCTTCGCCGTGAAGGACGGGAGTGCTGCCTGCAGGTCTCCAACAGCATTCTGGAGCCGCCCGATACGGCCCATATCTTCGATCGCTTTTACCGGTCTGACAAATCCCGCACCCGTCAGGGTAGCGGATTTGGCATCGGGCTCTCTGCAGCGCAGGAGATCTGCCGCCTCCATCGTGGCAAAATCAGCGCACAGCTTCAGGACAATGCATCTGTGATTTCATTTTGTGTCACACTCCCTGCATAACAGCTTCTTCATCCCTGCCACCGCAGCCAGTGCAGCGAAACTATCATTTTTACAGAGGAAAACATTCATGTCCAATCAGACCAAAACTGCCATCCGCGAGGCCTTTCTGAAGCTCCTTGAAGAGCGCCCTCTCAGCAAAATCAAGGTTAAGGATATCACGGACGCCTGCGGCATGAACCGCAATTCCTTCTATTATCACTATAACGATATCCCGAGCCTGATTGAAGAGATCTTTTCGGATGAAATCTGCCGCATCATTACCGAACACCCGAATATCCGTACAATCGAGGAATGCATCATCACGGCTGCAGAGTTCGGCTCCGAAAACCGGCAGATGATCCGTCATGTCTATTCCAGCACCCGGCGTGACCTGTTTGAGCAGTACATGTGGCGCATGTGCAACCAGACGGTTGCCCTGTTTGTGAGCACGGTCTATCCTGATATAGACACCGTGAGTCCCGAATGGGAAAACCTGAAGCATATGCTCTCCTGCCTCTGTTATGGCATCTTCAGTGGCTGGCTGGCCGAAGGTCTGCGCAGCGATATAGGTACGTATCTGAAAGGCATGGGGGAAATCAACCGTACACTGGCCACCGCGCTGAACGGGAAATACACCTCGGAAGGCCAGTCCAGCTTTAACCCGTGAGCTGGCTGCAGGCAGATCCGAAACCACATGAAGCAGAAAACCATACACAGCAGAATCGGGGTATTCCGTGATCTTCACTGAACGGAATACCCCGATTTTTTTGCCTGCAAACGCAGGCTTTCTTTTAGATACGCGTATCTTCCTGTGCCGCGCGAGGTCGATGCTTATTCCTCAGGCTGATAGCCTGCCTCTTTGACAGCAGCCTTCAGAGCAACGAGATCAAGGTTTTCGCCCGTTACGGTAGCTGTTCCTGTGGTTCTGTCGGCAATAGCGCTCTCGACACCGGAGATAGCCTCCAGGGCCTTCTTTACACGGGCCTCGCACTTGGGGCACATCATACCGTCCACTTTAAAGCTGGTATTCATGTTCTTTTCCTTTCTTCCAATACTCTGGAAAGCTCCCGTCTCTGCAGGGAGGCGGGAGCTTTTCTGTGTCTTCTTACGCCTGATTCGCTGATATTATTCAGACGATGTTTACTTGTTTGCCACAATCTTCGCCGCGCGGCGGCCAAAGGTCATCGTACGTCCACATGCAAGGCCCGTGAAGAGGTTGGGATAGTTGTTCGCGAAGAAGCCGCCGGTGCAGTCGCCCGTGGCATAGAGGCCTTCAATCGCGGTGCCATCCTCGCGGATGACCTGCATATCCGTGTTAATACGGCAACCATCCAGCGTGGTCAGGTGCCAGGCGCCCGTGCGGATGCCATAATACGGAGGCGTATCGACCGGCGTCATGCGGTGGGCGCCCTTGCCGTAATCCTCGTCCACGCCCTTTTCGCAGAGCTCGTTGTAGCGTTTGACGGTCTCAACGAAATTGTCCACAGGGATGTTCAGCTTCTCAGCGAGCTCTTCCAGCGTGTCGGCCTTCTGCAGATAGCCCAGCGCCAGGTGGGAGTTCTCGCCCTCGGTCATATCACGCCACGCGACATCGTAATAGCGGTTCGGCTCGGCGCCGTTGTCAAAATCGAACAGACGGCAGCAGCCGACCTCGTCAAACTGCTCGCAGTATTTCTTATTGTTGGCATCGAAGATATCGCAGTAGGTGTGATACGGCTGCATGTACATGCTGTGCAGCATGAACTCGTAGGGGCCGGATTCGTTGCAGAAGCGCTTGCCGTTGAGGTTGACCTTCAGGAAGGGCTGTTCGCCGAACCAGAACCACTTGCCGTTGGTCTTGTAGCCGGCGGTCTCGGTGGGCAGGCAGCTGCAGCGGTTGAACATCATGGACGC
>CADBNC010000221.1 GCA_902795885.1 Oscillospiraceae bacterium
AGCCCTCGGCGCTTTCCTGTGTGTAATGCCCCCAGGCGACGAAACAGCCGTCGTCAGCAGGGATAATATAAACCATCTGAAGCTCCCGGATGGACATCTGCCCCTCTTTATCCACCTCACCCCTGAGATCGATGCAGTCGCCGGCGCGGTCCAGCGTGTATTCCCAGCGGGAGACATCATACTGCGCGGAAAGCGTCTGCGTAATGGAAGCGGCCGTCGTTTCGGCATCGTCCGGACTGTGAGTAATCTCGAGATAAATCTCGGGATTGTCGGGGTTGTCCCAGACCGAGATGAACCGTTCACGGTCCGCTTCACTGTGCCGTACGAAATTCTCGTAGTCGTAGCCCATCTCAAAGCCAAGCGCGTCGTTCCGGATTGCCTCATAATGAACGGTCTGTTCCATTCCTTCAAGCGGGACAGTCCCATCAAAGTGTTCTCCGGGCTGCAGAGCCAGACCGGATTCCGCCGCTGCGGAGGGGGCAGCTTCGGAGGGGTCAGCTGCGGCTGCCGTTCCATCTGCCGGCTTCGTGAAGATCCGTGCCGTTCCCGAAATTTTGCTCTGCACGGTCACTTCGACCGTATATTCGCCGGGGTCGGCGGTAAAGACTGCGCTGTCCCCTCCGCTGACAGACGTTTCACAGGCTGGTTCCCCGGGGAAATCATCTGTGCCGGGCACGCCTGCCATGAAGCGAAGGGTGAGCTTCCCGTCCTTATCCATACCGGCTGCATCTATTACGACCTGCTCGTTTTCACCAACGGTCAGATAACCAAGACCCATGCTGTCCCTGGGACCGCGGTCTGCGGTGATGCTGATGCTGTTGTCTTCATTTGTGCTCACGCCGAATACGGACTTCTTCCCGCAGGCGGAAAGCAGGAGAACCATGGCGAGGAGCACCAGAGGCAGGCTTTTCTTCATTCCTTTTATCATCAAATCATTCCTTTCCATTTGCAAACACATATCCTCCCATATTCCGGATTGTCCGGATGTCATTCTATCATGCTGTTTGCCTGCAAATTGTATCATGGCCGGCCTGAAGCTGTCAATTATCAGCGCCCTTAAGCATTCTTAAGGGGCTCCGGCACAGAGGCCTCATTTTCGGAGAAGAAGGCATACCGGACGGGAAGCGGCATGGAACGGCGGGCAAACTAAACCGTCAGTCGGTTGCAATCTTGCCTCCTGCGTGCTATCTTTTTTCCAAGGAGGTGCATGCAAGTGAAAGAATCTACACTGGGCGCCTGCATCCGCAGACTGCGGAAACAGAATCACATGACCCAGGCGCAGCTGGCCGACCGGCTGGGTGTGACGGACAAGGCCGTGTCCAAGTGGGAGCGGGACCTGTCCTATCCGGATATCGCGCTGTTCCCCCGGCTAGCGGATATTCTGGGGGCAACGGTGGACGAGCTCCTGCGGGAATGCGGCGGGGACGGCCAGCCCTCCAGACTGCTGCAGGTGTGCGAGATGTCGCAGGATATCCGGACGCCGCTGCATATTATTCTCGGCTACGCTGAGGCCGCCAAAAACCATCCCGAGGACCCCGGGCTGGTCCGGCGCTACCTGGAGGGAATCCGGATCTCCGGCGAATATCTGATGACGATTCTCAACGGCATCACACAGGCTGCCTGCGGCTGCGGGAAGGACGCAGCCTGCTGCGGCACGGCTCCGGAGGGCCCGGAGGCGCTGGACCGGTACCTGCAGGAGCAGATCTCCACAGACAGGAAAGCCCCGGACCCGGCAGATTTTTCGGGCAGGCGGGTTCTGATCGCCGAGGACATGGCCGTCAACCGCGAGATCGCCGCGGAGATCCTGAAGCAGACCGGGGCCGAGATCGATTTTGCCGAGGACGGGCAGATCTGCCTGGAGAAGGTGGAGAGCGCACCGGCCGGGACCTATGACCTGATATTAATGGACATCCTGATGCCGAATCTGGACGGCATCGAGGCAACGCGCAGAATCCGGCAGCTGCCGGACAGGGAGAAGGCCGGGATCCCGATCATCGCCCTGACCACCAACGTGCAGAGCCGGGACAGGCAGGCGGCGCGGGAAGCCGGGATGAACGCCTTCGCGGAAAAGCCCGTTTCGGTGGAGAGGCTGTTTGCGGCAATGCGGCAGGTTTTTTCCGGTTCCTCTTGACAGCCGGCAGGAGCAGGCGTATATTGATAAAAAAAGAGCTAGGGAGCTGGCGTCAGCCGGCTGAGAGGAAGCTTTGCTTCGACCTATATTACCTGATTTGGATAATGCCAACGTAGGTAGCCTCCCATCTGAACAGAACGAAGGACAGGTTACCTCAAAGAGGGCCTGTTTTTCTGTTGTTCCGGGGCCGCGGGGCTCCTGCGGGCAGCCGGATCCGGGCAGGCCTGCAGCAGACCGGGGGCACCACCTTCTGCCATGGGACACAGGCGCCGAACAAATTCTCACAGAGCTTTTTGTCCGGTGCGCTGAACAGATCCGTCCCTTCATACGACTTCAGACATGCGGACAGAAAAGCCGCATGTCTTTTATTTTGCGGGAAATTTTCGGAAAGGAAGGATGACAGATGGCAACAGTAAACGGCAGGGCCGAAAACATCGCCGGCATCACCCTGGGGGAATATCTGGCCAGGGCAGGGTATCTCCCGGAGCGCGTGGTTGTGGAGCGCAATCTTGAGATTGTCCCCAGGAGCATGCTGGGGAGCACCGTGATCCGGGACGGCGACAGCATCGAGATTCTGCAGTTCGTGGGCGGTGGTTGAGATGATCAGCAGGGAAGAGCTGGAGCGGGCCTTTGACGCGCGCTTCCCGCCGGAGGTGCAGGAAAAGCTCCGAAGGGCGCGGGTCGCGGTGGCGGGACTGGGCGGCCTCGGGTCAAACATCGCGGTGATGCTGGCCCGCAGCGGCGTGGGGCATCTGCTCCTGGTGGATTTTGACAGGGTGGATGTCACCAACCTGAACCGGCAGATGTATCTGATCCCGCATCTGGGAATGACCAAATGCGGGGCCATGGAGCAGATCATCGGGCAGATCAGCCCGTATCTGGATATCCGTACCAGGGTCATCCGCGTGACGGAGGAAAACGCCGCCGGCCTCTTCGCGGAATACCCGATCGTCTGCGAGGCCTTCGACAGGGCGGATCAGAAGGCCATGCTGGTGGGGACGCTGCTGCGCAGCTGCCCGCAGACAACCCTGGTCTCCGGCAGCGGGATGGCAGGCTTCGGCGACGCGAACCGGATCCGCACGGAGAGGAAGCTGTCCAGGCTGTATCTCTGCGGGGACCAGCAGACGGACATCGGGGACGGAATGGGCCTGATGGCGCCCCGGGTGGCGGTATGCGCGGGGCACATGGCAAACAAGGTGATACAGCTGATCCTGCAGGATGAAGGGGCAGGGCAGCCAGGAGCCTGAAGCGCGGAGAACGCGCGGCAGGAAAACAGAAGAGAACAGGAAAACAGAAAAACAGAACAACAGAAAAACAGAACAGGAGGCAGGCAAAATGAACGACACATGGAAACTGGGAGAACACAGCTTTACCAGCCGCTTTATTCTCGGCTCAGGC
>CADBNC010000222.1 GCA_902795885.1 Oscillospiraceae bacterium
AAAACCCGTAAATACTGCATAATACAGGAGGAGGTGGCAAATACATGGCAAACATTAAGTCTTCCGCAAAGAGAGACCTGAAGTCCAAAGAACTTCGTGCAAAAAACAAGGCAGAGAAGACCGCTCTGAAAACCACAATGAAAAAGTTCGAGGCAGCTGTGAACGAGGGCAATAAGGAAGCAGCCGCCGATGCCTATAAAGTTGCTGTTAAGACTGTTGACCGTGCGGCCGGAAAAGGCCTGCTGCATAAGAACAACGCGGCACGGAAAAAGTCCGCTATGACCGGTAAACTCAACGGACTCAACTGAGAACATTCTTGCTGTAATGACGAAGGGGCGCAGTCCATGCGTCCCTTGGGCTTTTTATGGAGGTATTACAAGTGAGAAAACTGATGTTGATTGTAAACCCGGCGGCCGGGAGAGGTGGATTTAAATTCTCCTTTGGAGACGCAATGCAGGTGCTTGCGGCCGGCGGAATGCAGATCGATCTTTTTTTTACTGCCGGCCCGAGGGATGCAACGCGTTTTGCGGCAGAAAATGCCGGCAATCATGATGTTGTCGCCTGTGTGGGCGGAGATGGCACTCTCAGCGAAGTAATGGCCGGGCTGATGCAGATCTCCAGCCCGCCGCCTGTTGGCTATTTTCCGATGGGAACGGCAAATGATGTGGCGACAACGCTTGGCCTTCCAAAAAACGATATGCTTGGCGCGGCAAAGAGACTTCTCATAGGAAAGCCGCATCCCTTTGATGTCGGTGGATTTGGAGAAAACGAATACTTTGCCTATATTGCGGCCTTTGGTGCTTTTACAGAAGTAAGCTATGCAACACCGCAGGATCAGAAAAAGGCACTTGGACATCTTGCCTATGTGCTGCAGGGAGCGGCTCAGCTTGGAAAAATTGAAAAAATCCCGACAAAAGTAGAATACGATGATGGGGTTTTTGAAGGTGAACTGGTATATGGAAGCATGTCAAATTCCACATCGGTAGCCGGCATTGTCCGCCTGAGGGAAGAAATGGTCAGCCTTGGCGATGGAATGAGCGAACTGGTACTGGTCAGAGATCCCGGAACCATAGACGCGTACGGGGAACTCGCTGCTTCGGTACTTTCGCGGCGGTTTGACAGCGATAAGCTGATCATTCTCCATACCAGGCACGCCAAATTCACCTTTGAGAAACCAGTTTCCTGGACAAGAGACGGGGAAGCGGGAGGAGAGCATAAGGAAATTGAACTGTTCAACTATCACGCACCGCTTCAATTCATATTCTAAAGGAGAATGGCAGAGATGAAAAGAGAAAGAATATCTGCAATTTTTGCTGATGCCGCATCCTATGCGGAAAAACAAATAACCGTCTGCGGATGGGTGCGAACTGTCCGCGACATGAAGAACTTCGGCTTCATCGAACTGAACGATGGAAGCTGTTTCAAATCCCTGCAGGTTGTCTTCGCCAGAGAAACTCTTCCCAATTACGAAGAGATCGCAAAACAGAATGTAGGAGCGGCTTTGATCGTAAGAGGCAAACTGATTCTGACTCCGGAAGCCAAGCAGCCATTTGAACTTCATGCGGAAGAGATCACGGTAGAGGGCGTGTCCACACCGGACTATCCTCTGCAGAAAAAAAGACATAGCGTGGAATTCCTCCGCACGATTCAGCATCTGCGCCCGAGAACAAATCTGTTTTCCGCCGTTTTCCGTGTCCGCAGTGTGGCGGCGCAGGCCGTGCATGAATTCTTCCGGGACAGAGGCTTTGTCTATGTCCAGACACCGATTATCACGGGCTCAGATGCGGAAGGCGCGGGCGAGATGTTCCGTGTAACGACACTGGATCTGAACAATCTCCCACTCAGGGAAGACGGAACCGTGGACGACAGCAAGGATTTCTTTGGAAAGGCCACCAACCTGACCGTTTCCGGACAGCTCAACGCCGAGAATTTCGCCATGGCTTTTGGTGATGTATATACCTTTGGGCCGACTTTCCGGGCGGAGGTATCATATACCCAGCGTCATGCGGCAGAGTTCTGGATGATCGAGCCGGAAATGGCCTTTGCAGACCTGAATGATTATATGAACACGGCCGAAGCCATGGTAAAGTATATCATCAACACGGTTCTGGAGCGCTGCCCGCAGGAAATGACGTTTTTCAACGCCTTTGTCGACAAGAATCTGCTGGACCGTCTGGGAAATGTTATTTCGCACGAGTTCGGCCGGGTAAGCTACACCGAGGCGGTTGAAATTCTGAAAAACAGCGGAAAAAAATTCGATTTCCCGGTGGAATGGGGCATCGATCTGCAGACTGAGCATGAGCGTTATCTGACAGAGGAAGTATTTAAACGCCCGATTTTCGTTACGGACTATCCAAAGGAAATCAAGGCTTTCTATATGCGCCTGAATGACGACAACAAAACCGTCGCGGCGGCAGACTGCTTGGTTCCCGGCATCGGCGAGATCATCGGCGGAAGCCAGAGAGAGGAACGCCTGGAAGTGCTGCAGGCGAGAATGCGGGAGCTTGGTCTCAGAGAAGAGGACTACTGGTGGTATTTGGATCTGCGCCGCTATGGCAGCTGCCGGCACGCGGGATATGGTCTCGGCTTTGAGAGGCTCGTCATGTATCTGACCGGTGTCAGCAATATTCGTGATGTAGAACTGCATCCCCGCACCACGGGCAATGCGGATTTCTAATTCAAACCGAAAAAACCGGAAGAAGAATCTTCTGCTTCTTCCGGTTCTTCTGATTCTCCTTGCAGTGGAGGCTGTTCAGCTTGGACGGAACTGGAAAGCGTACCAGGAAGGTACTTTTTACGGAAATCCTTTTGGAGAAACAGAAATAATCGGAACGCCTTCCACAGAAAATCATCCGGAAGTACAGAGCATTGCGGAATCAACTCCGGAACCAACACCGGAGCCAACTCCGACCCCGGAACCAACGCCGACACCGAGGCCGGTCTATCGCATTCCGGAATACTCTCTCACAGGGATGGAGCCGGATCCAAACGGCTTTCATGTGAGCGAGGACGGTGCAGAGCTGGCAGCCTTTCTGGAAAGGGAGGACGTAAAAGAATTTCTCGATGGAAAGACACTTGTCTGGAATCCGGAGAGAGAACGTTTTCCGGACTCTCTGTTACACTGGTATTATGACGAGACAATCCTGTGTATTGTCTGGCAGGAAGTGGAAGCGCAGGCGGTCGGCACCTTTTCGGAAATTATCATTCAGGACGGCTCTCAGCTTCGGAGAAAAATATCGGCCGATCAGCTTTGGAGCTTCGCCTTTGAGACAACCACGCAGTTTGCCGAAGACACGCGTGCGGTTTTGGCTTTCGGCGGTGACTTCTATTATCATGGGAGAGCCTGCGGAGTCGGTATTTATCAGAGGGAATTCTATCGGTTTGATCCGGTAACATGTGATACCTGCTATATTACCACGGATGGTGATATGCTGTTTTCCTACCGTGGGGGATTCAGTACACAGGCAGAGGCGGAGCAGTTTGCCAGGGAAAATGACGTGCTGTTTTCTCTTGGCTTTGGGCCTGTGCTGATTGATGACGGCGTGGATGTAACACCGGAAGACTACCCGTGGGGAGAGGTAAACGACACCTATGCCCGGTCCGCCCTTGGATGGATGGAACGTCATCATTACCTGACCATGAATATAAACTGCGGCCAGGTAGGAACGGAATACTATAACCTTGCGACTCTGCGGCAGGCGGCGGATGCCATGATTGCGAGAGGCTGCCGAAAAGCGTACGCGCTGGACGGCGGGCAGACTGCGACTACCGCTTTTGGCGGGGTGCTGATCAATCCTGTGCAGTTTGGGCAGGAGAAGGAAATCAGCGATATTATTTATTTTGCTTCAGCCCTTGGGGCACAAAGCATCCCGCAGGAATCATCTGCTTCCGTGGATAGCCAGTTGACGGCAATAATCCAGCCAGAGGAATCTGACCAGCTGCAGACGGCAGAAGAAAACGTAATGTAAAGAAAACAGGTGTATTTATGGACAGAGCGTCATAGGGCGCTCTGTCTTTCTGCATTTTTGTGCATTATTTTCACAGTCAATGGGTATGCAAGAACGTACTTTTTTGGTATACTGTATTACAATGCGTGGAATACGGCCAAAGATACAACAACAGCAAATACAGGCGAAAAAAGCCGATCCTGTCTGATCGGCCTGGAGGGACGCGAATATGAATGTGCTTAACCTGATCGGTCTTCTGAGCGGGCTTGCACTCTTCCTTTACGGTATTTCTCTTATGGGAGACGGACTCAGCAAGGTTGCGGGGGATCGTCTTCAGAAGGTATTGTATCAGCTGACAAGCAACCCGATTAAAGGCATTTTGCTTGGAATCGGTGTAACGGCATTGATTCAGTCATCCTCGGCAACGAGCGTAATGGCCATCGGTTTTGTTAATTCCGGCCTGATGCAGTTCAATGAAGCTGTCAGCATCATTCTCGGATCCATCGTCGGCACAAGTATTACGGGCTGGATCGTAAGCCTTTCTTCCATTGGTGAGGCAGAAGGCTGGCTGATGATATTCTCGACAACCTTTATTACAGGTGTCCTGGCTATCATCGGGATCTGCATGTACAAGTTCAGCAAGAAACAGAGCCGAAATCATCTGGGGTCTATTCTTCTTGGACTTGCCGTACTGATGTTCGGCATGAACGCCATGAGTGCTGCGGTTACGCCACTTCGCGAGAACGAGGCGTTTCTGAACCTGCTGACAAAGTTCTCAAATCCGCTGCTTGGCGTTCTTGTCGGAATTGTTTTTACTGCTATTATTCAGTCCTCAGCAGCCGCAGTTGGTATTCTGCAGGCTTTGAGCATGACAGGGACGCTTACCTTTGCCGAGACATATCCCATCATCCTTGGTATTGCCGTTGGCGGTGCGCTTCCGGTTTTGCTGAGCGCCATGGGTGCTACGTTGAATGCCCGACGCACAGCCCTGATTCACCTGATGATCGACATTGCCGGCGCCGTTTTCTGCGGAGTGGTGTTTTATGCAGTGAATGCAGTCCATCCATTTCCTCTTATGCGGATGTCCATGAGCCCGGTCAGTGTTGCGGCAGTGAATACAGCCTTCCGTATTGTGACCGTCCTGGTTCTGACTCCGATGATCAATCTTCTCGGGAAAATTGCCTGCAGAATTATTAAGGACGAGCCGGTTCCGGAAGAACGAACGACGCCGGAAGACTGGGATCTGCTGGATGAGCGTTTCCTCAGTCACCCTTCGGTTGCGATTGAACAGAGCAGGATTGTGGTCTATTCCATGGCGGACCATGTGCGTGAGAATCTCCGGAAAGCAATTCAGCTCCTCTGGAATTACAGTCAGGAAGGGTTTGATGAGGTACAGGATCTGGAAGAAGAGGTCGATCACTATGAAGACCGTATCGGCAGCTATCTGATTAAAGTCAGTTCGGCAGAGCTCACGACAAAGCAAAACGAAGATCTCTATCTTTTCCTGCATGCCATTACAGATCTGGAGCGTATCTCCGATCACGCAACCAACATCTCAGAGAATGCGAAGGAACTTGTTGATAAGAATATCCAGCTCAGCGATGATGCCATGAAAGAACTGAGAGTTATGGTGGACGCGGTGGAGGAAGTTCTGGATCTGGCGCTGAAGTCGATGACGTATCAGGATCAGGAGAGCGCCCATATGGTGGAACCGCTGGAAGAACTGATTGACGATCTCAGCGATGAACTGAAGCATCGGCACATCGATCGTCTGCAGAAAGGAATCTGCACCCTGCAGCATGGTTTTGTCTTCAACGATCTGATTACCAACCTGGAACGTATCTCGGACCACTGCAGCAACATAGCGATTGCCATGATCGAGCTGGAGAAGGATGCCTTTGACACGCATGACTATGTGGAAAGCCTGATGGCGCGCAAGGATGAGGAATTCAGCCGTTATTTCCAGCAGTTCAAAGAAAAATACACATTGGAGGAAAAAAACTGAAAAAGAAATCCGAAGCCACTTGTCAGCAGCTTCGGATTTCTTTTTTCTATGGTATGGTGATCAGCGGATAGAGAAGAAAGCAGACTTCCCGGGATATTCCGCGACATCAAAGAGCTCTTCCTCAATGCGAAGGAGCTGGTTGTACTTGGCAACGCGGTCCGTACGGGAAGGAGCGCCGGTCTTGATCTGTCCGGCATTCATCGCAACAGCAATGTCTGCAATCGTGGTGTCCTCGGTCTCGCCGGAGCGGTGAGAGACGATGGCAGTATAGCCGGCGCGGTTTGCAGTCTGGATGGCATCCAGAGTTTCGGTCAGAGAACCGATCTGGTTGACCTTGATCAGAACAGCGTTGGCAGCGCCGAGCTCAATGCCCTGGCGGATGCGGGCAGGGTTGGTAACAAACAGGTCATCGCCGACCAGCTGTACACGGCTGCCGAGACGCTTCGTCATCTCAACCCAGCCATCCCAGTCGTTTTCACCAAGGCCATCCTCGATGGAAATGATGGGATACTTGTTCACGAGATCTTCCCACATGTCGATCATCTGAGCGCTGGTCATGACGGTACCGCGCTTGGGCAGATGATAGCACTTGTCATCGGCATTCCACCAGTCAGAGACGGCAGCGTCCATGGCGATCATGAAGTCCTCACCAGGCTTGTAGCCGGCTTTTTCAATGCCTTCAACAAGGGCCTTCAGAGCGTCTTCATCGCTGGCCAGGTTGGGGGCATAACCGCCCTCGTCGCCTACGCCGGAGGGAGGAACGACCTTCTTCAGTGCGTGGAAGACCTCAGCACACATACGCAGGGCTTCACGGAAATTCTCCGCACCGACCGGCATGATCATGAATTCCTGAATGTCAACGCTGTTGTCAGCATGGGCACCGCCGTTGAGAACGTTCATCATCGGGACGGGCAGAGTCTTGGCATTGACACCACCAATGTAGTTGTACAGGCTCTGACCGGTAGCTTCTGCAGCGGCCTTTGCGCAGGCCAGGGAAACGCCGAGAATGGCATTGGCGCCGAGACGGGTCTTGTTGGGGGTACCGTCCAGATCGATCAGAAGACGGTCAATCGCGGTCTGATCCAGTGCGTTGAGACCGACAACGGCTTCTGCAATTTCACCGTTGACATTTTCAACAGCCTTCATAACACCCTTGCCACCGTAGCGGGCCTTGTCGCCGTCGCGGAGCTCACAGGCCTCGTACATACCTGTGGAGGCGCCGGAGGGAACAGCCGCACGGCCGATGGTGCCGTCGTCCAGAGTAACTTCCACTTCTACTGTGGGGTTGCCGCGGGAATCAAGAATCTCGCGGGCCATAACGTCAACAATTTCAAAATACTGTTTCATAGTTTGCAGTTATACCTCCTGTCAAAATGTGGCAAGATTATAACCCAAAGTGTGTAAAAAAGGAAGACAAAAGCATGAACAACAGGGGATTTTGTCAAAAATGACGGAGTTTTGTCAAAGAGAAGAGTCTTTCCGCTCGCCCTTTGTGAGGAATATGCAGAGTCCGGCGATTTTCGATGATTGCAGGGCGAAATAAATTGTGCTATGATGGCGGAAAAGAAAAATCTGCCAATCTGTGAGGTCAGACAATGAAAATAAACTTCCGCCGTATCCTGCCGGCTTTGGTGGTACTTCTTGTATTGCTGTTTGTATTCCAGCCCTTTTCCGGCGATCCTCAGAACAGCTCAGGTGAACCGGCGCCAACAGCCGTTCTTTCTGCTTCCCCGGATATTCAAGCCGACGAAAAAACGGATTCGAATTCGCCGGAACCGTTGAGTGCCGGGTCCTCCGGATCAGAAACAGCAGGACAGACCGGGAAACCAGCGGAAGAACTGCAGCCGGCGGAAGGAAATTCCGGGGATGAAGAAGAGCTTCTGGACGAACATGGTTCGTATACCACCAAGGAGGATGTTTCCCTCTATCTGCTGCAGTACGGACATCTTCCGGAGAACTTCATCACCAAAAATGAAGCCAGAAAGCTAGGCTGGGAAGGCGGAAGCTTGAAAGAATTTGCCCCGGGCAAGTGCATCGGAGGCGACCGATTTGGAAACCGGGAAGGCCTTTTGCCGGCAGCAAAGGGAAGAACCTGGACGGAGTGCGATATTGGCACTCTCGGAAAATCCAGCCGCGGCGCAAAACGTTTGCTCTTTTCCAACGACGGCCTTATCTATTACACAGACGATCATTACGAAAGCTTCACCCTGCTCTACGGTGAGCCATAAAGCATAAAGAAAGAAAACCCGCATTTCCAGAGGGACAGGATCCTCAGGGAATGCGGGTTTATTCTATGTTTTCAGGCGGCCTCGGAACAGGGACAGCAGCCGATGAACAGGGCGTGTCACATATCTGTGAACGATGCTCAGGAGGTGTGCGGCTGCCAGGGAACAAAGTGGTAGGTCTCATCCTTCCAGGTGACGCTGTACGCCAGCGTATCATAGCCCATCTGGTCACGCAGAAGAGAATAGCGCGGTGCATAATTCTTACGCTCTTCACTGTAATAGGGCTGCTGCTTATACCACTCCAGTTCTTCGCCCTCCAGGTTTGCCGCGCGGCGCCAGCCGGCTTCGGAACTTTCGTACGCGGTGTTGTCCACTTCACAGTCGGGATGCAGCTCACGATAATGATCCACCTGCTCTTCCGGAACCGGGCAGGAAAGGAAGCTCCCCAGATAGAAGCGCTCCAGCTCCAGATCATAGATGGGCGAGATATCATGCAGATAGGGGCAGTGCCCCACATTCAGGTGCTTCAGGCTCTTGACCTCCGCCAGCGGGGAGAGATCATCGGTTTTCGAATAGAACAGCTCCAGATATTCCAGCTTCTCGCATTTTGCAAGAGGCGTCAGATCGCCAAGCGGGTTCATGGCGATAATGAGAACCTCAAGATCGGGCATATAGTTGACCACAGAGAGATCCGTGATGGCTTCATTGTGCCCGATGTCGAGATACTTGAGCTTCGTGCAGTATTTCAGCACCTCGATATCCTGATTCCTCAGGGTTCCGCCGTAAGAAGGGCTGGAAGCCAGAATGCGTTCCACATCGGTGCGGGCGGTGTAGGTGGTGCCGAAGAAAATGCGCCAGATGACCTCCGTGTTCGGAAGGGCATCGCGGATTTCTTCCATGCGCTGGTTCCCGATGCCGCAGCTGTCCATGTCCAGCGTCTGAAGGTTTGGCATGCATCGGGCAGCGGCCAGAAGCGCTTCTGCGTTGTCCATAATCTGAACATAGCTGAAGTCGAGCGTTTCATCAGACAGATTTACTTCACGGTCATAGAGTGTAAACCGATAGGCAATTTCCGCGTCGGGAGCAGCTTCCCGCAGGGCGAGGATATCCTCCCAGGAGAGGGCGTCTTCCCGTTCATCGCTGCCGAGATCGATTTTTTTCAGATCGTGGAGAACGGCAATGGTATCCAGAGAAGAATGAATCTCCTTCGAAGAGGCATTTTTCAGATTAAGGGAGGTCGCGTCAAGCGTCAGCTCTTTTCCGAAAAGCCGGAAGCGGTAGTCAAAGGAAATGTCCGGGAAAGCCTCTCTGAACGCAGCGGCCTTAATCGGAGAAAGCCCGTCGCTGTCTGAACCGAGGTCAACCTCTCGCAGTGCGGGGAGAAAAGAGAAAGCTTCCATGATTTCCTCTGCCGCATCGTCGGATACACCTGTCAGATCCAGCTCTGTAGAGCGATTGTCCGCTTCCTCTCCATTGGGAAAGGTAACCGTGTATCGCACGTCGACCAGCGGGTGGGCTTTTTCCCATTCCGTGATTGCGTCCAGGCAGCTGCTTCCGCTGAAGTCCGCGTAGCCGAGCTTCTCAAAACCATCCAGAAGAACAAGATCTTCTTCCGTCACTACGGCAGTGATGCTCTGGGCATCGTCCTTCACTTCTCCGCTGCTGAGCGTGACCTTATGGGCACAGCCGCAGAGCGACAGGAAGAGAATCAGACAGAGAGAAACAGAAATGCATTTTGCAGTACTTGTAGTAATGGAAATGTTTTTGCTTTTTACATCCATGGGAAATCTCCTCTTACAGGGGCAGATGCCGGCCCCAGCTTCACAACCATGACGCCATCGATCATCTGCATGCATCCTTCTGCCGGATAGCATGGCATTTCTTCTACCCGTGCGTCTTCCTGCAGTGTGTTCCAGACGTCATTCGGCGCCATGA
>CADBNC010000223.1 GCA_902795885.1 Oscillospiraceae bacterium
TTCAGGAGCTCGCCGGCGGCGCCATCGCCGGAGTTTCTGATGCGTTCCTTCCAACGCTGGAAACAGATCGCGCAGCCTCCGTGCCCCGGCTGCCGGCCTCTCTGGGCGCGGCTGTTGATCTGGGTACAACGACCGTGGTGGCGGAGCTTCTGAATCTGGAGGACGGCACCAGCCTGGGGACCGCCTCCGCCTGGAATGCCCAGGCCGCTTTTGGCGCAGATGTAATTACACGCTGTCAGTATTGCATGGAGCACGCGGATGGGCTTGAGCAACTGAAGCAGGTTATCCGGCAGCAGATTCACGGGCTTATCCGGAGCCTCGGCGCCGAGCCCGAAAAACTGCAGACCCTGTTCATCGCCGGGAACACCGTCATGCAGCATCTCTATGCAGGGATCTCTCCTGCCGGTATCGCGGTGGCGCCCTTTTGCCCTGCGGCTTTCTTCACGGGGGATGAACCTGTGGAGCCCGGTATTCGTTATGCTCCGTGTGTCGCGGGTTATATCGGAGGGGATATTACCGCGGGGCTTCTTGCCTCGGGACTTCACCTCAGCAAAAAGAAGGCTCTCTTCCTGGACATCGGAACCAATGGCGAGATGGCATTGCGCATGGACGATGGCTTCCTGGGCTGCGCGGTTGCTTCCGGCCCTGCCTTTGAAGGTGCCGGCATAGCCTGCGGGATGCCCGGCATCGCCGGCGCGGTCAGCCATGTTCGATGGACCGGGGAGAAGCCCGAGTTTGACGTAATCGGCGATGTTTCTCCGCAGGGCCTGTGTGGCTCGGGCCTGATTGACCTTCTTGCGGTTCTGCTTGAGAAGGGGATTATCAGCGGCAGCGGAATGCTCTATGGACCGGATGAAGCGCCGGATGGCTTTGAGGACTGGCTGGGTGAAGATGACACCGGGCATGCGGTCTTTTATCTGACCACAGATCATAAGGTGTTTATTACGGCAGCTGATGTCCGGAAGCTGCAGCTGGCAAAAGCCGCTGTCGCCGCCGGAATTGCCGTCCTGCTGAAGGAAGCAGACCTGAAAGCGGAAGACCTCGATGCGCTCTATCTGGCCGGCGGCTTCGGAACCTATATGGATATTCGCAGTGCTGTCGCGATTGGAATGGTTCCGGCCTGCCTGACCGACCGTACGGTTTTCCTGCAAAACAGCTCTCTCACCGGGGCACGGATCGCGTTGACGCGGCCGGAAGCGGCCCGGGAACTGGACGAGATCCGAAGAAGCTTTCGGTATCTGGAGCTCTCCGGAAATGCAGACTTCAACCGTGAGTTTCCGGAGCAGATGTTTTTTTACGGGGAGGATGAGAAAGAATGGTAATCAATTTCCCGCTGATTCTGGATGGGGCCACCGGGACCGAGCTTCAGAAGAAGGGACTTGGCGCCGGAGACTGCGCGGAAGCCTGGATTTTGGAGCACCCGGAGATCATGCAGGACATCCAGCGTGAGTATATCCACGCCGGAAGCCAGGTCATCTATGCTCCCACCTTTGGAGCAAACCGCGTCAAACTGGAAGCACATGGCATCTTCCATGCCGTGGAGGACTATAACCGGCGCCTGGTTGCCCTCTCCCGCGAAGCCGCCGGGGAGCAGGCTCTGGTTGCGGGCGATCTTGCACCGACAGGGCATTTTCTCTATCCTTTGGGAGATCTTGGCTTTGAGGATCTGGTGGACATTTATACCGAGCAGGCCGCAGCGCTTGAAAGCGCCGGTGTGGATCTGTTCGTTGTCGAGACCATGATGACCCTGGCAGAAGCCCGCGCGGCCGTTCTCGCCGTACGAAGCGTCAGCCGAAAGCCGGTCTTTGTCACCTTCACCTGTGATGAAAACGGCCGCACCCTGACCGGATCGGGTATCATCGCCGCGCTGCAGATTATGCAGGGGATGGGAATTGATGCCTTCGGACTCAACTGCTCGGTTGGGCCGGAGGAGATGGTTCCGCAAATCCGGAGGCTCTATGAGCATGCCTGTGTGCCTCTGATTGCCAAGCCCAACGCCGGCCTCCCTGAAATGCAGGGGGACAGGACGGTATACAGCTGCTCACCAGAGCAGTTTGCAGCCGGCCTCCGGGATATGGCCGGAGCGGGAGTTCGTATCTTTGGCGGCTGCTGTGGCACAACGGCCGGGCATATCGCAACGCTGAAAGCCGGTACCGCTTCGCTTCAGCCTGCGCCCATCGCCCCGCAGCATACTGGCCTGCTGCCCGCCGCAACAGAGAAAGAGCTCTTTTATCTGGATCCGGCGGCTGACTTTGGAGAGGTAATCACCTGCTCAGAGGATCTGGAAGACGATCTGCTGGACGCTGCCGACGAGGACGCTCCGGTTATTGCGCTTGCGATTCAGGATACAGCCGATCTGGAGAGCTTTGCCGAATGCCAGTATATGATCCGGAAGCCTCTCTGCCTGATCTGCGATTCGGTCAGTCTGCTGGAATCCGCCCTTCGCCTCTATCAGGGCAGGGCTCTGTACCGGGGACCGCTCACAGAGGCAGAACTCGCCCCCCTTGTCCGGAAGTATGGTCTTCTGATCTGGAATCCATGACCGGTGGATTTTTGGGAGACGCGATCTGACGAAAACGAA
>CADBNC010000224.1 GCA_902795885.1 Oscillospiraceae bacterium
ATCCCGCCATGTGATCGACCACAAGGTCAAGCAGGAGAAAATGGCATGATGTTTTCAAATTACCATACGCATACCACGTACTGCGACGGTGCGGATACCCCGGAGGAACTGGTTCTGGAGGCAATCCGCCTGGGCTGCCCGGAGATCGGCTTCTCCGGGCATTCGCATCTTACGGAGGACACATGCAGCATGTCCGAGGCCGGAACGCTTGCCTATTGCCGGGAGATCACACGCCTGAAGGAGAAATACCGGGACCGCATTACAGTGCGCCTCGGCATTGAGCAGGACATCTTCTCCGAGATCGACCGCAGCCTCTTTGATTATGTCATCGGCGCCGTACACTATGTAGAGAAAAACGGCGTCCTCTGCGCTGTGGACGATGGGAAAGACACGCTGCTTCGGACGGTGAACACGGCCTTTGGCGGCGACTATTACGCCTGCGTTGAAGCATACTATGAGATGGTAGGCTCTCTTTACGAGCGTACCCGCTGTGATGTGATCGCCCATTTCGACCTGATCACCAAGTATAACGAAGGAAACGTCCTGTTTGATTCTGAGCATCCCCGATATCTCGCGGCAGCCGACCGAGCGCTGGAACGCCTGATCGCCTGCCCGGTTCTCCTGGAAGTCAACACAGGAGCCATGGCCAGAGGCTACCGGACCGAACCGTATCCGGCCGCACGCTTCCTGCAGCGCTGGCTGGACGCAGGGAAAGAGCTGATCTTCTCCTCGGACTGCCACGACCGGCGCTGCCTGCTCCACGGCTTCGAGACGCTGAAGGACATTCCCCACAGGGAGACACTATGCTGACGAAGAATCAGAAAGCCGAAGTGCTGATCGAGAGCTGCACCCCGGAGGGCTACGGAGTCTGCCGCCTGGAGGGACGTGCGGTGTTTGTCGCGTCTGCCATGGCAGGCGAGCGATGGGAAATCCTAGTCCTCAAGGTGACTGCCTCTGCCGTCTGGGCAAAGGGGCTGCGGCTCCTGGAAGGCTCCCCGTACCGATGCACCCCGGACTGTGCGAACCTCTGCGGCGGCTGCACCCTGCGGCATATGGACTATGAGGAAGAACTGCGGGTGAAGAAGGAACACGTGGACGACTGCCTGCGCCGCCTGGGGAGACAGACGGACGGGACCGCTGCGATCCATCCGAGTCCGCAGACTGCGCGCTACCGGAACAAAGCCATCTTCGCGGTGGACACTGTAGAGGGGAAACCGGCTTTCGGGTTTTATCGCCCCCGGACCCATACCCTGGTCCCGGTCGGAGACTGCCTGCTCCAGAGCGAAGAGAGCCTGCGGGCCGCCCGGGCGGTGACGGAGTTCATGGAAGTACACGGGATACCCGCCTATGATGAACAGACCGGAAAAGGGATCGTGCGGCATATCTTCTGGCGGGAGTCACGCAGGGGAGACGCAGTGCTCTGCATCGTGGCAGCGCGGGGCTTCGGCAGCCTTACGGGTGCTCTGACTTCATTTCTCCGGGAGCAGTGTCCCTTCCTGACGGGGATCGTCCTGAACATCAACAAAACCCGGGGAAACACGGTCCTGGCCGGGGAGTTTTACCCCCTCTGGGGAACGCAGACCGTGACAGAGACCCTGTGCGGGAACGAGTTTGAGGTGGCACCCCAGGCCTTTCTGCAAATCAATCCCCCTCAGGCGGAAGCACTGTACCAAAAGGCACTGGCATATGCCACGGAGGGGACAGCAGGAGAACCGGCCGGGAACGCCCTTGTCCTGGACCTCTACTGCGGCGCAGGAACGGTTTCACTCTGCCTGGCGAGTCGCTTCCGGAAGGTAATCGGGGCGGAGATCGTCCCCCAGGCCATCGAGAACGCGAAGGAAAATGCGGAGCGAAACGGTATTGAAAACGTGGAGTTTATCTGTGCGGATGCTGCGGCGATCGCAGACCGCCTCCGCGGGGAGAGTCTGCGACCTGACGCCGTAGTGGTGGATCCACCGAGAAAGGGGCTGGCAGAGTCCGTAGTGCGGGATATCGCGGCGATGAAGCCCGATCGTGTAGTCTACATCAGCTGCAATCCCTCCACTCTGGCGAGAGACGTAGAGCGCTTCTGCGCCTTGGGTTACCGGATGATCACAGCGGAAGCCTACGACATGTTCCCGAGGACTTCGCATGTGGAGACGGTAGTACTGCTGTCACGCGAAAACAAATAAGGGGTCTGGAAAATCCTGATATGAAAACTACAAAGAGCAGGCGGATGAGAATATCATGGATGTATTTGCAGTGAACAAAAGCCTAAACAAACGGAAACTGCTCTGTGATATTTTGACCGGTGCAGGAGCAGGAATCATTCTTGGTGTGGTATATGCTCCGGATACAGCAAAGAAAGCAATATATGTCGGATTTGGATTAGCGCTGCTATGTGTAGGCTGGTTTTTTCGATATAAATTAGATCAGGCCGTTATCGGAAGATGAGTTGATGCTAAGAATAAACTCCTGAGCAGACGCAAAAACAGACGCAATAATACACGTTTGTTCTTGCGTCTGTTTTTACAATGTTGACAAAGTCCATATACTCGGATAAAACATAGCCGAATAGTCGGCTTGTTATAGTCCATATACTCGGCTCGCATATGATGGTTTTATGCGGAGTGGCTCCACTTGCCTATAAACGCCAGGATGGCGTGTATGTTGTTCCGGCTACATGTCTGAAGAATTAATGACATCTACTCCTGGCGTCTTGTCAGTTGTGATACAAAAGGTGACCCTAAATTTATGGCGCACAGGGAACTGGAATAACAATCCCGGATCACCTTTGCGATTGCTGCCGCCAGGGCACGATGATCTTCTTTTTCCATATGGAGTTTGTCCCGCTCGCTTGCTGATGCAACGGTTGCTGCATCCAAATAGTACCAGTGATGCGTCTCAGCTTCCTGACGATAATAATTCCCCAGCTGCTGAGATACCGTTACCGCGTCTTCCGTGAAGCCTGTATAGGGGCTGTGCGAGATACCGGGTCTGATCAGAATCGGGCTGACCAGCAAAACCCGGGGAACAGGGTAGTACTCCCCATATGGATAGGTTTTCACGATTTCTCCCAAGTGTGCCGCGCCTTTGGCGATATCAACCGGGAGCATATGAAACCGGTGTTTCATGTCATTCGTTCCCAGCATGATGATGACCAGATGCAGCGGCCTGTGTGATCGCAGCAGAACCGGCAAGTGCCGTTTCCCGCACTTATCTCCTTCCAGTGCGTCTTCCATCACGGTGATTCTCCCACCCAGGCCTTCCTCGATAATCCGATAGTCGTCCCCTAGTTCATCCTGCAGTACCCCGGGCCATCTTTCATGGAGATCCCAGCGCCCTCCGGATGGATTTGTTCCGAAGGTGTTGGAATCTCCGAAGCAGAGAATATTCATCATAGTGTTTCGTCTCCTATATCACATATACCATCAGACACCGGGTGTTCTCCATATGAGGATTCCCAGTGTTCTTTTATATAGTCTTTCCTCTCTTCATCGCCGTGCCACATCCGCTTGCGAGTCTGTTGTGTGGTCAGTATCACAATTTTTATATTGGAGAACCTGCGTGAGACTCTCTTCCGTCGTCCGTTGCCCGGCTTGCATGAGACGCCGGACCTCAGCGGCCTGGCTGATACGAGCGCCTGTGCTGTTTCGGACCCCAGCAGCCGCCCGTAGCCGCATCGGGCAATCCTCGCCCTCCCCGCCGACCGCCAGCGTTCCGACGCACTGACCAGATGCCAGCGGAGGAACCACCGCGCATCCGGATGATAAAACTCGAACCAAAGCCCAATGTCAGTGGGTTTGGTTCGAAGAAGGAAAGCTTGTGTAGTGAATTCGTTTTCGTTATGCCTGACGGAGAACGTTGCTGACCTCTTCCGCAAACTTTTCCGGATTATCACCGACCAGCATGTGGGTGCTTTCCGGGAATCGGACAGCTCTGTACGGTGTTTTGACATGCGCTCCGTACCAGGTTGCCAGTTCCGGTGAAAACAGAGAACCGGGATCAGCATAGAAATAGGTGACCGGAACCGTGATCTGCTCAACCACCGGCCGGTAATCCTGCTGCTTCATGGACGCCGCCAGGCTTTTCAGCACGGGTTCATCACAGTTGGACAGAGTCTCTTTCAGCGGTTTCTTCAGAAGAAAGCCCGGTATTTTCCCAAGCTTAGGTATGGCCCCGATAGCAAACTTCTTATAAAGCGTGTAGAAATCTGTCCCGGCTTCCCGCTCCATGTCTTCCTTCGTATACTTGCCCTGATACAGCCCCAGCTTCCATTCCTCATCATTCAGCTGCTTCGGCGTCATGTCGCAGAGAACAATCTGCTTCAGAGCGCCGCATCCGTAGAGCCGGACATAGTTCAATGCCACGGCGGCACCCATGGACCAGCCCAGCAGGGTAATGTTGGAGAGGCAAAGGCCCTGAATGATCTCGTTCAAATCACTTGCGAGGGTATCCATAGTAGGACTCCCCAGGTTTGCATTCTTGCTTCCTCCGTGGCCCCGGTGGTCATAGGTAATGCATCTGGCCTGGTCCTGAAGAGAATCTACCGGCCTGGCATAAACATTGTGGGAACTGGTCCAGCCGTGCATCATGACCAGGGCCTCCATGCCATGTCCCTTGTCCTCATAATACAGCCGCTGCCCGTCGTTAAGCGTATAATAACTCATAAGCTGCCTTCCTTTCGCGGGAATAATAGAGGGAAGAAATCTCCCTGCGCATCATAACACAGCGGATCAGGCAGTTCAATACCCGGGAGGAATTACGCTCGCGGCCTGTCGTTTTACAGCAAACGGCGTCAGCCTCCTGGACCGCATGGCTGAAGACGGCATTCTATCGATATAAAGCCCGGGGATCCAAGCGGAGCCTTCCCTTTCAAAAATCTCTGCGGCTGATTTTGCTCATGGAATGCCTCCGGAAACATTGATAATCGCGCAGAAATAAGATGAATATGGCATCTTTACAATACATGGAAAAGCATTTATAATTTCCGTAAGGTACAACATTTTCCTGCGTTTGGAGGTGGACCCATGACGATTCACCAGCTGAGAACTTTCCATGTTGTCTGCCGGGAGCTCAACTACAGTACTGCCGCGGACAAGTGTTACATATCCAGGCAGGCCCTTCGTCAGAGCATTGCGGCGCTGGAGAATGAACTTGGCGGACCGTTGTTTCTCAATCATGCAAATCACATTGCCTTGACCCACAAAGGGGAACGCCTGCAGAAGGAATCCGCTGCTCTTGCAATGAAGCTGATTCCTCTTACGGACAGTCTGCCGCTGTATTGCTATGGAGATGTCAAAGCTTATGCTCAGATTAGAACAGGTAAACGGTAAGAATGTATGGGACATTCTGAAGCTGACCGTTGAAGAGGATCAGAAGAACTTTGTGGCAAATAATGATATCAGTATCATTGAAGCCTATACAGCGATCACCGCGAATGGCTACGCATTCCCGTTCGGTATTTATAAGGATGAAACACCCGTCGGTTTTTTGATGATCGGTTTCGATATCGATGATTATTGGGATGATGCGCCTTCAATCGCAAAAGGAAACTATAATCTCTGGCGTTTGATGATCGATAAGGCCTACCA
>CADBNC010000225.1 GCA_902795885.1 Oscillospiraceae bacterium
ACGGGCCTGCTTCTTCTCCGGGAGCGAAGCAAGGCGGCGCAGAGCGTCTTGCTGTTTCGTTTCATCTTCGAAAGCCAGGTCATCATAGGTCTCAGCCACCTGAAGGAGAAGCCGCATGCCCTCCCGCTCTTCCCGGGCATTCTGCCGCAGGCGCAGGCCTGTCTGAATCAGGCCACCGGCACCAAGCGTGATAACAAAGATCAGGACGGCCGCCAGAACTTCACGCCCGGCATTTCGTGATCCGACGCCGGTTTCCTTCCTCTCAGAACTTTTCATCGAACTTATAGCTGATATCTTCTTCCAGACTCAGCCGCAGTTCCCGCTTCTGCGAGATTCTGGGAATCGCCGGAAGGTTCTTCACAAGGACAATCCCCGCTGTAAGTATGCAGAGGATCATCAGCAGTCTGTCATCCACCATCAGAACAGTGACCAGCAGGGAAACTGCCGCGCCCGCAATCGCCCCAAGGGCAAGATAACGTGTCAGCCCGGTCACGGCCGCAACCGCCACAAGAGCGGCGATTCCGGCTGAGAGATCGGCGAACATGATGGCGCAGACAAGGCACAGACTCGCCGAGCTTCCACGGAACCGGTTAAAGACGGGAAACAGCCTTCCCAGCACCAGGCAGAAGCCCGCAAACGCGAAGCCGATATCTGCATGCTTTTTGATTGCAAGCAGAAGCCCACCAAACAGGATGGGAACAAGGTCGCGCACAAGCTCTACGCCGAGCAGCCTGGCAAAGCCCTGATAGCCATAAAGGCGGCGGAAGTTTGAGATAAACATGCGCTTTTTCCCGATGCGGTGCAGGTCCCTGTGAAACACAAACACCGAGCCAAGCGAAAGCGTGCTGACACTCCCAATGCAATAGGCCACAAAGGCAATCAGCAGAAGAAGGATCCAGTAGACGATCATTCCTGGTCCCCTTTCTGCCGGATCACCAGTCGCACCGGCGTACCTTCCAGGCCAAACACGGATCGAATCTGATTTTCAAGATACCGCTGATAAGAAAAATGGAACAGCTCTCTTGAATTGCAGAAAACCACGAAGCAGGGCGGCCGGATGCCGGTCTGCGTCATGTAATAGATTTTCAGTCTTCTCCCCTTGTCCGTGGGCGGCTGTACTCTCATCTGCGCGTCCGCCAGGACATTGTTCAGCATGCCTGTGGTAATGCGCATGCTGCTTTGTTCATTCACGTAGTTGATGAGTTCGAAAAGACGCTCTGTACGCTGCCCTGTGAGGGCGGAGATGAACACCACCGGCGCATAGCTCATGAAAGAAAGATCCCTCATGACCGCTTTTCGCATTTTCTCAAGCGTGCCGGTTTCCTTCTCCACCAGATCCCACTTGTTTACGACAATAATGCTCGCCTTTCCCGCCTCATGGGCAAGGCCTGCGATCTTGGTGTCCTGCTCGGTTACGCCGTCCCGGCCGTCGATGAGAATCAGGCAGACATCCGCCCGCTCAATGGCAAGCTGGGCCCGCATGACCGAGAATTTTTCCACGCGCTCTTCCACCTTGCTCTTGCGCCGGATGCCGGCTGTGTCGATAAAGACATATTTGCCGTATTTATTCTCAAACGGCGTATCAACCGCGTCCCGCGTCGTGCCCGCCATGTCGCTGACTATGACGCGCTTTTCACCCAGAACACGGTTTACCAGGGAGGATTTGCCCACATTCGGCTTGCCGATCACGGCCACGCGGATTACATCATCTTCTTCTGTTTCTTCATCCTGCTCCGGGAAATAGGCAAAGCAGGCATCCAGCAGATCGCCGGTCCCATGGCCATGCACAGCCGAGACCGCAATCGGGTCCCCCAGTCCGAGGGAATAGAATTCATAAAGCGTCGGATCCGTTGCCCCGGTGGAATCGGCCTTGTTCACCGCCAGCACAACCGGCTTGCGGGAGCGCTGCAGCATCGTTGCCACGTCTTCATCCGCCGCCGTCACACCGGTACGGATGTCCGTGACCAGAATGATAACCGTTGCCGCGTCAATAGCAATCTGTGCCTGTTCCCGCATAAAGAGAAGAATCTCGCTGTCGGTGGACGGCTCAATCCCGCCCGTATCCACAATATCAAAGGTTCTTCCTCTCCACTCACAGGAGGCATACAGTCTGTCCCGGGTCACGCCCGGGGTATCCTCAACGATGGACAGCCTCTGTCCGACCAGCTTGTTAAACAGCATGGACTTTCCGACATTCGGCCTTCCGACAATTGCCACAAGCGGTCTTGCCATTGCACCCTCCTTCTTCTGTCC
>CADBNC010000226.1 GCA_902795885.1 Oscillospiraceae bacterium
ATGAGAAGGAAGGCTTCCTGGAGATGAGCGTCTCGCCCCTGCAGGCGCCGGATACCCCGACCTATATCACCCTTGATTTCGAAAAGGGCATCCCCGTGGCCCTTGACGGCGTGAAGATGAGCAGCAAGGACATCATCCTCAAGCTCAATGAAGTGGGCGGCCAGAACGGCATCGGCCTGCTGGACATCGTGGAGAACCGTCTCGTCGGCATGAAGTGCCGCGGCGTTTACGAGACCCCGGGCGGCACCATCCTCTATGCCGCGCACAGTGCGCTGGAGACCATCTGCCTGGACAAGATGACCCTGCATGAGAAGCAGAAGCTGGCCATCACCTTCGGCGAGCTGGTCTACAACGGCCAGTGGTTCACCCCGCTGCGCGAGGCGCTGAGCGCCTTCGTGGACAAGACCCAGGAGCGCATCACCGGCAAGGTGAAGCTGAAGCTCTACAAGGGCAACATTATCAAAGCCGGCCTCTGGAGCGATTATTCCCTCTACAGCGAAGAGATCGCAACCTTCGGTGAGAGTGACTATGACCAGGCCGAAGCCGCAGGCTTCATCAACCTCTACGGTCTGCCCATCAAGGTGCAGGCGCTGGTGGACGGCAAGTAAGCCTGAACGAGGAACAGACAACGGAGGCCCGGCAGGCTGCGCGGGCCTCCGCGCAGTATAGGGAGACAGAGAGGAAAGGTTTCCATGGCAAAGATGTGGGCCGGGGTGACAGCCGGCAAAACCGACCAGCTTGCGGACGATTTCAATTCATCCATCCGGTTTGACAGCCGGATGTTCCGGGAGGACATCACGGGCAGCATCGCCCACGCGGCCATGCTGGCCGCCCGGGGGATCATTACCCCTCAGGACTGCGAAGCCCTGACCGACGGCCTTGCCGGCATTCTTGCGGATCTGGAATCCGGCGCCCTTGCCATCGACCCGGCCTGCGAGGATATCCATATGTTTGTGGAGCAGGTGCTGACGGAGCGCATCGGCGAGACCGGCAAGAAGCTGCACACCGCCCGGAGCCGCAATGACCAGGTGGCGCTGGATCTGCGGATGTATCTGCGCAGGGAGTGCCGGGAAATTTCCGAAGGAATCCGGGAAGTCGCATCGACCATCACCGGGGTGGCGGAGAAGCACACGGCGACCATCATGCCCGGGTATACCCATCTGCAGCGGGCGCAGCCGGTCAGCTTCGGCCACTATCTGATGGCCTACGCGATGATGCTGCTCCGGGATCTGGACCGTCTGGAGGACTGCCGCAGGCGCATGAACATCTCGCCCATCGGCTGCTGTGCCCTCGCCGGCACCACCTACGATACTGACCGGCGCATGGAGGCGGAGCGGCTGGGCTTTGACGGCATCTGCCTCAACAGCCTGGACGGGGTCTCGGACAGGGACTTCGCCGTGGAGATGATGGGGGCGCTCTCGATCCTGATGATGCATCTTTCACGCATGTCGGAAGAGCTGATCCTCTGGGCCAGCTGGGAGTTTGGCTTTATCCGCCTCTCCGATGCCTATACAACGGGCTCCTCCATCATGCCCCAGAAGCGCAACGCCGACATGGCCGAGCTGATCCGGGGCAAAACAGGCCGGGTTTACGGCGACCTGCTGGGGCTGCTGACCACGCTGAAGGGCCTCCCCCTGGCCTACAACAAGGACATGCAGGAGGACAAGGAGGGCGTCTTCGATGCCTGCGACACGGTGAAGATGTGCCTTGGAATTCTGGCGCCGATGCTGGCCACGATGGAAGTGCGGGCCGACCGCATGCTGCTGGCGGCGCAGGAGGGCTTCATCAACGCCACGGATCTGGCCGACTATCTGGTCAAAAAGGGCATGCCGTTTCGCAGCGCCTATAAAATCTCGGGCGGGCTGGTGGCCCTGTGCATGCAGCAGGGCACTGTGCTGGAAAAGCTGCCGCTGGAGACCTACAGACAGTACAGTGAGCTTTTCGAAGAGGACCTGTATGAGGCCATCGACCTCAAAAACTGCATGGAGAAGAGAATATCCGAGGGCGGAACCTCCGAGGCCTCGGTGAGACAGCAGATTGCATATGTCAGGAGTGTGCTGGGATGAAAGTAAAGGTTTTTATTGACGGCAGCGCCGGGACCACCGGCCTGCGCATCCGCGAGCGGCTGGAGAGCCGGGAGGAGCTTGAGCTTCTGAGCCTGCCGGCGGAGAAGCGCAAGGATCTGAAGGCGCGGGAAGAGATTATCAACGCGGCGGATGTGGCCTTCTTCTGCCTGCCGGACGCGGCTTCCATAGAGGCGGCCTCGCTGGTGCACGGCGACACCCTGATTATCGATACCTCCACCGCCCACCGCACGCTGGACGACTGGGCCTATGGCTTCCCGGAGCTTTTCGGCCTGCGGGAGAAGATCCTGCACAGCCACTGGATCGGCAACCCCGGCTGCCATGCCAGCGGGTTTATCTCGCTGGTGGAGCCGCTGGTGCACGAGGGTCTGGTTTCTCCGGAGACGGCGCTGAGCTGCTTTTCCGTCACAGGCTATTCGGGCGGAGGCAAGAGCATGATCGCCGACTATGAGGCGGAGGACAGACCTGCCGCCCTCTCCTCCCCGCGGCAGTACGCCCTGGGGCAGGCCCACAAGCATCTGAAGGAAATGAAGAAGATCTGCGGCCTGGAGAGCGAGCCGGTTTTCTGCCCAATCGTGGCGGATTACTACAGCGGCATGGCGGTGACGGTTCCTCTCTTCAAGAAGGATCTGCGGGGCAGCGTGGAGGATATCCGCGCGCTGTACAAAGACCGCTATCACAGCACCATCGTGCACTACGATGAGAGCGATGATGCGATGGTTGCCGGCAACGAGCTGAGCGGCCGCGACGATATGAAAATCCGGGTTGCCGGCAATGAGGACAGAATCCTGCTGATCTCTGTTTTCGACAATCTCGGCAAGGGCGCATCCGGCGCCGCCATCCAGAACATGAATATTCTTCTCGGCCTGGACGAGACCACCGGCCTTGTGGTCTGAAGACCGCGAATCAGGAGGAAATACAATGAACAACACCATTCAGATTACAGAAGGCGGCGTCTGCGCCGCAAAGGGCTTTACCGCCGCGGGCGTGGCCGCCGGCATCCGGAAAAAAACAGGCAAGAAGGACCTGGCTTTGATCGTCAGCAGTGTCCCGGCCTCCGCGGCCGCGGTTTATACGACAAACCTTGTCAAGGGAGCGCCGCTCACCGTGACAAAGGAAAACATCTCGGACGGGAAGGCGCGCTGCATTATCTGCAACAGCGGCAATGCCAATACCTGCAACGCCAACGGCATCGAGATCGCCGGCCAGACCTGTGCCCTCACGGCGGAGGCCCTCGGCCTGCAGGCGGGCGATGTGGTGGTGGCTTCCACCGGCGTCATCGGGCAGCCCCTTTCCATCGACCCGATCCGCAACGCCATCCCGACCCTCGTGAAGGCGCTTTCGGAAGAGGGCAGCGGCGATGCCTGCGAGGCCATCATGACCACCGATACGAAGAAAAAGGAAGTAGCCGTGAGCTTTGAGCTGGGCGGGAAGACCTGCCACCTCGGCGGCATTGCCAAGGGCAGCGGGATGATCCACCCGAACATGGCCACGATGCTGGTCTTCCTGACCACCGATGCGGCCATCGCCCCGGCCATGCTGCAGAAGGCCCTGAAGGGCGATATCCAGAGCACCTTCAACATGATCAGCGTGGACGGCGACACCTCCACCAACGACATGGTTGTCATCCTTGCAAACGGCCTTGCCGGGAACCCCATGGTAGAGGCGGAAGGGGACGACTTTGCGGTCTTCATGAAGGCGCTGAACACCGTGACGGTGCAGCTTTGCCGGATGATCGCCGGGGACGGCGAGGGCGCCACGAAGCTTCTGGAGTGCCGCCTCACCGGCGCGAAGGATCTGAAGACGGCGCGGACGGTTGCCCGCAGCATTATAAGCTCCAGCCTCACAAAGGCGGCCATGTTCGGCGAGGACGCCAACTGGGGCCGGGTGCTTTGCGCCATCGGCTACAGCGGGGCGGATGTGGATGTGCACAAGGTGGATGTTTCCTTCCTCTCCAAAGCCGGCACGGTGACGGTCTGCGAGAATGGCGCGGGCGTGCCCTTCTCCGAGGAGCTGGCCGCAAAGGTCCTGCACGAGCCGGAGATCGACATTCTCGTGGATCTGCACGACGGCGGGGAAAAGGCCGAGGCCTGGGGCTGCGACCTCACCTACGACTATGTGAAAATCAACGGAGACTACCGCACCTGAAAAGGGAGGAAACGGTCAGAACATATGGACAGCTTTACAAATAACCAGAGGGCCCAGGTCCTGACGGAGGCCCTGCCCTATATCCGCGCCTACAACGGGAAGATTGTAGTGGTCAAATATGGCGGCAATGCCATGGTCAGCGAGGAGCTGCGCCAGCAGGTCATGGAGGACGTGGTGCTTCTGTGGCTGGTGGGCGTGAAGGTTGTGCTGGTGCACGGCGGCGGCCCGGAGATCAGCGACATGATGACCCGCCTCGGGAAAAAGCCCGTCTTTGTCGACGGCCTGCGCGTGACGGATCTTGAGACCGTGGATATCGTGCAGATGGTTCTGGCCGGCAAGATCAACAAGACCCTTGTCAAGCTTCTGGAAATGAAGGGCGGCCGGGCCATGGGCATCTCGGGCATGGACGGCGGCCTCATCCAGGCGAAGATGCGCAACCCCGACCTTGGCTATGTGGGGAGCATCACGGGCGTGAACATCGCCCCGGTCATGGACCTTCTGGAGAAGGGCTATATCCCGGTGATTTCGACGCTGGGCTGCGATGACGAGGGAAACACCTATAACATTAACGGTGACACGGCCGCGGCCTATATCGCGGGAGCCCTCGGGGCAGAGCGACTGATCATGATGACGGACATCGCCGGTGTTCTGATGGACAAGGACGATCCGTCGACCCTGATCCGGGAGCTCACGATCCAGGAGGCGGCGAATCTCTTCAAGCAGAACGTGATTGCCGGCGGGATGATCCCGAAGGTCGACTGCTGCATCGAGGCCATCTACCGGGGCGTTGAAAAGGCCATCATCATGGACGGCCGCGTGCCCCACTCAATCCTGATGGAGCTGCTGACGGATGAGGGCGCCGGCACCATGGTAGTACCCGGGGAAGAGACCAGCCCGGAGAGCAGAAAAGACTGAAAAGGAAAAACGGGGCAGAACCCCTGCCCCCGGCAGCCCGGGTCCGGTGAAAAGATGCCGCGGCGGAGAGAAGGAGAAGATCATGGAACTGAAACAGCTTGACAAACAGTACATCGCCAACACCTATGCGCGTTTCCCGGTGGAGCTGACCCACGGCAAGGGGTCGCAGGTCTGGGACGAACAGGGCAAGGCCTATATTGACATGGGCAGCGGCATCGGCGTGACGGCCTTCGGAATTGCGGATGATGCCTGGCAGAAGGCCGTGACGGAACAGCTCGGCAAACTGCAGCACATGTCGAACCTCTACTATACCGAGCCCTGCGCGCTGCTGGCCCAGCAGCTCTGCGAGCGGACGGGCATGAAGAAGGTCTTCTTCTGCAACTCCGGCGCCGAGGCCAACGAGGGCATGATCAAAACCGCGCGCAAATACGCGGCCGAGCACAAGGGCAGCGAATACAGCACCATCGTGACGCTGGTAAACAGCTTTCACGGCCGCACCATCACCACCCTCGCCGCCACCGGCCAGGCGCATTATCACGAGCTTTTCCAGCCCCTGACCCCGGGCTTCGTGCACGCCCCGGCAAACGATCTTGAGACAGTCAAAAAAGCGGCTCTGGACAACAAGGCAGGCGCCGTGATGATCGAATGCATCCAGGGCGAGGGCGGTGTTATCCCGCTGAAGAAGGAGTTTGTCACGGGTCTTGCGGCATTCTGCGCGGAAGAGGGCCTGCTTCTTCTGGTTGACGAGGTCCAGACCGGCAACGGACGCACCGGCGCACTCTATGCCTATATGAATTACGGCGTGCAGCCGGACATCATCTCCACCGCCAAGGGAATCGGCGGCGGCCTTCCGCTGGGGGCGGTGCTCTTTGGCGAGAAGACGGAGTTTACCCTCGGCGCAGGCGACCATGGCTCCACCTTCGGCGGGAACCCGGTCTGCTGCGCGGGCGCGCTCAGCATTCTCAACCGCATCGACGACAGCCTCCTCGCGGAGGTACGCGAAAAGAGCGAAATGATCTTCCGGAAGCTCCAGGGCGCTCCCGGGATCGAGGATGTGGCCGGCATGGGCCTGATGATCGGCGTGAAGACAGTCAAGCCTGCGGCGGACGTACTGAAGGCCTGCATGGAGAAGGGCGTTCTCTGCCTCACGGCAAAGGACCGCGTCCGTCTGCTGCCGGCGCTGAATATCCCGATGGCTCTGCTGGAGCAGGCACTGGATGTGATCCTGGAAGCGGCAAAGCCCTGAGACTCCATCGGGCGGAATCTGACAGGGAAGAAGAAACGGTCGCCAGTCGGCCATGACGGGATGAGAAGAGAGGAGAGGCCATGAACCTTCAGAACAGAAATTTTTTGAAACTGCTGGACTTTACCCCCGGAGAGATCGAGGGCCTGCTTGACCTGGCCGCGGATCTCAAGGCAAAGAAAAAGGCCGGCATTCCCCATAAAATGCACGAGGGGAAGAATGTGGCGCTGATTTTTGAGAAGACCAGCACCCGCACGCGCTGCAGCTTTGAGGTGGCGGCTGCGGATCTCGGGATGCACGCGGTGTACCTCGACCCCCAGGCTTCGCAGATTGGAAAGAAAGAGAGCATCGCTGACACCGCGCGGGTGCTCGGGCGCATGTTCGACGGGATCGAATACCGCGGCTTTGAGCAGGCCAGGGTCGAGAAGCTGGCGCACTATGCAGGCGTGCCGGTGTGGAACGGCCTGACCAACGAATTCCACCCCACGCAGATTCTGGCGGACTTCCTGACCATCCGGGAGCACTTCGGCAGCCTGAAGGGACGGAAGCTTGTCTATCTCGGCGATGCCCGCTATAACATGGCCAATTCCCTGATGGTAGGCTGCGCGAAGATGGGGCTGCACTTTGTCGCCTGCGCGCCCGAGAGCTATTTCCCCGACAGGGCCCTGATCGAAACCTGCCAGGCCATCGCGGCGGAGACCGGCGCGGTTCTGGAGTTTGAGCCCGACACCGCAAAGGCGGTCGCGGGGGCGGATGTGCTGTATACGGATATCTGGGTCTCGATGGGAGAGCCCACGGAGGTCTGGGAACAGCGTATCCACGATCTCCTGCCCTATCAGGTGAAGGCGAAGCTGATGGAGCTGGCGGGGCCGCAGTGCCGGTTTATGCACTGCCTGCCGGCATACCACGATCTGGAGACCGAAAACGGACTTGATATCTACAAAAAGTTTGGTCTGGACGCGCTGGAAGTGACCAACGAAGTTTTCGAGGGGCCGCAGTCGATCGTCTTTGACGAGGCCGAAAACCGCATGCACACCATCAAGGCGGTTATGGCGGCCACACTTGCGTAGGCATCCGGCAGGGAAATGGGGAACTCCATGAAGAAAAAAGCATATCTTGTACTCTCCAACGGCGATGTTTTTGAAGGCATCGCCATTGGCGCAGATAGAGACGCCATTGCCGAGCTGGTCTTTACCACCGGCATGACGGGCTATCTGGAAACCCTGACAGACCCCAGCTATGTGGGGCAGATGATTCTGCAGACCTTCCCGCTGATCGGCAACTACGGCCTGATCCCGGAGGACGCGGAGGGAAAGTGCTTTGCCCGCGGCTATGTTGTGCGCGAGCTCTGCGA
>CADBNC010000227.1 GCA_902795885.1 Oscillospiraceae bacterium
CGATGAAGACATACAGGTTGCCCCGTCGGAAGAGCCTGTCCAGCGTGGAGGCGCCGACATAGATATAAGCGACCTTCACAAGCTCGGAAGGCTGAAAGGAAAAACCACCGAACTCCAGCCAGTTTCGCGCACCGAGAACCACATCACTGGCCACAACGTTGATGCCCAGAAGCAGAAGGGCCCCGAGGGCGACCGGGATACGCGCAGAGGCGGTTCGGTGCAGCGAGCGCTGCCACCAGCCAAAGAACAAAAACAGAAGAACCCCCGCAAGGGTCAGAAGAATCTGCTTGTACAGGTCATCCGGCGTCGAAGAGGCAGCCACGGACATGCCGAGTGACGAAAGAAAAAAAGCGATGGTTTCAATTTCGAAGCCGCTGCGGTTGATAATGCGCATGGCGTTATAGCAGCTCCACTCCATCACAACCAGGCTGAAAAACCCCAGGGCAATATCGGGGATATCCGCGGGAAGGGCAGAGAAGCAGTGCTGCAGCAGCAGAATCATCTGGAAAGCCGTCAGCATCAGAAGTGTAATGGCGGGGGAATAGCGGGCACTCAGGCCGCTGCGCCTGGCTTCCAGCTTCTCGCGCTTTTCCAGACTGAGATCCTTGAAGCGGACATAAATGCCGTTGAAATTGAGGACATCCCCGTCCGAAACGGGCGAGCCATCCTCTTCCACGAAGAGGTTGTTTACCCAGATACCTCCGCGGCCGAAGATATCCTGGATAACCCACTGCCCGTCATCAGAGCGCCGAAGAACAGCGTGCTCGCGGCTGAGTTCGCGGTCGGGGATACAGACATCGGCATCGCGGGAGCGCCCGATGATGACCTCCCAGTGCTCGACAGGAAGCTGCTCGCGCCCGTAGCGCAGATAGGCCCAGGTTTCAGGGTCGTATTCTTCACGCAGCATCGAGCGCACACAGCGTGCCAGAATGGCCAGGGTGAGCAGAACCAGGACGGCCTTGCTGGCGGTCATGGTATATGTATAAAAGATACCCTGCATGAAGAACACCTCCCTTCCTTCCGGGGCTGCGATTCATCTCAGCGGAGAAGCCAGATGCTTCCGCTGACGGAAGTGACCGTGAAGTTGTACAGCCGGATGATATAGCTGCTGCTCAGCGTGCCGTAAGGATAGCTGATGGTGCGGTTGCCCTGCGGCCAGAATGTGAGTGTCTCGGAAACAGCCTCCAGCTCTTCCGAGATGGGGCTGCCGGTATACTGAAGAGTCATGTAGTTGACATCAAACTCCCCGTACTGTGAGACACCCTCTGCCTGAAACGAGACGCTCAGCGTATCTTTGTGCTTCGGGTCATTGGCCGCAACAAGGCCGTCCCGCAGAGAGAAACCGTAGCTGAGATTGCAGGCGTTGATGTTCCCGTCCTCGTCGGTGACGAAGCTGGGATATTCCTTGTAGTCGAAATAATCATAGAAATTGGCCCCGGTTATTTTGACCTCCTCTGCCTGAAGAACATGGGGGGTGCTTTCGGCTTCCGGTTCTTCCGTCTGCTCTTTCCTGCCGCAGGCACTCAGAAGAAGACAGCAGGAGAGCAGAATAAGAATAACAGAGACCGGCTGCCGGCAGAGAAACCGGTGTCCAGGATTGCGGTGCATAAATAACGCTCCTTGCTTGAACGGGACAGGAGGCTGCCCCTGTCCCGCTTTTGACTGTATGATTTTGTAAACTTGCAGATATATCAGGAGGATGGCTTGCTCTTTTCCAGGATGACGCCGGTTTTGGCGTCCATCTCGTAATAATACTCCCCGGTATAGTCCTTGAAGCCAACCGCATAGATCATCGGATCTCCCGAACAGAGACGGACGCTGACATCATAAATAAGGCCTTCGGAGGTTTCGGCATCGTTCAGCGCAATATGAAGGGCGTCATCGGAAGAGAGCCAGTTTTCGCTTCTTTCACGATAAATGGAAAACCCAACCAGGAAAAGCGCCAGAAGCAGGGCAAAAACCAGAACCACACCAAGTGCGGGCGGAATCCGCAGACGAGACCGACGCCTTTTTTTATGAGGCGATCCGGCATCTGCCTGCTCATGGGAAGAATCCTGCGTCCGGGAAGACCCCTGCGCGTGGGAAGAATCCTGTCCGTCCGGCGGGACGTTGCTTTTTTTCAGCAAGGAAGGACACCTCCTCTTCATCACAGGTTCCGAGGCATGCGGGAAAGACTGCGCCTCTGCGCACATCTTTCAATTTATCACAAAATGCCGGAAATGTTATGAAGAGGCTGTAAATGTTCTTCCCTATCGCTCTTCCCGGAAATAGGCAAGGCCAAGGGAGGCGGGCGGCTGGTTCTCGCGCTTGTTGCGCATGCTGGAAATGACCAGCACGACAATCGTTACCACATAGGGGATCATCTTGTAGAGCTCCTTGACGGCGAGATTCATGCCGGAGGGGATATACATATGCAGAATATAGAGACCACCGAAGAGGAAGGAGGCGAGCACGCCCACGTTCGGCCGCCAGACTGTGAAGATGACCAGCGCGATGGCAAGCCAGCCTCTGTCACCGAAGGCATCGTTGGACCAGATGCCGGCGGCATAGTCCATGACATAGTACAGACCGCCGAGACCCGCAATCATCGAGCCGATGCAGGTTGCTGCGTATTTGTAGCGCGTGACATTGATGCCGGCAGCATCCGCTGTGGTTGGACTCTCGCCAACGGCGCGAAGATGAAGACCCGTGCGGGTTCTCTTCAGAATATAGGAGGCGACCAGCGCGATGATGACCGCAAGATAGGCAAGGAAACCATAGCTGAGAAAGAGCTTGCCGAAGGAGCCTGCGGAGGAAGCGAAGGGAAGCGTTTTCCGGAAGGCGTTGCTGGTGGCGGTCAGAATGATGGAGGGTACCTTTGCGCCCGAAAGCTTGATGAGAGAGCCTCCGAAGAAATTGCCGAAGCCAACGCCGAAGGTGGTCAGGGCAAGACCCGTAACATTCTGGTTGGCGCGAAGCGTTACGGTGAGGAAACAGTACAGAAGACCCATCAGCAGGGAACCCAGAAGGCAGCACACCACCGGGATCAGAACGGCGATGGCATTATTCATGGCAGCGCCTGCGGCCTGCTCATAATAGAAGGAGCCAATAACGCCGCTGATCGCACCGACATACATGATGCCCGGAATACCCAGATTCAGGTTGCCGGATTTTTCAGTCAGGGTTTCGCCCGTGCTGCCGAGAAGCAGCGGCGTGCCCTGCATGATTGCGCGGGGGATGAACGAAATGAAATCAAACACGGCTCAGTCCTCCTTCCCCGCGCTGTGGCGGAAGTTGATTTTGTAGTTGATAAAGAACTCGCTTCCGATGATAAAGAAGAGGATAATGCCGGTGAGGATATCGCCGTAGGACTGGTTGAGACTGAACTTCGTTGCGATCTCGCCGGCTCCGCGGCCGAGAAAGACCAGCAGGAAGCTTGTCAGAATCATCCAGATGGGGTTAAACTTCGCCAGCCACGAGACCATGACGGCCGTAAAGCCGCGGCCTTCGACAATGTTCGGGGTCAGGGTGTGGTTCGTGCTGCCCACAAGCAGAAGGCCGGCAATGCCGCAGATGGCGCCGGAGAGCAGCATGGTGCGGACAATAACCTTCCCGACCTTAATGCCCACATAGCGGGCGGTGCGTTCAGATTCACCGACAACGGCGATCTCGTATCCGTGCTTGGAGTAGTTGAGATAGATATACATCAGAACGCAGATAACCGCGACGATCAGAACATTCAGGAGGTATTTGTAGCTGCCGATGGTGGGGAACCAGCCGAGCTGTGTGTTGGGATTGATGATGCCGATCTGGCCGGAGCCCTTCGGCGATTCCCACACGACGCAGAAATAGGCAACCAGCTGGATCGCCACATAGTTCATCATCAGGGTAAAGAGGGTCTCGTTGGTGTTCCATTTCGCCTTGAACAGGGCAGGGATCCCGCCCCAGACAGCACCGGCGAGGGCACTAAAGATGATCATGCAGAGAATGATGGCCCAGTTCGGAAGACTGTCACGCAGGCAGATCATACAGGCCGCAGCGGCAAGCCCGCCGACCAGCGCCTGCCCCTCGGCGCCGAGGTTCCAGCAGCGCATCCGGAAGGCCGGGGTTACGGCGAGGGAAACACACAGCAGCATGGCCACATTCTGCAGAAGAACCCAGATCTTGCGCGGGGATCCAAAGGAGCCTCTCCAGATGGCAGCATAAACGGCAAGAGGATTTTCACCTGTTACCATGGTGGTGATCAGCGCACAGAGCAGAAGTGCAATGATCACAGCGCCTCCGCGGATTGCCCATGCCTGGTACCAGCGCAGGTTATCCCGCTTTGAAACATGGAAGAGAGGATTATGTGGTTTCTTATTCATCGGCATGCCCTCCCAGCTTGGTCATCATCAGGCCAACATCGCGCTTGCTTGCGCCACGGCCGGGGACAATCCCGCTGACCTTTCCTCCGCAGAGAACCAGAATGCGGTCGGCAAGCTCCAGCAGGACGTCCAGATCCTCGCCGACATAGATGACCGCAACGCCCTTGGCCTTTTGCTGGTTGATGAGATCATAGATCGTGTAGGAAGAATTGATATCCAGACCGCGCACAGCGTAGGCAGTCAGCAGCACGGTAGGGGCGGAGGCAATCTCACGCCCGACAAGGACCTTCTGCACATTGCCGCCTGAAAGGCGCCGGACCGGGGTCGTGATGCCGGGGGTCTTGACCTCGAGATTCTGCACGACAGTTTCGGCCAGCAGCTTCGGGCTGCGGCGGTCTGTGAAGAGAGAACGGCCTTTCCGGAAGGAGCGCAGCATCATGTTGTCCGAGAGGTCCATATTCCCGACCAGACCCATGCCGAGGCGGTCTTCCGGAACGAAGGAGAGGCTTACGCCCATCTCGGCAATGCTGAGAGGATCCTTGCCGATCAGCTCTTCACGTCTGCCGTCGTCCTCAATATACGAGACGCTTCCGGATTCAACAGGCTGCAGACCGGCTATGGACTCGAGAAGCTCTTTCTGGCCGCAGCCGGAAATGCCCGCCACACCGAGAATTTCACCGGAATAGGCCGTGAAGGAGACATCCTCCAGCTTCAGGATGCCGTCGATGCTGCGCACCGTGAGGTTTTTGACCTCGATGCGGGGCTTGGGGTCCTCCGGCTCCGGGCGTTCGATGTTGAGCACCACGGGGCGGCCCACCATCATGTTGGTCATCTCCTGGGCGTTGGTGTCCTTCGTCAGCATATCGCCGACGAAGTGGCCGTGGCGCAGGACGGCGACGCGGTCGGACAGCTC
>CADBNC010000228.1 GCA_902795885.1 Oscillospiraceae bacterium
ATTTATTAATCGTACAGGAGTTATAGCAATATGAAAGTTATGGCACACCGCGGCTACAGCGGCGCCTATCCGGAAAACACCATGCTCTCCTTCCGCAAGGCCGCCGAAGTCGGCACGGACGGAATTGAGCTGGACGTTCACATGACCAGCGACGGTGTCCTTGTGGTCCATCACGATGAGCGGGTTGACCGCACGACCGACGGGACCGGCCGCATCTGCGATATCAGCTATGCGGATCTGCGTAAGCTGAACGCCGCGAATCTGTGGAAGGACAAATACGCCCCGGAGAAGATCCCCGCCTTTGAGGAATACTGCGAATGGGCAGCCGGCCAGGATCTCTTCACCAATATCGAGATCAAGACCGACAACACCTACTATCCCGGGATCGAAGCCGCAACCTGGGACATGGTTGTGAAGTATGGCCTGGAGAAAAAGGTTCTTTTCTCCTCCTTCAACCACTTCAGCATGTCCAGAATGAAGAAGATCGTCCCCGCGGATGTGGAGCTCGGTGCCCTGGTGGAGCACGAGAGCGGCGTCAAGGTCTATCCCGGCGCCTATTGCGAGGCCGCGGGCTTCCAGTGCTACCATCCCCCTATAGCCGCGCTGAACGACGAGAACGTCGCCGACTGCAAGGCCCACGGGATCAAGATCAACGTCTGGACCGTCAACGACATGGCCGGCCTGGAGAAGCTCTATGCCTGGGATATTGAAGGCATCATCACAAACTTCCCCAGTGTACCGATGGCCTGGCTGGCTGCCAGAGAAAAGTAAAAAGCGCACAATAAAAGACCGCTTAAAAAGCATTACCCCCGACCATCCGGCCGGGGGTTTCGCTTGTGTTGAGAGCTGCCGTACTGCGGACCTTTACGGTCGCACGGGCTGCGGCTTCCTTACCCTGCCTTCACCTGCGCCGTCACATACCGCACCACATAGTCGGCGAAGCGCCTGGTGGCGGGCCCGGCTTTGTCCCCGGCCGCGATGGCGATGCCGATGGTGCGCTTTGCCTCCGGGATCAGCGGCAGGGTCAGCAGCCTGTCGTGCCGCCCCTTCAGAAGAAGCTCGGGCATAATGCTCATCCCCAGGCCCTGCTCTACCATGGCGATGATGGCATAGTCGTCCTTGGTGTAGAAGCGTACGTTCGGCTCGACCCCGGCGGCCTCCAGGGCGCGCCGCGCGTCGTGGTCCGAGCTTTTCAGCAGGCTGATGAAGGGCTCGGTCTCGCACTCGGTCAGGGGAAACTTCGGGTAGCTGGCGAAGCGGCTGTTCAGCGGCAGGATGGCCAGCAGCCTGTCCTCCATCAGGGGGATGCACTCGCAGTCCAGCGCGCAGGGCATGTTCACAAAGCCGATGTCGATGCTGCCGTCCTGCAGCCACTGCTCCACATCGTGATAGTCCCCGTTCAGCAGGCGGAAATCCACCTTCGGGAAATCGTGCTGGAATTCCTGCAGCACGCCCGGCAGCCAGTGCACCGCCACCGAGGTGAAGGCCCCGATGCGCACCATGCCGGTATCCAGACCGCGGATCGCCGCCGCCGTCTGCCCCAGCTGCTCGGCGCTGTTCAGCAGGGCGCGGACCGCCGGCATCAGGCGCTCGCCCTCGGCCGTGAGGCTCGCCCCGGCGCGGCTCCGCTTCACAAGGGGCAGGCCCAGCTCCTTTTCCAGACTCTCGAGACTGTGGCTCACGGCCGACTGGGTGATCCCCAGCTCCCGCGCGGCAAGGGTGAGGCTGCCAGTCTCGACCACGGCGGCCAGCGCCTCGTATTTCGCAAGATTCATGTCAGGTATCCTCTTTTTGCCTTTAAATGAAAAGAATTCATACTTAAATGAGTAAAATTATTTCCGTTTCTATTATAGCCGGAAAAACGGAAAAATCAACCAAAATGTCCCTCTTATCCTCTTGCGGCTTCCCGGTTTTGCGGGTATCATTCGGTACATCGCAAAGAAAAGAGGGGTTCGCATGTCAGCCAACGTATTTATTATTCTTGCAATTGTTGTTTACCTGGTCGGGATGATCCTGATCGGCTACCGCCATTCCAAGGGCACCAGCACCAGCTCGGATTTCTATCTGGGCGGTCGTAAGCTCGGCCCGATTGTCGCGGCGATGAGCACAGAGGCCTCGGATATGAGCGCCTATCTGCTGATGGGTGTACCGGGTCTGGCCCTCTTCTGCGGTGTTGCGGAAGCCGGATGGACGGCCATCGGCCTCGCCGCCGGCACCTATCTCAACTGGCTGATCGTTGCCCGCCGCCTGCGCACCTATTCCGAGCGGGTGGACGCCATCACCGTACCGGATTTCCTCTCGCGGCGCTTCCGTGACAATACAAAGCTGATCGAGATTGTCGGCGCGCTCGTGATTATCATCTTCTTCGTCCCCTATACGGCTTCGGGCTTTGTGGCCTGCGGCAAGCTGTTTAACACCATGTTCGGCTGGAGCTATGTGCCGACGATGATCATTTCGGCCATCGTAATCGTGGCCTACTGCACGATGGGCGGCTTCATGGCGGCCTCGATCACCAGCCTGATCCAGAGCCTGGTGATGACCTTCGCCCTGATCGTTGTGCTGATCTTCGGCATCAACAGCGCGGGCGGCTGGGACGCCGTCATGGCCAACGCCAAAACCGTCCCCGGGTATCTGGACTTCTTCGCCAGCACGAACATCGAGGCGACCTCTGCCGGCTCCTACGGCGGCATCACCATTCTCTCAACGCTGGCCTGGGGCCTTGGCTATTTTGGCATGCCCCACGTGCTGATCCACTTCATGGCGGCCAAGAACGATAAGATGATCCCGGTCAGCCGCCGCATCGCCACCATCTGGGTTGTTGTCTCCCTGGGTGTTGCCGTCATCATCGGTATCGTGGGCTACGGCATGGTCAACGCCGGCGTGATCCAGGGCTTCGGCAGCAGCTCGGAGGCCGAGTCCATCCTCGTCCGGGCGGCCGGCGTCATGGCCCAGAAGAACTTCTTCTTCGCCATCATCGCGGGCATCATCCTGGCCGGTATCCTCTCCGCCACCATGTCCACCGCCGATGTGCAGCTCCTGGCCGCGGCCTCGGGCATCACGCAGAACCTGCTGCAGGATGTCTGCGGGCTGAAGCTGGACGACAAAAAGAACCTGCTGATCGCCCGTCTCGGTGTTATCTGCATCGCCATTATCGCCGTGTTCTTCGCCCTGAACCCCAACAGCTCGATCTTCCGGGTTGTCTCCTTCGCCTGGGCGGGCTTCGGCGCCACCTTCGGCCCCGTGATGCTCTTCGCCCTGTTCTGGAAGCGCTGCAACAAGTACGGCGCCATCGCGGGCATGCTCTCCGGCGCGGTGATGATCTTCGTGTGGAAATTCGGCGTGCGGCCTCTCGGCGGCGCGTGGGATATCTACGAGCTGCTTCCCGCGTTCATCGTCTCCTGCATCTTCATCGTGATCGTCAGCCTCGCGACCAAAGCGCCCGAGGACGAGATCGTGAAGGAATTCGAGAGCGTCTGATTCACAAAACCTGTAATCCATAATCTGCAGTCCATATTAAATCCTCCAAACAGCAAAGCACCCCCGGCCATCCGGCCGGGGGTGTGTGCGTTGCGGGTTTATTCTGAATAAAACATGCGATTGTGATTTTATTCCGAAGAAATAGTGCCAAAACATCAGATTGACTTCGGAATAAAATCATGAATACCCTGATCTCTGCCTTCGGGTTAAAAGAGAACTGCCTTGATCTGCGCCCCAACAGGGAAACAGCCTTTGGTCAAAACTCTGTCCCGTTTTTCATAAATTCCATCAGATTCACATGCCGGACACCGCTGCGCTTTTGCAACAGATAGTCTGTTGTCAGCAAATATTTTGGGTAATTATCCCGGATCTGTTCCAACGGACGGTACTCCCGCTCTTCCGTCTCCCGGCTCTGGGCAATGGAGTAGGCTACCTGCAGATAGGCGTAGTCCATCTCCCTGTTACGCAAAATGAAGTCACATTCCAGTGTTCCGATCCGCCCAACGCTGACGCTCAGAGAACGGCTTCTGGCATAGAAGTACACAAGGTTTTCCAGTACCGGGCCATAATTGATGCGGTTATCGGTGTTGTCGCAGAAGTAAAAGCTCAGGTCGGAGAGGTAATATTTTTTCTCCCCTTTGAGCGCCCGTTTCGATTTCATATCAAAGCGGTCACACGCATAGAGTATTTTGGCTTCCACCAGTGCGGTAATATACTTGCTGACTGTGGCGCGTGTAATGGTCATACCGATCCTGGTCAGCGCCGCCTGGAGACTGCTGATGCTCATCGTCGCGCCAAAGTTGTTGACAATGAAATGACGCACAGCCTCGAAGGCTTCTCTGTCCTTGATCTTCACGCGCCTGCGAATATCTTTCTCAAAGATCTCCGTGATGACGCTCTCAGTATAGCGCCGTTTGTCCTCCAGGCCGTCGATCAGGATGGCACGCGGAAAGCCGCCTTCGAGGATATAGCGGTTCAGCTCCACACTGAGATTGAGATCGACAGGCTTCTGATAGAAGGCCTTGATTTGGAGATACTCGTCAAAGGTCAGCGGGAACATCTCAATCTCGATGTAGCGGCCGGTCAGCTTGGTGGCAAGCTCCCCGCTGAGCAGATAGGAGTTGGAGCCGGTAATGAAAATGGAATAGCCACCATCCTCCCGGTAGGAGTTGAGGACTTCTTCAAAATCCGCGACATTCTGCACCTCGTCTATAAAGAGATACATGAGCTCTCTGCTCTGTGGAAAGCCGGCAATCAGCTCGTCCAGATGATCGGCTGTTTTGATTTTACGGTATTCACGTTTGTCCAGGTTCAGAAAAATAATCCGGTTCTCTTCGATCCCGGCGCTCCGCAGTTCCTCCGCCACAATCTGCATAAGGCTGGATTTCCCGCAGCGACGCACGCCGGTGATTACCTTGATAATGTCAGAAGCATGATAAAAGCCTCGGATCTTTTTCAGATAGTTCTCTCGTTTGAACAGTTCCACAGGCCACCTCCGCTTGTAGGATCACTTGTAAGATTTTGGTGATAGCATACCCGCCTTGCATGAAAAAATCAAGTTATCGCATCAGATTTTTAAATATTATTAAAATCTGATGCGATAACTTGCAATTACTTTGCCGCGAAGGGACTGACGTGTTCCTCGTACCCTTTGGCGTAACAGCCTGTCGGCGTTAGCCGGCCGCCCATCAATACGGCAGAAACCCCGGGAGCTGCAACTCCCGGGGTTTCCTCGTGCACACCATAAATGAAAATGCTACACGACCTCATGACTGTATTAAAGCACAGGTTCCGTGAAATTCAAGTTTTGTTGTTTCCCTGCCTGTATTCTATACGAGTTGGTGCTGATTTGCAAGAGGAGGTTCAGCCGGGGGTGCGCTTTCGAGCTGTAAGAATACTGAATAATTACACATTATCACCTGATGACATTCGTTTATTTGCCGGACGCATGAAGATGAAGAGGCGTGAAAATATCAGGAATCTGAAAATGCCAAACAAAGGAACTTGCAATACTGCGGTTGCTGAGCTTTGAACTGAGCTGTTCTGCTTGACAGAATGAATGATGTTATGTATAATACGGCATAAATATTCATCAGACAAGGGCCTAATATGCGGATCAAGATTATTAACCCCGATTATGGGATGACGGAAAACGAAATCGCTGAACGCCTCATATTGCTGAAGCAGGCCGCCGGTCCGGATGTGGAGCTTTCCATGCAGTGCCTGCAGACAAGTCATGTTTATCTGGATTCCATGCTTGATGCGGCCCTTGCCGGGCCCGAGATTATCAGGATGGCGATAGACGCCGAAGCGCAGGGGTATGATGCGGTTGTGCTGTATTGTTTCAGCGATCCTGCCGTGGATGCATGCCGTGAGGTACTGAAAATCCCAGTGGTTGGAGGGGGCCAGGCCGCGTGTCTGAGCGCGATGATGGTTTCCCGTCAATTTGGGATTTTGCTGAGTCAGTCAAAGCGCGTTCCTGAAAAATATCAGTTTCTGTACCAGACAGGCATCTCTTTTGAAAGAGTTTGCGGCATTGTGGGAGCAGATCATGACGGAGATCTGTCCTGCTGCCAGGAAAGTGTAATGCTGTCCAGACTGGAAGCCGCCGGACGGACGCTGATTGAAGACTGCGGGGCACAGGCAATTGTGCTGGGATGTCTTTCTTTCCTTGGGAAAGCTGCAGAGCTGTCAACCCGCCTGGGTGTACCGGTAATCGATTCCGCCATTGCCTCTGTGGTGATGGCCGTAGCCTGTGTTCGTATGAAGCTTCAGACCAGCCCTGTATCTTATCCGCTTCCCCCTTCCGGAATCAGGACCTGGTCTGGCGGAGAAATAATAATCTCATAAGAGCGCCCTGAGAAGTGTGTTGCCATTCATTCGCCGCTTGGTAAATGAATCTGTAACATAAATTCTGAAAGAAACAAAAAATCGAGGAGGAAATGATAATGAAAAAACTACTCGCGTTTGCACTTGTCCTGGTTCTTTCGCTTGGGATCTGTGTAACAGCTTCTGCCGAAGCCAATGATACCTGGGTCATGGCAATCAATGCAACGTTCCCGCCGTTTGAGTCAATCGCGGATGGCACGACTGAGTATGTCGGCATCGATATCGATATTGCCGAATACATTGCCGAAAAACTGGGTGTTGAGATGGACATTCAGGACATGCAGTTCTCTGCTCTGGTACCCACAATGCAGTCCGGCCGTGCTGATATCATCATCTCTGGTATCTCTCCGACTGCCGAGCGCAAGGAGATCATTGATTTCACGGATTCCTATTATTTTCCGATGAATGCGATCATCTGCAAAAAGGACGCCGGCTATGACACACTGGATGCGCTGAAGGGAAAGAAAATCGGCGTTTCCATGGGTACCAGCTATGCCAATGTTGCTGCGTCGGTGGAGGGGGCAGAGGTTGCCGAGCTTGACAGCACTCCCCTGATCATCCAGGAGATTCTGAACAGCCGCTGCGATGCGGGTATCTTCGATTCTACTCAGGCAGCCGTTTTCGTGCAGGAGAATGAAGGCCTTGAGATGCATATTATCGAGAGTGAAGTCACCATGGAAGACTCTTTTGCCATCGCTCTTCCGAAGGATAGCCCATATGTTGAACAGATCAACGAAATTCTGGATGAGATGATGACCAACGGTACCATGCACGATATCCTGGTAAAGTATCTCGGTGAGGAAGCCACTGACCAGTACGAGGCCTTTGTCGCCGAGCTTGATCTTGACGAAGAAGTCCCGGCAGATGCCGAGCAGGCCGACAGCAAATGATCTTTATCTCCTCAGGTTTGTGCGCTGGATGAATGACAGGATGATACAGCAAAATACCGCAGCCTGACAGGTTGCGGTATTTTGCAAGGGATGAGGGATACAAAATGCTGAATTTTCAGGCTATCGCCAGCTATTTGCCCACACTGGGAAAAGCAATCTCTTTAACGTTGGAATTTACCCTGCTGTCAACAATATTGGGGTTTATATGGGGAACGCTTCTGTCCCTGATCAAAATCAGTAAAGTCAGGCCTTTGCAGTTGTTTGCACAGGGCTATACCTCGGTATTCCGCGGCACCCCGCTTCTTGTACAGCTGATGCTGATTTACTATGCCACACCGCAGCTTCTGAATATCAACATCACGGCTCTTCAGGCAGGCGTATTGACGTTTGGTTTGAACTCTGCTGCCTACATTTCAGAATCAATCCGCGGCGGGATCCAGGCAGTCAGCCGTGGACAGTGGGAAGCGGCAATGTCTCTCGGAATCCCGAAGTGGCGCATGATGCTGAACATCATCTTCCCACAGGCTCTGAAGAGTATTCTTCCTTCTCTTATCAATGAATCCATAGCCCTTCTGAAAGACTCAAGTATGGTCTCGATCATCGGGGTTGCGGACACCATGCGCTGGGCAACGCTGGTACAGGCAAAGACCTTCCGTGCGTTTGAATCGTTTATTATTGCCGCTGCTGTTTACTATGTGCTGGTAATGTGCCTGACTGCCATCGGGCGCAGAATTGAGAGGAGGTCCCGCGTCAGTGATTAAGATTGAACATCTGGCTAAACACTTTGGCACGCTTGAAGTACTGAAGGATATTAGCCTTGAGATTCAAAAAGGCGAAGTCGTCGCCATCATCGGACCCTCCGGGTCAGGGAAATCCACTCTGCTCAGATGTATTAATCTTCTGGAGAAGCCGGACGGTGGCAGCATCACGATCGATGGCATAAACATTCTGGAAAAGGGCGTGGATATTGCCAAAATACGCAGCAATGTGGGGATGGTATTCCAGCACTTTAACCTGTTCGGGAACATGACGGTTTTAAAAAACATGATTTATGCTCCGATGGTAGTCCTGGGCCTTGGGAAAGAAGAGGCAACTGACCGGGCAATGGCGCTTCTCAGGCGTGTTGGCCTTGAAGAAAAAGCGCACCAGTATCCCAGCCGTCTCTCTGGCGGGCAGCAGCAGCGTGTCGCCATCGCACGGGCACTGGCGATGCAGCCTGAGGTCCTGCTGTTCGATGAACCAACCAGCGCGCTCGATCCTGAAATGGTCAAGGAAGTTCTTGATGTTATCAAAGATCTTGCACACACGGGTATTACCATGGTTCTCGTGACACATGAAATGGGATTTGCGAGAGAGGTTGCAGACCAGATCTGCTTCCTGGATGGCGGTGTTCTTGCCGAAAAAGCGACACCGGATGTTTTCTTCTCTTCCCCGAAATCCGAGCGTGCACGGCAGTTCCTGGCGAAGGTGCTCTGATCATCGGGGCTTCCAACTATTCAATTTGAAAAGCAAGAGGTAAACAGATAATGCAGACGAGGACATTTGAAAAGCTGAAATGGCCGAATGGGGCGCAATGCGCAGTGATGCTGAGCTTTGATGTTGATGGAGATACGATCTGGAAAAACGGCGCAAAGGCATACCCTGACGGAGAAAGGTATATCAGGGCAAACTCTGTTGGCAACTATGGCCCCAAACGTGCTGTCGAGAACATTCTTGCAATGCTGGATGATATGAAGCTCCCGGGAACATTCTTTATCCCGGCCAAGGTGATGGAAGATCACCCCCAACTCTGCAGGAAAATCATGGAGCGTGGACACGATATCGGTCATCACGGATATCATCATGAGCGCTATGTTGACCTGTCCCCCGAAGAACAGCGCGCAATTATTCAGAAGAGCCAGAACATTTTTAAGAACACAATAGGCCGAGAAGCGATAGGCTATCGTACTCCTTCCGGGGACTGGTCCCGTGAAACGGCAGGGATTCTGGTGGATTTGGGCTTTTCGTATTCCAGCTCAATGCGGGGTGATGACCGTCCCTATCGAACCGTAATTGATGGTGTGGAGACGGACTTCATTGAGATCTCCCCCAAATGGGACATGGACGACTTTGTGCAGTTTGGTTATAACATGTTTCCGCCGGAACCCTCAGGGCAGGATCGCATCGCAGGAATCGAACAGGTTTATGACAACTACCGACGTGAATTTGACGGTTACTATGCTGAGGGACTGTGCTTTGTAATTCTGTGTCATCCTCAAATCATCGGATCGCCAGGAAGACTGGCCATGCTGCGGAGGCTGCTTTGTTATATCCGTGAGCATAATGTGTGGTTTGCATCCGGGAGTCAGATTGCCGACTGGTGGCGTCAAAACTACTGAGAAGAAGGATAAGAGATAGATTATGGAAATTGAGTGGACCTGTAAAAAACCAACCGCACTCATAACGGTGAATCTTGATGCGGAAATGTTCTGGCTGGGATTGTTTCCGGAATCCGAAACCCGTCCGAAAACACTTTCCATGGGTGATTACGGCATCGCACGGGGGCTGGACCGCGTACTGAAGGCCCTGGAAGACTATGCTGTCAGAGCAACCTTTTTTGTACCGGGCATGATTGCGCTGCGGCACCCGGACGCTATTGAAAAAATCACATCAGGAGGGCATGAGATTGCCCTCCACGGCCACACCCACAGACCGTTTCATCTCCTGGATGCCGGTGAACAGATGGAAGAGCTGGAGATGGGAAAGGAAGCGCTTGAAAGGGTGACGGGGAAAACGCCTGTTGGATTTCGCGCCCCGGAGGGAGAGCTGTTTGAGGAATCGCTGCATTTTGTTCATCAGGCGGGATTTGTGTATTCTAGTTCTCTGTATGATGATGACCGTCCGTATCTGCATCCGGATACCGGCCTGATCGAGCTGCCGGTCAACTGGAATCTGCATGACTTTCCCTATTTTGCGTTCAACTATGGTCCAGCGTTCCCGATAGGACAGAGCAGGGTCTCCTCATATCAGCGTGTTGAAGAGAACTTCCTGGAGGAATTCTGCGCCTACAGAGCCTCAGGCCTCCTTTTTGTTCCGCAGTTTACGCCGCAGTCGATCGGTTCGCCGGGCAAGATTACTATCCTGAGACATCTTCTTGAAGAAATAAGACGGCATGACGATGTACTGGTCTGTACCTGCGAAGAACTTGTAAAGAATCTGCTGTGACGGGCTGCTTTTGACACTTTCATCCTGAATGCCAGGTATGCAGATAAACCAGTCCAAACAGCAAAGCACCCCCGGCCATCCGGCCGGGGGTGTGTGCGTTGAAAAGGGAATTTCAGCTTCAGCCTTTGGGTGCGGCCTTGGCAGCGGAGATTGCCTGGTCGGCTTCCTCGGCGGCTTTGATCTTCGCCAGCTCCTCTTCCTCGAGGACACGGTAGGCCACCTTGCCGACGAGGGTCTTGGGCATCTCGTCGCGGAACTCAATGTCATAGGGCATGGCGTACTTGGCGATGTGCTTCCGGCAGTAGGCCATCAGCTCGTCCCGGGTCTCGGCCGTGGCGGGGGTGCCGGGCACCAGCGTCACGAAGGCCTTCACCTTCTGCATGCGGTAGGCATCGGGCACGCCGATTACGCAGCTCATCTGCACCTTCTC
>CADBNC010000229.1 GCA_902795885.1 Oscillospiraceae bacterium
GATGCAGCGCTATATTCAACCTCTTCTGGATAACGGAAAGCTTGCTATGACGATACCAGACCGGCCAAGCAGCAAAAAGCAAAAGTTCTATACTGTAGTATAGAACTGGCGCTCGTAGAAAAAAAGATCCTCCGGAATCATGGTAAAAAACGCACCATGATCCCGGAGAATGTTTACTTTTTCACAGCTTTGTCGTGTGTAAAAAAGGCTGTTTAACTACACCCTCCTGAGCATCTGGAACTCCATTATGGCGCAATTAATTGAAAGCATCATTCCTCGGGCCGTGGAAGAACTTTCTCAACGCACATTGCAATACTGGACTTTAACATCGTAGCAATGGTCTTCTTCAATCCTTGCTTACATAACAGATTACCGTGATATGGGTTGCTGTGCGTTGGGGCCCGTTCATATGATAAGGCTCCCTGCGAATTCGGTCGAAAAATAGTATCATCAACCCATTGACGTCGTAGAACTGCGGCTCCTGCCTTGAACTGGAATGCTTGTGTAAGCTAATGCCCTCTGAACACGCAGCGGGATTGGCTACAAGCACTTTGCAGCTCGGATCGTCATGGAATCTACAAGGACGGCAGCATCGACGTGAAGCTGCAGCTCAGAAAGTATCTGAAAAATACCGAAATTGATCCAGAATGATTGATTTCCGGAACGTTTACTATCTTCTCTCCATCCGATAATCGTTCCAGTGACACCAATAGGGAAAATTGATTATCGTGCGCTGGAGGAGATGGCAGAGGACAAATCAAATAATCCATGAGAATTTCCCGGGCAGAACTTGCAGCATATTCACGGAAAATGTTGGGGAAAATCTCTGCGTCGTATGGCAATTCACAAAAATACATATACTTCATGAAACTGTCCTTATTTGTCACTTTTTATCCCAAGGAAAATGTAATATTATTAAACTACCGTCATTATGAATGCCCATTGGGGAGCAATGCACTGACAGAAGCTATCCGGACAGCGCATTTTTCAGGAAAAGCAGCTGCTGTTCACAGAAAATTCACATCTGCAAAGCGAAATGAGAGTAAATGGGCCTACATGAGACGCGCAATCTATGGTATTGTTAAACTGGCAGAGGAGTAGAAAGAAATAATTTATGAAAAAGGATAGTAAATGATACTTGAAAAGCGCCTGACGCGTGATATGATTTACCTGAAGTTAAAATGAATGTTTCCCTCACGGAGGGCAATGCGTTGAACGGAGAAATCCGGGCAGCGCATTTTTTATACCATGGGCGTATTTAGCTCTGCTGAGTTAGCAGGGCATTTTTTATACCATTTTTAAGGGGGAAAGACATGAGAAATATGTGCTTGAGGAGGTATTCATGAACAGAAACAATCCGAAGACCGAAAACAGCTATACTCTGGTAACAGGGGTGCAGGGCATCCGGGACTATCTCGGCGGAAGCCGTGCTGTCGCCTTCGACTTTGAGACCGCGCCGGACACGCCTTACCGTGATGACGCGAAGGCCGCCCTGGACCCTGCGAGGAGCCACATCGTGGGCTGCAGCTTTTCGGTGGCGGAGCACACGGGCATCTATGTCCCGCTCGCGCACCGGAGCGGCCCAAACATCGACAGCGCTGCATTCTTTGCCTTCCTGCAGGAATTTCTGACAGACACATCCGTTCTGAAGATTGCCCACAACATTGCCTTCGAGAGTCAGATGGTCTATCACCGGGGGATCGTCATCCAGGCGCCGGTTTACGACACAATCTGCGCCAGCCAGATGACGCTCAAAAACGACTGGGAGTATCGCAGTCTGGCCGATTCCGGCCTGAAGAAGCTGGCGGGCGAGCTCTGCGGGGAGGAGCTGCCCACCTTCACGGAGGTGACAGATGGGAGGCACTTCGACGAACTGAACCCCAACGACCCGGAGACTGTCCGATACGGTGCCGCGGACGCGGACTTCGCCCTGCGGCTTTATCGCATCTTCAATGAATGGTTTGCCTGCTTCCTGCCGAAGCACAGAAGGATTGTGGAAGAGATCGAGAGTCCCACCGCTGTTTATCTCGGCATCATGCACCACAACGGTGTGCCGGTCGACATCCCGCTCATGATGGAGAGAAAGCGCGAAGCAGAGGCAGAGATGGCGCGCATCCGGGGCGAAATCCGGGAGATGATCGGGGACGTGGACATCGGCAGCAACTGCTCATCCGCGGCTTTCCGCAGGGCTCTTTACGACGATCTTGGTCTGCCGGTGCTGAAGACCACGGACTCCAGCCGGGAATCTCTTGACGACATGGCCATGCAGATGCTGAAGGAATGGTGCGATGAAAACCGCCCGGAGCTGTCCCGCCTCTTCATGCTGGTGCAGGAATACCGCAGATGGGGAAAGATCCTCTCAACCTACATTGTGGGCTATCTGAAGCACCTCAATCCCGTCACCGGCTGCATCCATCCGGAGCTCTTCGCCCTCTCCACCGACACGGGGAGAATGAACTGCCGCAACCCCAACTGCCAGAACATGCCGCGCAAAACCAATGACCCAATCGGCGTTCGGTCCTTCATCCGCGCCCCGGCGGGCCAGCTCATTCTCTCACTGGACTACAGCCAGATTGAACTGCGGGTGGGGAGCTTCTACTGCCGGGATTCCGTTATGCTGGAGACCTATCGGCACAACGGAGATATTCACGCGGCGACCACCAGCGTCATCTTCGGCATCAGCCGGGAGGCGGCCCGGGACAAGCACCGCCCGGATTACAAGGAACAGCGGACCATCGCCAAGAACGTAAACTTCGGTACCTTCTACGGGCTCTTTCCCCGGGGCCTGCAGCGGACACTGAAGTTCAAAGCCGGGGTCGACAAAAGCCTGAAGGAATGCCAGACGATTCTGGACAACCTGAAGGCAGGCTACCCGGGCCTCAGCCGCTGGCAGGAGGAGACAAAGACCATCGCGTCAAGGCGGATGTATACCGAAACCTGGCTGGGCCGCAGGCGATATCTTCCGGACATCCAGAGCAGCGACTGGGGGAAGAAGTCCTTCGCCGAACGCTGCGCGCTGAACACGCCCATCCAGGGGACCGCCGCGGATATTCTGAAGCTCGCTATCACCCGCATTCTGCAGGGCCTGCCGGACCGCCCGTGGCTGAAGCCCATTCTGCAGATCCACGATGAGCTGACTTTCCTGATTCCGGAGGAGAGGCTGAAGGAGGCCGTGACTTTTATCCGAGGCTGCATGGAACAGAGGCCTTTTCCGGAGTTTGACCTTCCGCTGATTGCCGAGGCCTCGGCGGGCCTGACCTTCGGCAGCATGGAAGAACTGGACGAATAAAACCTGTCTTATATAAAGGAGGATACAGCACAGAGAATATGGACGAAATGAAGATGAAAACGGAACTGAAAACAGAGATGGACATCACCGCACAGGAGGTGCTGAACAGCCTCTTCAACGCGGATGAGATGGTCTGCCTTCGCGTCTTTGAGGACAGAGGCGAGGGCATCTTCCCCGGAGCAAAATACACAGAGGAGTGCGGGAAGTTCGCATCCCTTGAGGGGACGCTTCGGAACCACAATGCCATGAACCGGGGTGTCTTCTTCACGGTCAATTACGGAGGCCACTGCGATGAGGCCATCACCCGCATCAATGCCCAGTTTGTGGAGATGGACAAGGCGGATTTCGACGAACAGCGCAGGCGCATTGACGCCTTCCCGCTGCCACCTTCCATGATTATCCGGACTCGCAAATCCCTGCATACCTACTGGTTCGTGAAGGACGGCGAGGTCGCGCGCTTCCGGGGCATCCAGAAGCAGCTGGTGCGGTATTTTGACGGCGACCCCGCATGTGTCAACGAATCCCGCGTCATGCGCCTTCCGGGCTTCAACCACTGCAAGCAGGAGCCTGTGGAGGTGAAGTGCATTCTCTTTCACCCCGAGCGGCGTTACACCCAGCAGCAGATCAGCGAGTGCATGCCGCCTCTGCAGGAAGTCCCTGTGGAGGAAAAGAAGGGGAGCGATCCGGGGCTGAACCTTGTGGTCCGGGCCTGCGATTTTATCCGGCACTGCCGGGAGAACGCGGCGACCCTGCCGGAGCCGGAGTGGTACGCCATGATTTCGAATCTTGCCGGCTTCGAGGGCGGCACCGAGATGATCCACCGGCTGTCCAAAGACTATCCGGGGTACAGCCAGGATGAGACAAGGAAGAAGATCAATCACTTCCTTGAAAGCGGCACCGGGGCCATGACCTGCAAAACCATCGCGGAAAAGGGATACAGATGCCCGAAGCTCGAGAGCGGCGAATGCACCTGCAAATCCCCGGCCGCACTGAGCCTTCAGCCCATGGACGTGGACGGCCTTCGTGAGGTGATAGCGGAGTTGCCCATCACCGGGGATGATATGCAGGATCTGCTGACGGCATCGGCTTTTGTGCGCCAGTATCTGTTTAATCAGGAGTCTGCCGCGGCCGAGGGCATCATCGGCTATGAACTGAAGGAGCGCTTCAAGCTGAAGAGCAATTTCCTGCGCGCGCTGACCGGAGAATACCGTGAGGCATCGAAAGCGTTCGAGAGCGGACGGAAGGCAAGAATGAACAGGAAAAAGATGGTTCTGCCACCCTGGTATGAGGTAACCGATCAGCTGTCTCTCCGCTTCCTGCCCGGCATTCTGGCAGACCATCTTGCGAAGGAGCAGAAGGTCTTCTATGCGGCCGAGCAGCACTACCGGTACGAGGACGGTGTCTACCGGGAAATGACGGAGATGCAGGCCCAGAAGATCGTCCGGGATAAAATGATCGCCCACGAATGCAAAATGTCTCAGATTACGGATGCCGAGATGCAGTGGCGGCTTAGTATCCAGCGCAGCATCCATGAGCTGAACGCCAACCCCTATATCATCAATGTGAAAAACGGCCTGTATGATGTGCTGGAGGACAGGCTGACCCCGCATACCCCGGACTATTACAGCACCGTGCAGCTGAATGTGCGCTATGACCCGAAGGCAGAATGCCCGCGCTTCCAACAGTATCTCGAGGAAGTCATCGAGCCCGGTCAGATTCCGCTGATTCAGGAGATGCTGGGGTATTTTCTGGTCCCCGTAACCCGGGCGCAGAAGTGCTTTGTCATTGTGGGCGAGGGCGCCGCAGGGAAATCCCAGCTGCTTCTTGTGCTCAACGAGATACTACTTGGCCGGGAGAACGTCTCCAACGTCTCCTGGCAGGCGCTGAACGAGCGTTTCAAGACCGCCGAGCTCTTCGGCAAGCTTGCCAATATCTTCGCCGACCTGCCCACGAAGAACATTGACGACAACGGCATATTCAAGGCCCTGGTGGGCGAGGACTATCTGACCGTGGAAAAGAAGAACAAGAACCCGTTTTCCTTCCAGTCCACGGCGCGGCTTCTCTTTTCCTGCAACAACATCCCCCGGAACTACGGCGACCGGTCCGAGGGATGTTACCGCCGGCTTATTATCATCCGCTTCGACCATGCCGTGCCGGAGGAGAAGAGAGACCCCGAGCTGCTGGACAAGCTGCGTCAGGAGGCGGACGGCATCTTTCTCTTTGCCCTGGAGGGGCTGAAACGCCTGATCGCAAACCGCTTCCGCTTTTCCGAGACCGAGGCCAACCGGGCC
>CADBNC010000230.1 GCA_902795885.1 Oscillospiraceae bacterium
CCATCCAGATAACATGGAAAATGCCGTTTTCCTTCTTGACAATTTATATATCTCATGTCATCTTTGTTTGTGGGATTTCCCGCAAATAGAGGTTTTGTTATGCCTAGACTCTAAAAGAGATTGCGAAAGTAATAGAGGGCAAGAAAATGACACTTCAACAATGGCTTGAGCTAATGGACACAGGAAAAGAAGTCGGCACTGATGCCGAAGTCCGGCTCATGATGCATGAGCTGTCCCAGGAAGCATTACGGATTACCGCAGAGCTGAATGGCTCCTATCACACTCCTGATGAAATTAGAGAGATAATGGAACGTCTGACTGGTCGCCCCATAGACCCGTCCTTTGGTCTCTTCCCTCCCTTTTACACTGACTGCGGAAAGAACATCAAGCTTGGGAAAAATGTGTTCATCAACTCAGGGTGTCGATTCCAGGATCAGGGCGGCATCACAATCGATGACGGTGCTTTGATCGGCCACAACGCTGTTCTCGCCACACTCAATCACAATCCTGATCCGGAAAAACGAAACAACCTTTTGCCGGCTCCGATTCATATTGGAAAGAAGGTCTGGCTGGGTGCAAACGTCACAGTTCTTCCTGGCGTGACCATTGGTGACAATGCAATCGTTGCTGCTGGTGCGGTTGTGACGAAGGATGTGGAGCCGAACATAATTGTTGGTGGCATACCCGCCAAATTCATCAAAAAGATTCTGAAGAATTCTGAATTCACCGGTCCTTTGTTGCATTCCCAATCAGGCAGGGAGTAGAATGGGGAAAAAACAAGGAGGACTGCATTATGAAAAAGATAACATCACTGCTTTTGGCGATACTCATTCTATCGCTTACTCCAGCTTTCGCCTTCGCTGATTCAGAAATAAAGGTTACCGGAACCGGAGAGGTTTTGGTCCCGGCGGACAGCGCCGTCATCTCGCTCGGCGTAAGCGCCGCAGACAAAGACGTTAGAACGGCGCAGGGGAAGGCGAACGAGGCGATTGCAGCCATCCGGACAGCCCTGATTGAAGACGGTATAGCTGAAGAAGATATCAACACCGACTACATCAACATCTACGCCATGTATGACTATGGTTCCGGCTCTGAGCAGATCACGGGGTATAATGCCAACTCCACACTTGCCATCCGAGTAAAGGATATTGACCGGGTCGGCGAGGTGATTGACCTGGCATTTGGGGCTGGAGCCAATACCCTGAACGGCATCAACTTCTCGGCAACAGATACGACCGCGGCAAAGGAAAAAGCGATGAGGCTCGCTGTGGCGGACGCACAGGCAAAGGCAGATGTGCTAGCCGATGCGGCGGGGCTCCAGATCCGAGGAATCGAGGATATCGCAGAGCAGAACACATACAGCTATGATAAGGGTGTAATGAATAACTTTGATGTGGCAGAAGCAAAAGCTGCGGGCACGGTCGTGCAGGCGGCAAAGCTGACCGTCAGCTCAAGTGTCGTGATAACTTTCAAAGCGGACAGATAAAAGAAGAGGCTCCTTTGGGAGCCTTTTTCTTTCATTTGCTTCTATATCCAGGCAGTCATCTTCATAATTAAGACGAAGATACCGATAGAACTCATCCTGTCCTGTAATCTCAAAAACCATGCTGCTGTCAACTAACGGATCGGACAGGGAATTGGCAAAGCTGCTGTTCGGATTTATCATCCACGAAACAGGGATATCTGACAAAATCCGTGTCCACATTCCGGGGTACAGCTTGAAGCCCTCCATAACGGGTGTCACTTTTTCAAAATTGTCCTTGACATGGGGTACACTTCAATTCCTCTCTAATCCTGGGCAAAATGAAACTGCAATTGTATTGACATTGCATCATTTTTGCGGTATTCTGTCGCTGAGGTGATTTTCATGGCTAGTATTAATATGAGTATTCGTACTGATTCCGAGCTGAAAGCACAGGCAGAAGCAGTCCTGTCCCAGCTCGGTATGACTATGAACGGAACCATCAATATGTTCCTTCACCAGATTGTTCGGGACAGGGCTGTCCCTCTGAGCCTTTCTCTCAGTACGGAGCAGTCTGTTTATGCGGATCTCCTGCATGCCCAGGCCGAGCGG
>CADBNC010000231.1 GCA_902795885.1 Oscillospiraceae bacterium
CGAGGAAGAGGAAGATGCAGAGGATAACGAAGATTTTGCAGATTCCGAGAATCCGGACGATATAGACGAAGAATGAAAACCGTTACCCTCTATACCGATGGAGCCTGCAGCGGGAATCCTGGTCCCGGCGGATGGGCAGCTATCCTGATGTATCAGGGGCATAAACGCGAGCTGTCCGGAGGCGAGGCGGCCACAACGAACAACCGCATGGAGCTTATGGGGGTCATCGAAGGCCTGCGTGCTTTGAAAGAGCCCTGCTCCGTAGATCTCTGGTCTGATTCCCGCTATGTAATTGATGCTCTGGAAAAAGGCTGGGCAGTGAGATGGAGAAAAAACGGATGGATGCGCAGCAAAAAGGAAGAGGCCAAAAACCCGGAGCTCTGGGAAGAACTGCTGCGTCTGACAGAGCTGCACGAGATGCGTTACCACTGGGTTAAGGGACACGCGGACAATCCATGGAACAACCGCTGCGACATGCTGGCCGTGGAGCAGCGGAACCGCTTTGCGGAAGAGATATAAACAGTGTCTGCTTCACAGGGATAAAGAGAACAGGAGAGGAAGCGAAACAATTGCTGAAAATACAGGAGCTGTCCGCACGGGAAATCGGATACTGGTATCCGGCGCTGCAGACGGATTTTGACGCGCGTGAGCTGCTCTCACGGAGGGCAATACAGCGGGCGGTAAAAAGAGGCGATCAGGAATTTCTCCTTTTTGTTGATGAGACGACCGGGATTCCTCAGGGATATGCTCTCTGCGGTGTCCGGAATGTATATGGATATGTTCTTCTGAAATATTTTGGGATTCTTTCCTGGTTTCAGGGCAAGGGAGTCGGCGTTGAGGCCATGCGCCTGCTGCATCGGCGATATGCCGAAAAGCAGGGCATTCTCGCGGAACTAACGGTCTTTGACGACAATGAGGGCGAAGATTATCTGCGGAAACTGAAACGCTTTTTTGCCCGTTTTGGATATCAGGAGGTTCCATGCGATTTCAGCATTGGCGGCGCAAAGGTCATCCTGACAGCAAAGCCAATTTGCGGGACAGCGGAGATAGCGCCTGTTGCCAGGCGAATTCTGGCTGACTTTTATTCCCGCTGTCTGAAACCGGCGGAGATGGAGAAAATGATCCATTAATCAAAAAAGGAAAACAGGCTGAAACCTTACATGAAACAGCTCGTTGAAGAAATACTGAATCACAAGGAGCTTGCCGCCCTCACCGAACAGATGGAGAGCGGCGGGCTTCCTGCGCTTGTTTCCGGTCTCTCGGCAGTACACCGCGCGCAGCTTGCGGCGGCTCTGATGGGAAAGCTGGAAAAACCATTATTTGTGATCTGCCCGGATGATACGGCGGCGGAAAATTTTGCGCGTGATCTGAGAAGCATGACGGGACAGAAAGCAGTGACCTTCCTGATGCGAGACTATTCCTTTCTCCCGGCTGAGGCCGTTTCCCGCCGGACAGAACAGCAGAGACTCAGAACCCTGTATGCCGCACTCTGCGGAGAAACCAGAGTGACGGTTGCGTCCGTATCTGCCATGGTACAGCGAACGATTCCGAAAAACACCCTGCAGAGAGCAGCCTTTACCCTCTCTATGGAGGAATCCTGTGATCCGGAGCTTCTGGAAGAGACGCTTTCCCGCTGTGGGTATGAGCGTACTGAACAGGTGGAAGGACCGGGACAGTTTGCGCGGCGCGGAGGAATTTTTGATTTCTTTTCCCCGGCGGAAGAAAATCCTGTCAGAATGGAATTCTGGGGGGATGAGATCGATTCCATGGGATTTTTTGATATTTCCACCCAGCGCCGGGAAGAAAGCATAGATAAATGCACAATCCTCCCCGCAGCGGAGACGCTTGCCACACTTTCGGAAGGCGGTGTGAACACCGCGGCAAAAAAACTGGAAAATCTTGCCGAACGTTATGGTCGCCGCCGCAGCAGCGAATCCGCGGAAAAGCTTGCAGCCACCATGCGCGGTGATGCGGAGCGCATTGCCAATGGTGTCCGTATCCAGAATATGGATCGCTGGCTTCCGCTGCTGTATGAGCCGGCAACAGGATTTGACTACATTCCGGAAGAAGCACTGGTGTTTATTGACCAGCCGACCCGCTGCGGAGAGATGGCAAAGGAATACCAGAAGCAGCTGGGTGAAGATATCCGGCAACTGCAAAGGGAGGGCCAGTGTGTATTTGATGTGTCTGGCTTTGTCCTGCCACCGGAGGAAATCTGGCGTGTTCTGGAAGAGTTCCCCGTGTACGCCGGAGATGCCTTTACACTGGGCAGAGGAGGCTTTCAGCCGAAATCCCTCTTCAGCATTCAGGCGAAGCAGCTGCCCTCATACGCTGGAAATGCACAGGCCGCAGCAGATGACCTGAAAATTTATCAAAAGCAGAATTACCGCGTGGTCATCCTCGCCGGGGATGAGAGACGCGCCGGTGTGCTTCAGAGTTTTCTGAAGGAGCACGGAACAGCATGCATGATCCGCCCGGACGTGGAAAAGCTTCCTGAAGAAGGCGAGTGTGTAATTGGAATCGGGGCTGTTTCCGCAGGCATGGAATATCCCTCACTGCATCTTGCAATTCTGACGGACGCCCAGCTGATCCGCGGAAGGGACAAGAAAAAAACCGCACGGAAACTTCCGGCCGGCCGGCAGCGGATTGAGAGCTATGCGGATCTCTCTGTCGGTGATTATGTTGTGCATGAGACACATGGAATCGGACGCTTTGACGGAATCGTCAAAATGCAGATTGACGGCATGGAGAAGGACTATATCAAACTCACCTATGCGGGTACGGATATTCTCTATGTGCCGGCAACACAGTTGGACATGGTGTCAAAGTACACCGGCGGCGGCGAGGAGCGGGTAATTCGTCTTTCCAAAATGGGCGGGACGGAATGGGCCAAAACCCGCACACGGGCAAAAAGCGCAGCAAAAGATATGGCGCGCAAGCTCATTGCTCTCTATGCAGAGAGGCAGCGCCTGCCCGGCTATGCCTTCTCTCCGGACAGCAGCTGGCAGAGAGAATTTGAAGAGAACTTCCCATATACCGAGACAGATGACCAGCTGCGCTGTACAGCCGAAATCAAGAAAGATATGGAATCGGCGGTGCCGATGGACAGGCTTCTGTGCGGGGATGTCGGCTTTGGGAAAACCGAGGTGGCTTTCCGGGCCGTGATGAAATGCATCCTCGATGGGAAACAGGCGGCCATTCTTGTCCCGACAACCGTTCTGGCCCAGCAGCACTATCAGACGGCGCTGCAGCGCTTTTTTGGCTTTCCGGTGGAGATTGAAAATCTCAGTCGGATCGGAACTGGCACCAGGGGATCCAACAGCCGAACGCTGCAGAAAATTGCTGATGGTTCCTGTGACCTTGTCGTGGGGACGCACAGACTTCTTTCCAAAGATGTGCATTTTAAAAACCTTGGCCTGCTTGTTGTGGATGAAGAACAGCGCTTTGGCGTGACGCATAAAGAGCATATCAAGGAACTCGCCCGCGGCGTGGATGTACTGACACTCTCAGCAACGCCTATTCCAAGGACGCTGAATATGGCAATGAGCGGAATTCGCGACATGTCTCTTATTGAGGAAGCGCCGGAAGACCGCCAACCGGTTCAGACCTTTGTGATGGAGCACGACTGGGGTCTAATCTGCGATGCGATCCGGCGGGAGCTTCAGCGCGGCGGCCAGGTCTATTACCTGCACAACCGCATTGAAGATATTGACCGAACGGCGTACCGCCTCTCCCAGATGATTGAAAACGCTACCGTCGCCGTAGCGCACGGGAAAATGGACAAAAACGAGCTCTCGCGCGTCATGGACAGTGTTTCCGCGGGAGAGACCCAGATTCTGGTCTGTACCACCATCATCGAAACCGGAATTGATATCCCGAACGTCAACACACTGATTGTGGAGGACGCGGATAAAATGGGTCTTGCGCAGCTGCATCAGATTCGTGGGCGTGTTGGCCGCTCCACCAGAAAAGCCTCTGCCTATCTGACATTCCGCAGGGACAAGGTTCTGACCGAAATTGCGGAAAAGAGACTCTCTGCCATACGCGATTTTGCGCAGTTTGGATCCGGAATGAAAATTGCCATGCGCGATCTGGAGATCCGAGGGGCAGGAAATCTGCTCGGAGCAGAACAATCCGGCCACATGGTGGACGTTGGTTACGATATGTATATGAAGCTGCTGAATGAGGCCGTCCTGGAGGAACGAGGCATCACGGTGCCGCAGAGGGCGGAATGTTCGGCTGACCTCGCGGTGGCGGCGAATATCCCGGATCGTTATATCCCTTCTGCCGAGCAGCGCATGGATATCTATCGCCGCATTGCCGCCATCCGGACGGAACCGGAAGCAGATGACCTGCTGGATGAGCTCATCGACCGCTATGGCGACCCGCCTCCCGGGGTGAACGCGCTGGTTCAGGTGGCGATCCTGCGCGGTGTTGCCGGCGAGGCCGGTATTACCGATATCACCCAGAAGCAGGGAGAGCTTCGTTTTACGCTGAAAAATTTTGATATGCAGAAGGTTTCCGAGCTCTATGCAAGACCGGAATATAAGGGAAAGCTCCGGGTGGAGGCAGGGTCGAAGCCCTGTCTCAGCCTGAAGATAAAGTCCAGAAAGAATGTAATTGAGGAAGCCCGCACGTTTGCCATTGCATGGGAATCAGCAGCGGCGCAGCCAAAGCAGGAATAAGCCGGTTTTTCCGGATCTGGACAAAGAGGACACACAGCACAAGAAGGGAGCACAACATGAACACGGAGAACAACCAAGTTATCGAGCAGGAAATCCCGGCTGAACAGGAACAGCCTGAAGAGAAGGAAAAGACAGCGGAAGAGAAACAGCCAGGAAAAGAGGAAAAGCCTGCAGCTGCTCAGGCTGGCGGAATGAAGAATCTCATCTGGGCAGCCGCAATACTTTGCCTGGTCTTTGCCGTACTGGCAGGGTCGGGAATCCTTCGCGCCCCACAGGCGGCTGTACCGGAGACAGCGCCGGCATCTTTCACAGCATCTTCCGCTGAAGAAAACAGCCAAAACTCTGCCGACGCCATTGTCGGGCAGCCGATGCAGGAAAGTCAGGATACAGATACAGAGGATGTGCCGGAAGTGGTTGCGGGAGAAGCAGCAGAGACGAAATCTGGACGACTTGATTTTGATGCCATGTACGCCCTGCATGACGGACAGGAAAAGGTTCTCACCATCGGGGACAAGGAAGAGAGCTGGAGGGATTATTTCTACCTGCTTTATACCCAGTGCGGCCAGATTGAGGATTATTTTGACACTCTGGCCTCATACTACGGCATTGTCTACCGCTGGGATGAGGCCGTAGATGAAGAAGGAAGCGAGACCTTTGCCCAGATGGCTTCTGAGAATACAGAAAACATCATGGTGCAGCTGGCTGCCGTGGAAGCTCTTGCGGAAGACTGCGGCGTGGAATACGATGAGGCTCTGATTGAGAAGGTCGAGAAGCAGAAGCAGGAAGACCTTGTACAGGCCATGGGCGAAGACGGAAAATGGGAGGATTTCCTCAGCTATCTGGAAGAAATCTATCTGGATGAAGAGATGTATGAGCGTCTCACACTGCAAAACTTTCTCTATCAGGAGAGCTTTAAAACCCTCTATGGAGAGAAGGGCGAGCTCCTGCCTGCTGAAGAGGCCGTGAAGTATCTGGAGGACAACGGTTATGTTTCGGCCGCACATATCCTGCTTCGAACAAAGAGCCAGGAAACCGGAGAGGATCTGAGCGAAGAGGAGAAGGCAGAAAAGAAACAGCAGCTGGAAGATCTGGTCAGCGAGCTTCGCGCC
>CADBNC010000232.1 GCA_902795885.1 Oscillospiraceae bacterium
CAGTGGGGTTCTCTCCCCCGCCGCAGGCCGGATATGTGTGCTTTTTACTGGATAACATTGGGATAGATGGTGAGCTGCTGACCAACCACAATCATGCTCGGGTCGGCGAGATGGTTCCACTGGGCAATCTGCATGTAGTGGACGCCAAAACGTGAGCCGATCCCGACCAGGGTATCTCCGGGGGCAACGGTGTAGAGGATGAACTTTCCATTGTTGACAAAAGTGCCTTCTGCATACGGGGTACCGCCATTGACGTTTTCAAGGCTGATATCATTTGTTACGGCCATTTTTATAACCTCCTTTTTTGATTCCTGTTATTTCTGAGGCTCTGTCGGCCTCTGTTTTCTTTTTACGGCTGCATTATAATACAGGCGCAATCACAACAGAGTCACAAAAAACGGCAGAACCAGGTCTGCGGCATTCATTTCTTCTGTGAAACTGCTTTCCGGGAAAGAGACGATCTGTTTCATCGGGCCGGTTTTTCAGCTGTCCAGCAGGCGGACCAGGCCGCTCAGATCAGAAAAATTCTCCAGATAACAATCGCTGAAGCATTTTACCTCTTCGATATGCTCCTCCATCGCTCTGTCGAATACGCCCACCGTCCGGAAGCCCGCTCCCTTCGCGGTTTTCAGGGCATGAAGCGCATCCTCAAAAACCAGCGTTTCCGGAACACGGCTTCCGAGCTTTGCCGCCGCCCGGAGATACACATCCGGCGCGTGCTTTCCGACGCCCACTTCCGCCGTCGTCACAATGGCGTCAAAGTGCGGCAGAAGCCCAAAACGGCTGAGGGCGGCTTCGACCAGCGGTCTGTCCGTCACGCTTGCGATGGCGCAGGGAATACCGCGCTCCTTTAAGGCGCCGAGCAGCCCGGGGACGCCATCCTTCATGGGAATTTCGCTGCGGTAGAAATTCTCCATGAGCCCGGCGATCCCGGAAGAAAACTCTTCCGGCGAAACCTTCAGGTCATATTTCCGGATCAGATACTCCCTGGCTTCCGGCAGAGTCATGCTGAAAACCGTCTTTGCGAGGTCCTCCTCAGCCTTCTTTCCGAAGGAGGCCAGATATACGACCGGCACACTGGCCCAATAGGGATTGGAATCCAGCAGCGTACCGTCAAGATCAAATACAGCGCCACGGATCATAGCTTACCTCCGTTTCCATTACAGCAGGATCAGCACCGCTTTCGGTACCGATATCATCATACGACTGGTTTATTCATCGCGCAAGTACGATTTTTATGCCCTGACAGGGAAAGGCAGAGCAGGCCGGCGCATTGATACGTTCTGCGTATTGAAGCGCAGGCGCTTTTGTGGTATGATAAGAGGCCGCGAAAAATCTGCGGCCAGGGAGAAGTGTTTATGATCAAAGAGATTCTTTCCTATCTGAAAATCATGGCTGTGACGGCCATCGTTTTTCTGTGTGTCATCACCCTCAACAAGGTCCCCAGCGAATCCATGGTGCCCACCATTCAGGAGAAGTCGATCCTTGTCTGCTGGCGGCTGCCGTTTCTGTTCGGCAACCCCGTCCCGAAGCACGGGGACATTATCGTCTTCCACGATCCGGACAGCCCCCGCTTCCTCGTCAAGCGCACCATCGGCCTGCCGGGGGATACGATTACCTTCGACGGGGAGGGCAATGTCTTCCGCAACGGCGAGAAGCTGGATGAGCCCTATCTGGCCGAGCAGAACGTGACCATGTCGCCGGTGGATACCTTCCAGGTGCCGGAGGGCACGGTCTTTGTCATGGGCGACAACCGGCTGCATTCGCTGGATTCCCGCTTCAAGGACACGCCCTTTATCCCGCTCAGCGCCATTTATTCCAGGGGTCTGTTCAGCATTAAGGCGCCGATTTTCTTCTGAGTTGCAGAGGCGGATCCGCTTTGCCAGGATCCGCCGGAGGGAGGACAGCATGAGAACAGAATACCGCAGCGACCCGGCGATGGATCCCTCGGGCTTTGTGCTGCTGGCGGATTATGTGCCGCAAATCATCCAGGAGATCCGCTATTATTCCTCCTACAACTTTATCGGCGAGCGCATCGACGGCTATGAGGAGCCCTGCGCGCTGCTGAGTCTCGAAGCCGCCCGGGCCCTGAAGGAGGCCGCAAACCAGCTGTTTGTGCAGGGGTACCGCCTGAAGGTCTTCGATGCCTACCGCCCGGCCACGGCGGTGAAGCACTTCATCCTCTGGGGCATCGAGGATCAGGATATCCGCATGAAGCCGTATTTCTACCCCGATCTGGAAAAGCAGGAGCTTTTCTCCCGGGGCTATATCGCGAAGCAGTCGAGCCACAGCCGGGGCAGCGCGGTGGATCTGACGCTGCTGGACATGCGCACCGGGAAGGAGCTGGATATGGGCAGCCCCTTCGATCTGTTAGGCCCGGTCTCGCACCCGGACTGCCGCGAGATCACGCAGGAGCAGTATGAAAACCGCATGTTCCTCCGCGGGGCCATGCTGCGCAGCGGCTTCGAGCCCATCGGCTGCGAGTGGTGGCATTTCTCGCTGAAGAACGAGCCTTATCCGGACACTTATTTTGCTTTCCCGGTCTCTTCGGCATATCTGAGGAGATAGTTTATAAGAGAGGTTTGATACGCATGCTTGATTTTCTAAGACAGGAGGGCATTGACGAAGGCCTGATCGCCCGCATTGAGGAATACCGGAGCAGCCGGCCCGTGGCGGAGGAGGACCGGCTGCGGGTCCCCTCCCCGAAGTTCCGCTACTACGGCAGGGAGATCTGGCAGCTGGCCATCACGGCCCTCCTCTCCGGAGAGAATATTCTGCTTGTGGGGCCCAAGGCCACCGGCAAGAATGTTTTCGCGGAGAATCTTTCGGCGGTGTTCGGCCGGCCGGAATGGGACATCTCCTTTTATCTGAACACCGATGCCTCCACCCTCATCGGGACGGATACCTTCCGCAACGGCGAGGTCTCCTTCCGCAAGGGGCCCATCTATGCCTGCGCCGAGGCCGGCGGCTTCGGGATTCTGGACGAGATCAACATGGCCAAGAACGAATCCCTCGCGGTGCTGCACGCCACGCTGGACTTCCGCCGGATCATCGATGTGCCGGGCTACAGCCGCATCAGCCTCGACCCGGCAACCCGGTTTATCGCCACGATGAACTATGGCTACGCCGGCACGCGGGAGCTGAACGAAGCCCTGGCCTCCCGCTTTATGGTGATCAACATGCCGGTCATCTCCGGCGGGGATCTTGAAAAGCTCCTGCTGCAGCAGCACCCGGATCTGAAGCCGGAGGCCGCCGCGCAGCTGGCGGCGCTGTTCGGGGAGATCCGCAAAAAATGCGAGAGCTCGGAAATCTCGACCAAGGCCCTGGATCTGCGCGGTCTGCTGGCCGCCGTGAACCTGGTCAAAAACGGCCTCTCCCTGCGGGAGGCGCTGAACATCGCGATCATCAACAAGAGCTTTGACGAATTCGAGCGCACGCTGGTGGAGGACCTTGTCTCTGCCCGCATCGACGGCGCCCTCACGAAGGACGATCTCTTCACCGGCAAAGCCCTCTGACCCAGGCAATACCCGACCTTCAGAAAAGGCGCGCAGAAAACATCATATGGCAGCACCGGCAGGCGTACCTCTTGCGTCTGCCGGTCTTCTATGCTAAAATACTGATCGTAAGAATGCCCTTTTTCAACATCATTTCTGGAAGCGGAGGTCAGGATGATTTTTTCCTCTTCTGTCAGCCGGCGGAAAGGCCGCCGTCTGCTCTCTTTCATATTGCTTCTCCTGATTGTTTTTTCCCTTTTCCCGGCCGTCCCGGCCTTTGCCCGGGAGAGTGAAGCCACCACGGTCCGCGTCGGGTACTACGAGAACGAGGTTTTCCAGGAGGGTGCCCGGGAGGGCGCTGTCCGCACGGGCTATGCCTATGAGTATTACCGCAAGCTCTCGGAATACACCGGCTGGAATTATGACTATGTCTTCGGCAGCTATGCCGAGCTCTACCAGAAGCTGCTGAACCACGAGATTGACCTGCTGGCCGGGCTCGCCTGGCGCGAGGACCGCGTCGGCCTTCTCCTGTATCCAGAAGCCCCCATGGGGCACGAGTCGTACAACCTCCTGAAGCACGCCTCGGATGCGGACATCACGTCCGAGCCGCGCACCATGAAGGGCCGGACGATTGTGGTGCTGGAGAGCGCGATGGTGGATGTGCTGCGCAATTACCTGAACAGCCACCACATCGAGGCGGAGATTCTCGCGCTGCCGGATTATGAAGCCGTCTTTGAAACCTTCGATACCCATCAGGCTGATCTGATCGCCGTGGAGGGCAACGGAACCTACGGCCGCAGCGATGCCGAGATTCTGTGCGCCTTCGGCGCCTCGGACTATTACCTCTGCGTAAACGCCGCCCGCCCGGACCTGCTGAAGCAGCTGGACACCGCCCAGGCCCAGCTGGAGACGGATGAGCCGAACTACCTGCTGATGCTCAATGACAAATACTATCGCTACACCCTCTTCAGCCGGGCCTTCTCTTCGCTGGAGAAGGAATGGCTGGAGAGCCATGACGAGGTGCACGTCGGGTATCTTCTGAACTATCTGCCCTACAGCGACCGGGATGAAAACGGCGAGGTGACCGGCATTGTCAAGGACGTGCTCCCGCTGATCTTCGACACCCTCGGCTGTTCGGATATCAGCTTACGGTATCAGGGGTACGAGAGCTTTGACGCCATGGTGGCGGATGTGAACAGCGGGGAGGTGGATGTGATCTTCCCCATCGG
>CADBNC010000233.1 GCA_902795885.1 Oscillospiraceae bacterium
GGGAGCTTCAGATGGTTTATATTATCCCTGCTGACGACGGCTGTTTCGTCGCCTGGGGGCATTACACACAGGAAAGCGCCGAGGGCTCCGGAGCGCGCTTCCGCGGTATGATGCATACCTTTGCGGCCCTCTGAGGCTCTCTGTGTACTCCGGCAGAGAATGCAGTCGAAAGACCACAAAAACTACCGTCACTTGGCCGAGTGGCGGTTGTTTTTTTCGCTGTGATTCTTTTTGCTGTTCCTCCGCAGGTATTGAAAAAAATTTTTCCGGGACTTTCTGAAAGGGAGGATTTTTGGACAGCATTCGTGCTATCATACAATCACCGGGATGATCCGGGTGTCCTTCTCCCCCTGTGGCTGTTATGACATCATATCTCTTCGCGATATGTAAGTATAAAAATTTCAACCAAAAGTTGATATTTTTCTTGACAGCGGTGTTTCCCCGGTGTATAATCCATATAACCGAACAGCAGAGGACAGCTGCGGCGGATGTGAGCCGCAGGGAAGGACGGTAACTTTATGAAGGCAAAAAAAGGAAATATAGTCCCGATCAGCAGGGGCAGATACAATATTGCGGCTGAAAGGGCAGAGAACGTCATCGGCGCCCGCATTGCCGCGGCGAGAAAGCGCATGGGCTGGAGTCTCACTGCCCTGTCCGCAGCCCTGAAGGACTACGGGGTCGATCTGGGCAACGCCGCCATCAGCAAATGGGAGGTGGGCGATTCGGTTCCCAACGCGTACCAGTTCCTTGCCGTGTGCAGGGCGCTGGACATGGAGGATTCCCTTTCCACGTACCAGGCGGACCATATGCCGGACCTGAATGATGAAGGTCTCCGCAAGGTGGCGGAATACCGGCGCGATCTTGTCAGCAGCGGCAACTACAGGCCCGTGCCGAAGATCGTTCCACGCGCGAAGCATGTTGAGATGCCCGTGGCCGTGATTCCGGCCGCCGCCGGTACCGGCAATCTGCTGGATTCCGACGATTATTTTGAAATGGTCTCCTTCCCGGAAGACCGGATCCCCGCCCGCGCGGAGCTGGGCATCCGCGTCTCGGGTGATTCCATGGAGCCGGTCTATCATGACGGTCAGATCGTCTGGGTGCAGAAGTGCGCCGAGCTCCAACCGGGTGAGGTCGGCATCTTCCTCTATGACGGCAGGGCCTTCCTCAAGGTCTTCGACGAGCAGGATCCGGATGAGGATGTTCTGGAATATTATACCGACAGCTATGGCACCGTCCACAGGCAGCCTGTCCTGGTCTCGTACAACAGCGAAAAGTACGATCCCATCGTCATCTCGCCCTACAGCCAGTTCCAGGTTTTCGGCCGGGTTCTGAAGTAACCCGCAGGCAATTGCATATCGTCCCTCAACGCACCGGCCTGTCAATCGGTGGGTCGGTATTGTTATACCCTTTTTCCCGCGGTACCCCAATTTTTACCGGTTTAAGGAGGAAAGTAAAATGGCAGCAGCAAAAAGCGATAAGAAAAGCACCAAGGCCGCGCCGGTCTCGGCCGCCCGCGGCACCCCGGAGGAGAAAAAGAAGGCCCTGGAAGAGGCCCTGAAGCGCATCGAGCGCGACTATGGAAAGGGCACCATCATGCGCCTGGGCGATGATATCCCCGTGAACGTGGAAGCCCTGTCCACAGGCTCGCTGACGCTGGATCTGGCCCTGGGCATCGGCGGTGTCCCGAAGGGGCGCATCGTCGAGATCTACGGCCCGGAGGCCTCCGGCAAAACCACCCTCGCCCTGCACGTGGTCGCCTCCGCCCAGAAGGGCGGCGGAACCGCCGCGTATATCGATGTGGAGCACGCCCTGGAGCCCGCCTATGCCCAGGCCCTCGGCGTCGACATCAACGAGCTTCTCATCTCGCAGCCGGACACCGGCGAGCAGGCCCTGGATATCTGCGAGGCCCTCGTGCGCTCGGGGGCCGTGGACGTGGTGGTGGTGGATTCCGTCGCGGCCCTGATCCCCCGCAGCGAGCTCGACGGCGAGATCGGCGATTCGGTCGTGGGCGTGCTGGCCAGGCTCATGTCCCAGGCCATGCGCCGCCTGGCCGGGGCCATCTCCCGGAACAATGCCACGGTGATCTTCATCAACCAGCTGCGGCAGAAGATCGGCGTCATGTACGGCAACCCCGAAACCACCCCGGGCGGCCTTGCGCTGAAGTACTATTCCAGCGTCCGCATCGACGTGCGGCGCGTGGAGTCGCTGAAGGTGGGCGGCGAGTTCGTCGGCGCCCACACCCGGGCCAAGGTCGTGAAGAACAAGGTCGCCCCGCCCTTCCGGGAGGCGGAGTTCGACATCATGTACGGCGAGGGGATCTCCAAAACCGGTGAAATCGTCGACCTGGGCGTCCGGCTTGACCTCATTGACAAAAGCGGCGCCTGGTTCACCGTCGGCGAGAGCCGGATCCAGGGCCGGGACGCCCTCAAGCAGTACCTGCTGGACAACCCCGAGATCGCCGACAGCCTCGAGGCCCAGATCCGGGAGCGCGCCTCCGAGCTCATGGTCAGGTCCTCCCGGACCCTGCAGGCAGCCTCCCGGGCCGAAGCCCCCTCCCCGGGCGTCTCGGCGGAAGACTTTGAGGAAGGCTGAGGCTCCCCCCTCCCCTATAACGATGACACAAAGGAGAACAACATGAAAGAACCCGAAGACATTTCCAATGATCTCAGCCAGAACAGATTCCCCCGCTATACCCTGGAAGACATCATCGTCCTCCTGGATATCCGGTCCGGCGTGTATCAGGTTGAAGAGATATTAGGCACCCTGATGGGCGGTCGCCCGGTCGATGTGTATAGTGGCAGTCCGTTGGGTAAAATTGAAGAAGTAACAAACATTCTTTCCCGCATCACCCCTGTTTATGTCGCGAAAGACGATGAGACGGTAGATGCCTTTTTCGCTCTCCTTGATGACGAGACCATGTCGAACGAGGAGAAGGCAAGAAAGCTGATGGGGATGTGACAGCAGGGA
>CADBNC010000234.1 GCA_902795885.1 Oscillospiraceae bacterium
GCTCGCTCTTGCCTCTCCGGCGGCGGGCGCCAGTATTCTGGATCTGGGTGCAGGCGCAGGCGAAGCGGTTCATCTGCTGCGTGCGCTTGGCTATGACGCGGAGGGGCTTGATCTTATGCCCCGTTGTGAGACCGTGCATCACGGGGATTTGCTGCACACCGGCCTCCCGGAAGCTTCGTGGGATGCTGTCATCAGCCAGTGTTCCTTCTGGGTTTCGGGCGATGTTCCCGGAGCGCTGCGCGAGAGCTTTCGTATTCTCCGGCCTGGTGGTATGCTGATGCTCTCGGATGTGGAGTTTGATCCCCTGCGCCCGATGGCGGAGGCTGCGGGTTTTCATATTCTGTACGAAGAAGACATGACGTCTCTGTGGAAGGACTATTATATCGAAGCGATCTGGCGCGGCGATTCTCTCTGCTGCGAACTGCCAGAGAAAAAATGCGGCTATCGTCTGCTGATCGGAAGAAAGGACGAAAACAATGGATCTGTTTGATCGGATAATGGAGCTGAGCCGTTATGGCTATTTCTGCGGTCAGATTCTGGCTATTCTGATGTTGGAAACCATCGGGGAAGAAAACTCTGAGCTGGTAAAGGCCATGGGCGGCCTCAACGGAGGCGTAGGCTTCTCGCAGGGATGCTGCGGCTGCATGACCGGCGGCGCCTGCCTGATTTCCCTCTTCACCGGGAAGGGAGAAGACCTCGGCATGGATTCCCCCGAGCACAAGCCTGCGCTGGGCGAGTTCACGCAGTGGTTTGAGGATGAGATGACGGCAGACTACGGTGGGATTGACTGCCGCGATATCACAAAGGGCAACCCTGCCAAACGCGTGGAATACTGCCCGCAGATCATCGCCTCTACGTTTGAAAAATGCATGGAAATCCTGCAGGAGAGGGATCTGCTTTGAGTGGGGTTCCTGTCTCTCGTCTGGACGCCATGATCCTTGAGCAGGAGTGTCTGGCCCCCCTGGACCGAAAAACCATTGAGGCGATCCAGCTGCAAAAGCTGAATCGCCTTTTACTGCGGGAGAAGAAGCGCAATGGCTTCTACAGCACACTCCCGGAGAAGCTGGATTCTCTTGAAGAACTCTCGAACCTTCCCTTTACCACCGATGAGGATCTGGCACAGCATGCCGGTGCGCTGCTGCTCTGTTCCCAGAGCCGGATTCAGCGCATTCTCTCCGATGCGACATCCGGTACCACCGGCGCCGCGAAGCGGGTTTTCTATACCGAGCAGGATCTGGAGAACACCATACAGCTCTATATGGCCGGGCTGGGCGAGCTGATCTTTCCGGGCAGTGTAACGATGATCTGTTTCCCGTTCTCCGGGCCATTCGGGCTTGGGGAGCTGATCGCCGAAGCTGTCAGACGCCTTGGCGCAAGTCCTCTCTGCCTCGGGGCATCCCTGAGCTATGGGGAATATGCTTCCGCCATGAAGGCAGAACAGCCGGATACCTTTGTGGGCATGCCGGTGCAGCTTCTTGGCATCCTGCGCTTCTGCGGACACGGCAGCCTGCGCCGGGCGCTGGTCAGCGGGGATGCCTGTCCGGAGTCTGTTCTGGAAGGCTGTGAAACAATTCTGGGTTCCCGGCTCTTCCCGCATTATGGTTCCCGCGAGATGGGCATGGCCGGTGCCATCTGCTGTCTGGCTCATGACGGCATGCATCTGCGTGAAAACCACATTATTGCCGAGATTGTGGATGACTCCGGCAATCCTCTTCCCGCAGGGGAGTGGGGTGAGCTTGTCATCACCACCATCGGAATGGAGGCCATGCCCCTGATTCGCTACCGCACCGGCGACTATACCCGGATTCTTCCTGATCCCTGTCCCTGCGGAAGCAGTACGGTGCGGCTTGACCGGCTGAATCGGAAAACAGCCGGTCTGAGTGTCTCTGCGCTGGATGAAATTCTCTTTGCGGATCCTGCCATAGCAGACTGCCACTATGAACTGGAAAACGGGCAGCTTCTGGTCACCGCTCTCGTCTGCGGGAAACCCGATGTAGAGCAGATTCTGGAGGCATTGCGGAGGCTTATATCCTCGGTTCCGCTTTCGTTCTCTACGATCCCTGCAGCTTCTGACAGCAGGGCGCTGTACGCGGGAAAACGGATTCTGGCCGGGTAGGCGTCCGGATTATGACCGTGTTCTGCGGGCGGTTGTATCCGGGATACTCAGCATTTTCTTGTCTTTGGCAATCAGGTCATTGCTGCCAATCAGCTGTGCCTGGATCATTTCAATCTGGCGCTCGTAGTGCATGCGGCGTTCCTTTTCGTCTGCCAGACGCGTCTCGAGGTCGTTAAGCTCTGTCAGATCCCGGGTGCTGCTGACCACCATGCTGATTTCTCCGTTTTTGTCAAATACCGGTATACTGGTGACCAGAGCCTGCCTGTTTGTAGGCAGATATTCATGGATGATTGTGACGGGCTTCCCTGTTTTGACAACCATCAGAGCGCTGGATCTCGCTACAATCCCGTATTTCTCCAGATCCCGGTGGTTCACACCCAGCATCTCTTCCCGCTTCAGACCGGAAATTCTTTCAAACGCGGGGTTGATGCGAATGGCGTTGGCATCACCGTCGGTCACATAGATCCCATCCGGCGCCTGCTCAATAATCTCGTTGTATTTCTCGCAGAGTTCTATGGTGCGGTCAAGCTCCTCCCGGACATCCCGGAATTCCTCTCCCTGTATCTTTGTCCGATCCGCTTTTGGGATGCGGTCCAAACTGAGCAGCTCTACCATATCCGTTCTCTCCTCTCCCGGCGGGAATCCTCCCGGGCCTGCAGCTCACATGCGGTGTCCCTGTTTTTCCTTCCAATATATTTTCTCCCGGTCTCCTATATTTGTAAAGAGACCGGGATACATCATAATCTTTTAAATTCTGTCAGGCGGGGTTAAACACCGTGTCGGTGCCAGTCTGCTCGTTATACCAGTGGAGCTTTCCGTTTTCCATATAGAAGCTTCCCGTCTGACCATAGGTATCCTGTGAGACGACAGGGTCGCCGTTATCGGAATAGGTCTCAACCCAGAAGTGACCGTTTTCATAAATAAAAATATCATTCCGATATATATTTGCCGTCATCTTCCAACGGTAGCGTTCAAAGGCAGAATTCGCCCAGCTGATGTCTGCATTCACACTGCCTTCTCCGGCATAGCTGAAATCAATCTGGCAACGGCCGGCAATCTCCTCCGCCCAGCGGCCGTCCAGGCCTTCACGCTGGGTGGCGGCAGCTGCGGCGGGCACCTGACCCTGGCCCTGTACTGTGATGGCAGCCTGGGCCGTATTAGTCGCGCCGATATTGTTCCGGAAGGTGCAGTAAACCTTCCAGCCGTTCATTGTCGCCGGGATGTTGCTCAGCTTCAGGATGCGCTGGTCTCCCCCGGTAATGGTAAGATTGGGGAACTCTGCTTTCACCGCATTGTAGAGAATATCCCGCGTATCATCCGGGCTTACAAAGTGCCATTCTGCCCAGATGGCGTTCTCATAGTTTGCCACAAAGGTGGCCGCTCCGCCTGCCTTCACGGTCTCGCCGGTGGGGCTCTTGGTTACCTTCGGGGAGCCGGTTCCTGTCGCGACCGCGCCGGTACCCATAACCGTAATTGCTGCCTGCTCGGTCTTGACAGAGCCAAAATCATTGCTGAAACGGCAATAGACCTTCCAGCCGTTGAGCGCCTCGGGGATGTTCTCCAGCGTCATGTCCTTGGCATAGCCGTTGACAATCTTCAGTGCGGGGAATTCCTTTGCCGCGTCAAGGTACGTAAGATCGCGGGTACCGTCCGGGCTTACAAAATGCCATTCCGCCCATTTGGCGTTCTCATACTTTGCCACAAACTGGCACTTCCCGCCGATAGGAACTGTCTCACCGGTGGGGCTTTTGGTTACCCGCGGCAGATTGGACTGCGCTGCGGCAGTCGGGGCCGGGGTGGCCACTGGGCTTGGGGCTGGTGTGGCTACCGGGGTGGGCGTTGGCGCAGGAGCCGGAGTGGCTGCCGGAGCCTGGCTTGGCGAAGGAGTCTGAGCGCCGACAGGCGTTGTCACAACAGGAGTGGGCGTGACGCTCGCAGCCGGGGTGGGCGCCGGGGTTGCAACAGACACCGTTGGAACTGGCGTCACGATGGTGACCGTAGAAGCTGGGCTGGGTGTGACAGCTGTGGTGCTGTGTCTGCGTTCGAAGAGACCGCAGGCGCTCAGGACAAGCATGCCCAGAAGCAGGCATGCGATCAGAAGCAGTTTTCTTCTCATTTTCATATAGGATACCTCTCAATAGTTCTTCCGTTATACTGCATATCTTTTTGGTGTTCTTCACAGATACTGCATATACATACTACATCAGGTTAACATAAATTACAACTTAAAAAATTATTATTTGTGCTGAAGCTCCTTATGCATGAATCTTATCTTATTCTTATGAAGGGAAAAACTCCTTGTTTTGAAGGGGGCGACCGTGTATAATGATAGTCCAGAATGAAAGACAGGGTGGTATAACTATGCCGAAAAAAACCGTGAGAGAGATGACGATGATCGAGAGGCAGCACTATTCCCTCTCTGCCCGTGTATTCCATTCGACCATTATGGGCTCCATTCTGATGGGGCTGGTTGCGCTTCTTGTTGGCCTTGGTTTATATACATATGCTTTAGTGGGACAATACACTTCTGCAGCCTTCAATCTCACCCGCACGGCGGAGGGCCTGCTGCACAATGTTGTCTATTTTGACCCTCTTGCGGAGGATGTGATGCGGGAGTGGCATTCACTCAGCCCGGAAGAAAAGTCCAAAACCGGCACACCGGAATATCGCAGCGGCTTTGCCCGCTTTACAGAGGGCACAGACTATCAGACGCTGATCGCCGTGCTGAACAATCTTTGTGAATCCAGCGATGTGAATGATCTCTACCTCGGCATGTACGTGCCGGGAGAAAACGCCCTGGTATATATTGCAGATCCCGAAACAGACCCTGAATTTGAATGCTTTCCGGGAGACTGGGAACCAGTTATCCCGCGTGAGGTGGAAAAATTTATGAACTGGAACGGAAGCGGCAGGCTCTATGATATCAGCAAAACAGAAAAATACGGCTGGATGTGCACGGCGGGTGTACCGCTCTATAATCAGGCCGGTGAACTGATCTGCTTTGCACTTGCGGACGTCACTCTTGAGGAGGTTGCCGCCGGGATGAAGAACTTCCTCCTGCAGTATACCATCTCCATGCTGGTGGTCATAAATCTTTTTGCCGTGCTGCTCACCTGGCACTTCAGGAGAACCCTGGTTCGGCCTATCAACGCCATTGCGCAGGCAGCACAGGACTATGTCCGCGACCGGAACGCCGGCGTGCAGGCGCCGGATCATTTCTCTTCCCTGAATATCCGTACCGGAGACGAGGTCGAGAATCTCAGTCTTGTCATGGCAGACATGGAGCGGGATCTTGCCGATTATATGGACAATCTGACATGCATCACCGCCGAGAAGGAGCGCATCAGCACCGAACTGGACCTCGCCCGGCGTATCCAGGCCAACATGCTGCCGAGTAAATTCCCGCCCTTCCCGGAGAGAACGGATATCGATGTTTACGCCTGCATGAACCCTGCCAAGGAGGTCGGTGGTGATTTCTATGATTTCTTTCTGCTTGATCAGACGCATCTTGGCCTTGTAATCGCGGATGTATCGGGAAAGGGTGTTCCCGCCGCGCTGGTAATGATGATCTCCAAGATTCTGATTCAGAACTTCATTCTGGGAAAACAGAGTCCGGCAGATGTCCTGCACATGGTGAATGAACAGATGTGCCGCAACAACCAGGCAGAGATGTTCATCACGGTGTGGATCGGCATTCTGGATCTGGAAACCGGGGTTCTCACTGCCTCCAATGCCGGGCACGAGTATCCAATCATCCGGCATCCAGGCGGAGCTTTTGAGGTTCTGAAAGACAAGCACGGCTTCGTTGTCGGCGGCATGGAAGGTTCCCGCTACCAGGATTACAGTCTTACGCTCGAGCCTGGCTCACGGCTCTTTCTCTATACCGACGGTGTCCCCGAAGCCACCGATGCGAATGATGAGCTTTTCGGCCTTGACCGCACGCTGGACGCTCTCAACACGGTTCAGGACGGCCAGCCGCGGCAGATTGTGGAGACTGTAGAGGCTGCCATTCATCAGTTTGTCGGCAATGCGCCTCAGTTTGATGACCTGACCATCCTGTGTGCGGCCTATGAAGGCCCATCCGGAAAGTCGGAAGAAACAGCATTCTGATCCTTCGGTTTTATAGAAGCCAAGCCCCAGAGATATCCGGCAACCCGGTGTTCTCTGGGGCTCCTGCTGTCTGTACGTCTTAATCCGCCAATGGTATCAGGCCATCAGCATATCCGGAGCTTATCGCTGCTCGTTCACGTAGAGGTTGGCTCTGCTCTGGATCTGGCGTGCGGTTTCCTCCAGGCTGCGCTGGTCGTCGAAGTACGGCGCCGCGCCCTGTTCGATAATCTCACGGAGACTGTTATCGGTGTGCAGGATATTGTTGGTAGCAGCAATCAGCTCTTCCATCAGCGCAATTTCCTCTTCGCTGACCGGCTGGTAATTGTATACCTCGCCGTTCAGCTGGATGCTGCCGCGGTCTGCCTCGACACGGTTGCCCTCGGCGTCCAGAACATAGCTTCCGTCCGGATTGCGCTCATAACTTGGCGTCTGCGCGGCCAGCTTCATTTCTTCATACATGGCCTTATTGGTGGGGAAGACATTCCCTTCCAGCTGAGCCTGATATTCCGGAAGGAAGAACAGGCGAACCAGCTGCCAGGCCGCTTCCTTGTCCGAACAGCCGGAGGTGATGGCAAAGGAGTTGCCGATCTGCGCAAACATGCTTCCAACGCCGCTCTCCGTGGGATAGCCGACGAAGGTAATCGGTGCTCCGCCGAGGCCGGCCGTGTTGGTCTGGACATCTTCAAAGCAAGCAAAGTTGCACTGCTTCATCATCTGCACGCCCATGCGAAGGCGCGTATCCTGGTCGAGGTCTGCCGCAGAGAGCTCTGCCGAGGCCCAGTCGAAGGTGCTGGGGAAGCTCTTCACAAAGGAGAGGAAATCCTGGAATGCCGGACCTTCGAAGGCACACTCCCCCGTCTCCCAGTCGACAAAGTTCTCCATCTCCAGATACAGGAGGAAGGTCAGAACATCGCTGCGGGTGGTGTAGAGGTCAAAGACCGTCGCATGGGGGTTCTCCGCCTTCAGCTGCTGATACGCCGCGTTGAACGCGTCCATGTTCCATCCGATCTGATCCCCGACCACGCTCGAGAGCCCACCGGTCGTCAGAATATAGAAGTTGCTCACTGTCTGATAGAGCTTTCCGTTCTCCTCAAAGGTCGAGAGCACATGCTCCAGCAGGTCTGAGCGCCCGAATTCGGGGTCGGCATCGATATAGGGATAGAGATCTTCCAGAATGCCCTTTGTGCCGAGCCGGTCGGCCGAGAGCAGGCTGATGTCCAGAATATCCGGGATGTTCCCCGCGATGATTTCGGTCTGCAGCCGGTTGATGCCCGCCCGCCAGTCTTCCGAATTGTCGCTGGTATAATCGTCATACTGTGCGTAATCCGTGACCTCAATATGGTAATCGGGATTGCTGCGGTTAAAGCGGGTGATCATTGCGCTTGTAAAGGGGTGCAGATTATACACCGCCATGGTAAGCACCTTCCGGGTGGGGAGCTCCTCAACCGGGACCGGGGTCAGGATCACAAGCTCGTTTTTCACACTGCCGGCCGCAGTTTCCGTGGAGGTGGTGACAATACTGCCGTCATCCATCACGCAGATGCTCTCATCACCGTTATGGGCAACATCACAGTCAATCCAGTTCAGAAGCTTCTCCGGCTCACCGTCCGGAAGGCTGATTCCGTAAAGGCTGTCGCCCGCACTGTAGTAGAGCGGCCACGAACCGCCTCCGGCTGTCATGCCGTTGATGAAATCATCTATTGCGGCGCCTTCTTCCATGCTCTTCGTCTTGACATCAAACAGGCCGATCCGCTGGCTGGCTGCCTCAAAGTAGGATACCGCAACTCTCCCGTCAGGAAGAACGGCAAGCCTCTCGGGAACACTGCTCATGGGGTATGTATCCGTAAGAGCACCCGTCCCGGCATCCAGGATACAGATACGGCAGTCCTCGGAATACGCCCCGCTTGCGCCGGAAAACCACTCGTCAAGTGCGAGCAGAACATGTCCGTCCCCGTCACAGACCATGCCGAGCACGTCGAAGGAATAGGTTCCTTCCTGTTCTGCCAGTTCCCCATGAACCCGCAGCTCCTCCAGGGGCAGCTCCGTCTTCACGCTGCCGTCTTCCGCAATCTGCACAAGTTTGTATGTTTCGCCACTGCCTGCGTTTTCCTGTGGTTCCTCCATATTGGGGGCGGGTTCTTCCGCATCAGGGCTAAGCTCTGCCGGCACCGGCATTGCATTCCCACTGTGGTAATGCCGCTCCAGCAGCCAGAGGCTCCCATCCTCCGCCGGGCAGATTCTCTCGAACACCACGCTGCTGCCCTTCTCTTCACCCAGGCCTGCCGGGGTATAGGGGATTCGCTCCGTTGAGCCGTCCAGCGCAGCCTTCAGCAGGATCGGGCCATATACCAGATACTGTCCTTCCCATTCCGGGGTCACGCCCTCCGGTGTCTCATCCGCTATGACGCCAAGCGAAGTGAAGTAGATCGCGTTCCCCGCGTCTGTTCCATTTGAAAGGGCAGCTGTAATGCCGTCATCGGCAATTTCCAGATACCGGGTCTGATATCCCATCTGGCCCGATAGCGCTGTGCCCTGAGCCGCAGGAGTCTGGGCGGGCTGGTCTTCTTTGCTCTGGGCAGCCTGGGTCAGATGCGGTGTCTCGGTCGTTCTTGCTGCCTGAGAAGCACCCCCGCAGCCTGTAAGCAACGTGAGGCACAACAGGACAGCAAGGATTGCTGTCAGTGTTCTCTTTTTCACTACTGGTTTTCCTCCTCCGCGAAAGCATTCACATGCTTCCGCAAAATTGTCCATTTGCAGGATTATAGCAGAATTCTCCCTGCGAAAAAATGAAGCAAAAATGTACATACCGTTAAATCACAGGGTTTTTCCGCACAGACGGCAGACATTCCGCAGGCTCATGGGGAGAGCTATATTGTGCCCTCACACATTTTGTTATTGGAATTCCGACGCGCTTGTGCTAAGATAACACTGTCCGTATCACACATCTGTCACAGTCTGCAGAGGGGGGAAGCTTTGTGACAAAAAGCAGATTGTTTTTAATCGTGCAGGCAATTCTGTGTGTCGTGCTTGCAGTTTTGCTCGCCTCAACCGCAATCGGGATTTATCGCGAGGGCGTTGCCGCCAAGGCGGAGAATCCGCTTGCCTGGATCTATTCCCGCGAAATCGCCGCAAAGCGTTTCGCCCCGATCGCTCCATTGTTTTTCATAGCAGTTGGGCTCACAATCGGAGGGCTGATTCTGGATGCCGGGGAAGAGGACCCCGCAAAGCCTGTAAAGGACGCTGAACTCACACGGAATCTGACTGTCAGCCGTGTGACACAGGCCAGCGATGCCATGAAGAAGGAGCAGGCCATGCAGAAGCGAACAGGGGTGATCGGCTGGGGCGCCTTTGCGGTCTGTATGATCCCGGTTCTGATTTATCTGCTCAACGGCGGCCATTTTCCCAACGGCAATCTGGAACCGGTGTTTCGCTCTCTTCTGGTGCATATTCTCCCCTGGATCGCAGTTGGTTTTGGCTGTCTGATGATTGCTTCCATTCTGCAGGAAAAGAGCATCCTTCGTGAGACAGAGGCCGCGAAGGAACAGCTTCAGGCGGAAAAGGCTGCCGGCATCCAGCCGGGAAACATGCAGCCGGATCATTCGAAAACCCCTGTCGAAACAATTCGCGTTGTTCTGCTTGTATGTGCTGTCATTCTGATCATCGCAGGTGTCTTCAACGGCAGCGCGCGGGATGTGCTTGGGAAAGCCATTAAAATCTGTACGGAGTGTGTTGGCCTTGGATAATATGAAAATGAACTGGTGGCAGGCCCACCGCCCCACAACCCGGAGGCTGATTCAGCTTTACAGCGCCCTGCTTCACAACGCGCATATCCGGGGCTTTATTGATGGAGAAATCTATCAGGGCAAGGCAAAATATGCCTGTGTGCCCGGTTTTAACTGCTATTCCTGCCCGGGCGCCATCGGAGCATGCCCGCTTGGCTCTATTCAGAACGCCCTTGCCTCCACCGGGCATCGTGCCGGATGGTATGTGCTTGGCATTATCATGCTCTTTGGGGTCATCCTCGGCCGGACAATCTGCGGATGGCTGTGTCCTCTTGGTCTGATCCAGGAGCTTCTGCACAAAATCCCGACGCCAAAGCTTCAGAAAAGCCGGATTACCCGCGTTCTCTCGTGGCTGAAGTATGTGATTATCGCTGTCTTCGTAGTGGCAATCCCTCTCTGGTATGGACTGAAGCACGATATCCCGGTACCCGGATTCTGCAAGTATATCTGCCCCGCGGGGACGTTCGAAGGCGCCATGGGCCTTCTCTCGAACCCGGGGAACAGCGATCTGTTCAGCATGCTGGGTATCCTCTTCACCCGCAAATTTACCATTATGCTGGTAATCGGGCTGGCATGCATTTTCTGCTACCGCAGTTTTTGCCGTTTTCTCTGCCCTCTCGGTGCGATTTATGGCCTCTTCAACCGTTTCTCTCTCGTCGGAGTAAAGGTGGATACAGTCCGCTGCAACCAGTGCGGGGCCTGTGTGCGTAACTGCGGCATGGACATCCGCCATGTGGGAGACCACGAGTGCATCAACTGTGCCCGTTGTATTGATGGCTGCAGCCAGAAGGCCATTTCCCTCAGGGCCGGGAACATCACGCTGAAGGCTCCGGAAGACGGCCTTCCCGGAGAAGCGGAAGACGCGCCCGCGAAGCGGAAAAAAGCCAGCCGCATCGCATGGGGCATTGCCCTGGCTGTTCTCTGCTTTGCGCTATTGTGGTTTAACTTCCTTGATCCCGCCGTGAAGGCCGAAAAGAAGCCTGCTCCCGCGCCGGAATCCTCTGCTCCGACAGCCACGGTGGAAGAAGAAACGCCCACCGATGACACAGGGGCGCCCTCTGACGGCCAGACTGACAGCGAAGAATCCAATCCCACAGCGGATTCTTCCACCGCGGAACAGAGCTTCGAAAGCTCCGCCCCCATTGGCTATGACGTCGGACAGCAGCTTCAGGATTTCACACTCACCTGCTTCGATGGTTCCGAGTTTCATCTTGCCGATACTCGGGGCAAGGTCACCTTCATCAATCTCTGGGCGACCTATTGCACGCCCTGTGTGCAGGAGCTGCCGCACTTCAGCGCCCTTTACAAGGAGCACGAGGGGGATATTGCCATGATCGCGGTTCATTCCTCCATTGTGACAGATGACCCGGAAGAATATCTGGCCAATAAGGACTGGGCTATGCCCTTCGCCCTTGACACGGATGACGATACACTCTGGGACATTGTCAATGGCTCCACCACGCTTCCGCAGACAATTGTGCTCAACCGCAGAGGGGAGGTCATCTATAACCAGAAGGGCTCCGTCACGCCCGAGATGCTGGCCGCCCTCTATGAGCAGGCTGCTGCCGGCTGAGCTGATTCCGCCCCTCTTCTCCGGTTCAGCTTCATACCACAACCGGATAACGCTTCAGGGATTCCGCCTCCCACAATGGGGCAGAATCCCTGTTTTCCTGTCTGTTCAATTCTCCGGGTCTGTATGCGGGTTACCCTTTCTCGCGCCAGTGGGCGTCCTGGAACAGAGCGCGTCCCACGCCGATCAGATCCGCTTTCCTTGCCTGCAGCAGGGCATCCGCTTCCCGCATCGTTTTCACGCCGCCTGTCAGAATAATAGGCGTCTTTACTGCGGCGTTGATCTTCTCCGTCATCGTGCTGAAGTATCCCGGTCCAGTCACATCCGGGCGAATATAGCCACACATCCCTCCGGAGATATCCAGGATGTGCACACCCGCATCCGTAAGCATACGGCAGGCTTCAACAGCGTCTTCTTCCGTGGATCCGCCTTCGCAGTAATCCGAACCGCCCAAGCGGACCGCAAGCGGAATATCAATGCCGATGGCCTCTTTGACGGTCTGAACCGTTTCCAGCAGAAAGCGAAGGCGGTTGCCCATCGTTTTGGAACTGTATTCGTCCTCACGCCCGTTCGTCAGAGGGGAATAGAACTGATTCAGCAGATAGCCATGGGCGCTGTGAATCTCCACCCCGTCGTAGTCTGCCTTCAGGGCCCGGATGGCGGCATCGGCCCAGGCCTTCTCGATACCATGGATTTCTTCCGTTGTCAAAGCGCGGGGCGTTTTGGCCTGCGGCCTTCTGGGGCTTGCAGTCGCGGAGGCAGAGACGATCTCTCCTCCATCCAGCGGTTCTGCCATGCTTCCGGCATGATTCAGCTGGATGAATACCTTGCTGCCGGCCTCGTGGATAGCATCCGTAAGGCGCCGATGCTCAGCAATGCAGCTGTCATCCGCAATGGAAAGCTGGGTTTCGGAGGCTCTCCCCTGCTCCGTGATGCAGCAGTGCTCGCAGATAATCAGGCCGGGTTTGCTGAATTTTGCCCTGTCCGCATAGTATTGTATCAAATCATCCGTCACATGGCCGCGGTCGCCCTTGCCGGTGTGCATTGGCGGCATGACCAGGCGGTTTTTCAGTTCCAGTGTGCCGATGATCATGGGATTGTTGATCATATGCTGTTCCCCTTTCTGTGCTCTGTGCTTTTTGATTCCGGCTTTCTCCTGCAGCCACTATACACCATTTTCGGTCAAATGTATACCGAATATTGACAATTACCCCTGACTCCTCTAAAATGACAGGGATTTGATAAGGAGATTGGAAACCATGAGCATACTGAGCTATCAGATACAGTTTGAAGACAATATTCCAACGATCAGCGGCAGCCTCGAGCTGAAGCCCGGAGCCAACCGCATCGTCGAGCGTCTCCCGGCAGGCAAGCTGCAGAAGGTCATCGCCTTCATGCATCTCGAGACCGAACCGGATGAGCGCATCTTCATGAACGGCTACCAGACCTGGACCTACTGCCCCGAGCTGGAGCGCCGCGGCTATACCCGCAGGATGGGCCATTTCCCCCAGGTTCTGCTGGATCGCTACGGTCTTGAACAGTACGGGGACTACCATTTTGTCGACTACCCTGAAAAACCGGGCATCAGTCATGGTGAAAGCTACTGCTATTTTCGCAAGGGCAGGCGGTTCCGCCTTCTGGCATCGCTGGACGAACGCCCCGGCTATACGCTTTTTCAGTATGATGCTCTGACCGGTACCCTGCGTGTGGAGCGGGATTGCGTCGGTGTGGACTGCTGCGGTCTTTTCCACGCGTTCGATCTCTTCTGGGCTGAGGGCGGGGAGGACGAAGTCTTCGACGCCTGGTTTGCCGAGATGGGTATCCATCCCCGCACGCGGGAGAAGATAGCCGGCTATTCCAGCTGGTATAACCGGTATGAGGACATCTCGCAGGAGAGCATTTTGGAAGACCTGCGCGGCTGCATGGGCAAGCTGCAGCCCGGTGACCTCTTCCAGATCGACGATGGCTGGGAGCCCACCGTGGGCGACTGGCTGGAACCCAATGTGGTAAAGTTCCCCGATGGCATGAAGAAGGCCGCAGATGATATCCACGCCGCCGGCTTCCGTGCGGGCCTGTGGCTGGCGCCCTTCGTCGCCACGCCGAAATCGGATATCTGGCGCAACCATCCGGACTGGCTCCTGAAGGTGGACGGAGAACCCTGGTCCTGCGGCAGCAACTGGGGCGGCTTCTATTCGCTGGATCTGGATCACCCCGGCGTGGTGGACTATCTGCGGAAGGTCTTTCACCGTGTCTTTGATGAATGGGGATACGACCTTGTGAAGCTCGATTTTCTCTACGGTGTCGCCCCCTTCGGGAATGAGAAGGAAAGCCGTGCCGGACGCATGACCCGTGCCATGGAATTCCTGCGGGAGCTCTGCGGGGACAGGCTGATTCTTGGCTGCGGTGTACCCCTGATGCCGGCCTTCGGCCTCGTGGACTATTGCCGGATAAGCTGCGATGTCTCGCTCGACTGGGACGATACCTTCCTGAAGCGCCACATCCATCGCGAGCGCGTCTCGACCCGGCAGGCGATTGGCAACAGCATCTATCGCCGTCAGCTGAACGGGCGCGCCTTCCTGAGCGACCCCGATGTCTTCTTCCTGCGGGACGAGAATCTGAAGCTCAGCGAACTGGAAAAACGCAGGCTTTATACCGTCAACGCCCTCTTCGGCGGGGTACTGCTGCACTCGGATAATATGGGCCTGTATAAACCTGAGCAGGACGCTCTCTATCGCGAAATCCTGCACCTGCGCGATGCCGACCACATCCGCGTGGAGACGGAATACGGCCTCGCGGTGCGCTATCGCCTCGACGGGAAAGAGCACTATCTGATGATTGAATAATCCTTCCGAAAGGAATGATCGCCATGCCAGAATCCCTTTCACAGAAGAGCTGTGCGGCTTTCTCCGAAGCTCTCGCTTCCAGATCGCCCGTCCCCGGCGGGGGCGGAGCGGCGGCGTTGATCGCCTCACTTGCGGCAGCTCTTGGCTCCATGGCAACACGCCTCACGGCTGGCAAAAAGAAATTTGCCGCCTTCGAGGACGACCATCTGCGCATCATCACTGCGTGCGACCATCTGCGCGAGGCCTTTCTCTCCCTGATTGAAGAGGACGCGGCCGCATTCGAGCCTCTTTCCCGTGCATACTCCATGGACAAATCCAGCCCGGATTATACGGAGACGCTCCGCGCGGCCACGCTGCAGGCAGCCTCAGCCCCTCTGCGCATGATGGAAAATTGCTGCAAGCTGATCGGGCTCCTTGAGGAGCTTCCGGAAAAATGCAGCAGGCTGCTTCTCTCGGATGTCGGCTGTGCCGCCCTCTCGGCAAAGGCCGCACTGGAATGCGCTTCCATGAATGTATTTGTGAACACCCGGCTCCTGCCCGGGGATCCCGATGCACAGGCGATGGCACAGAAGGCAGAATCCATGCTGCAGGATTCCGCTCCCAGAGCCCAGGCCGTCGCCGATCTTGTCATGGCTCATCTGAGATCCGCAAAATAAGTGTTGCAGGACAATTCCATACCGCAAAGCGGGAACCGAACTGATACTGATATGATTTGATCAATCCGGTTCCCGCTGTCTTTATGCGATTCTTTCCCTGGGGAATAAGGAGAAGCTTAAGCTTCCAGCTTTTTCACAGCTGCGAGGAGAGCATCGACCCTGTCACGGCGCTCCCAGGCCACATTCAGATCCTCTCTGCCCATGTGACCATAGGCGGCCAGCTGGCGATAGATCGGCTTGCGCAGGTCAAGCTCGCGGATAATGGCGCCGGGGCGAAAATCAAAGGTCTCGGAAACCGCTTTGCTCAGGATATCGTCTGAGATTTTCCCTGTGCCGAAGGTCTCCACCAGGATGCTGACCGGCTCAGCCACGCCGATGGCATAGGCCAGCTGAATCTGGCAGCGCTTCGCAAGGCCGGCAGCTACCACATTCTTCGCGGCCCACCGTGCGGCATATGCAGCCGAGCGGTCTACCTTGGTCGGATCCTTGCCCGAGAAGGCACCGCCTCCGTGGGGGGCGCTTCCACCGTAGGTATCGACAATGATCTTCCGCCCGGTAAGGCCGGTATCGCCCTGTGGCCCGCCGATCACAAAGCGTCCCGTTGGGTTCACATAGATCTTTGTCGCGTCATCGAAAAGTGCTGCAGGGATCACGGGCTTAATCACAAGCTCAATCATATCCTTCCGGATCTGCTCGAGGGTGACCTCCGGGGAATGCTGTGTGGAGAGCACCACGGTATCCACGCGGACAGGTCTGCGATCTTCGTCATATTCGATGGTGACCTGCGTCTTGCCATCCGGGCGCAGATAGTCCACCAGCTTGTCCTTTCTCACCTGCGTGAGACGCTTTGCCATCCTGTGCGCGAGGGAAATTGCCAGAGGCATCAGCTCTTCCGTCTCGTCACAGGCATAGCCGAACATCATGCCCTGGTCACCGGCTCCGCCTACTTCGTCGTTGGTGCCGAGGGCGATATCGCCTGACTGCTCATCGATGTTCACGATAATCCCGCAGGTATCGCAGTCAAAGCCGTACTTTGCACGGTCGTATCCGATATCCCGGATCACACTTCTGGCAATCTTCTGGATATCCACATAGCATGTGGTGCTGATCTCGCCCATGATGTGGACAAGACCCGTGGATGCCGTAGTCTCACAGGCTACACGTCCGTTGGGATCTTCCTTCAGAATGGCATCCAGCACGGCATCGGAGATCTGGTCGCAGATTTTATCCGGATGTCCCTCGGTAACGGATTCCGATGTGAAATAATAATGGCTCATTCTATTTCCTCCTATTAAGTATTTCCATTTCAACAAGAAAACACCCCGGAAACTCCGGGGTGCGAACCTATGCTGTATCAAGCCTCATCTTTCGTCTCACCGCCGGAATTGGCACCTTGCGTTCACGCAGGTTGCCGGGCTTCACAGGGCCGTTCCCTCCACCACTCTTGATAAGGTGTTCAATTGTAGACAGCATTATAGCAGGTTTATTCTGTTTGTCAAGGATGTTTTGTTATCCTCTGAAGCCTGATATGATTCTTATTGCTCCCAGCCCATTTTACGGCGGCAGTTTCCTTCTGCGTCATAGCTGTAATAGATATTTCCGCCGGTGGCTCCGGGAGCATCATCGTTGTCCCTGTGGATCTCGGCAGTCAAACGCCCCTCGGCATCATATTCATAGTCGGTTATGCTCCACATGTTTCCGGTGTGCATCTCGCTGTGGAGAATGCGTCCGTCTTCGTCATAGCTGCTGACGACCTCGTTGGTCATGACGCCTTCGTCCCACCAGGTCTCGCGGACACAATGATGTGTATCATCATACTCATAGCGCATCTGGCGAACCTGATCCGACATGATCCTGCGCTCAATGAGATCACCGTCCTGGACAAAATCCATTTCCATCCACTTCAGCATACTCTGATCCGGCGATTCCATATGCGCGGTTAGGATCCCGTCATGTTTCGTATAGCCTTTAGCCTCCAGTGGGACTCCGAACAGGTCGAAGATCGTCCTGCCGTACTGATACCCCTGCCACATTCCATATTGCCAGAAAGCATTTGCGCCGCTGGCGGCGGTGAAGATCAGGGCATGGCTGCCGTCGTTTAAGGTGAGGTACAGGGGATTAAAGCGGGGATCATCTGCGTCAGAGCAGTCGATCGTACTTCTTTTCAGCATGAGTGTCAGGGCCTCAAGGGAGGCAGGGTCGGAGACAGAATAGGTCTCTCCGGTCTGTTGTACATAAAGTGAGGCGGATTCAATCGATTTCTGCTCATTGGCGGTCCAGATCCAGTCCGGGTTTTCCTCCGTTCCGATGTTTTTGCTCATGTCGAGCTTCCGGATCGGAAGCATATCGAAGCTGTCCAGTGCAAGGGGAAGGCCATTCTCATCCCTGGTCACGCAGACACTGCGGCAGTAAACTTCGCCCTTATCCCCTGGCACCGTACGCCAGCTGAGGGGTTTTACAGGTGTGCCGGTAAAGCTGATCCAGCCAATATCAGACGCTCCCCATTCAATGCAGTAATCTACAAGCTGGAAGTTTTGGATATAGGGGGCAATTTGCTGTTCGTAGACTGCGGAGATTATGGGCTTCAGATTCTCCTGTCTCTCAGGAATCATGCTGAGATCAATTTCGGGACTTGTCATCTGTTCCGCAGCGCTTTCCCTGTTGTATTGATGGTATGAGAATCCCCTGTCCATCCCAAGGCCCGGATCATCCAGAGCCGCCCAGCAGAAGCTGTCCGCAATGGCTTCCAGATCTTCATGGCTCAGTTCAAAGGAGACAAACCTGTCTCCCAGACCGTCAAGCCTGCCATCGTTAAAATAATCCGCCCATCCGGATTTGGCGATGGAGACAGCAACAAAGCTCTTTTCCCGGTCAAGCAGCAGGAACGCACCGTGTGCAGAATCGGATATGGTCAGCGTCTGCCCATCCCGGGTTTTATACTGCCATTCGGTATAGTCATTGGGGTCGCCGGCATTGATGGTCACATAGCCCAACACGCCCTTCATCGCATTGCGAAACTGATAAGGGATGCAGAAGGCTTCGTCCCGCGGAAACAGCGTGCCGTCGTACTGAAAGGTACCGCTGGAGTAGACATAGCCCCCGCCGTAATCATTTTCATACTGTTCGTTCCCGGCGGTAATCTTCCCGATCCCTGCGGCTTTATAAAAGCTCTTTTCGTCCGGCGGCGTGGAAAGCTTCCCAAGGCGTGTAAGCCCATACTCTCCGCAAATCCTGTCTATCTCATCGGCCATGGCCTGCGTTGTGGCGCCATAGGGGCCGTATTCGTCCATAAGGGCAATTGCCTCTTCCGCGTCATAGGGATCTTCACGGTGCTCGTCATAGAAGGACAGCCACTCCCGAAGGGCCTGGCCCTCGGCGCTGTCGCTCAGGCCTTCCATGCTGAGCATCTGAACACCGAAAAGCTGTCCGGCACGCATGTTTCCCAGCCCGATCAGCCCGGCCGCCCAGGCAGCGCCAATCAGCAGAGTTGAGATTACGGCAGCCAGCAGGAGAATACGAATGGTTTTTCTGGACTTTTGCCTTCTTTTACCCAGCATCAGGCCCAAAGCACGGCGTGTTTCTTCCAGCAGAGTATCGTCCATATCATTGATTGCGAAGAGTAGCATTTCTTCATTCAGCATAGTCCTTCCTCCTTCAGATATTTCTGCAGCTTTCTGCGCGTGCGATGAAGCATGGTGCTGACATTGCCGGGCGTCATGCCAATCTTTTCCGCGATCTCCTTCACTCCGGTCATATACCAGCAGCGGGCGAGAAAAACCCGGGCCTCAGTATCGTCAAGATCTCCCACAAACTTTCGCAGTGCCGCACGGAGTTCTTTCAGCTCCACCTGCTTTTCCGGATCTGTATCGTCCGGAATAACCTCGGCAAGTTCGTCAAGCACCAGCGGCGTCTTTCCGCCTCCGCGGCGCAGAGCATTTCGTTCCCGGAGACGGGTCAGCGAGATCCATCGGGTGAGCTTGCCAAGGAAAGGTGCGAGCAGTGACGGCCGATGGGTTGGCATGGAATTCCAGGCCCTGAACCAGGTCTCATTCACGCATTCCTCGGCGTCCTGTTCGTCTGACAATATGTTGTAAGCAATGGTGCGGCAATAGCCTCCGAACTTCACGGCAGTCTCCGGAATTGCCTCTTCGGAGCGCTGCCAGTAAAGATCCACGATTTTTGAGTCCTCCAAGTCCATTGCCCTCCTTTCTGTTTTGTGTCTCACCCTAATAAAAGCGGTTTTAGAAGAAATCTTACAGTCGGTTCAGAAAAATTCTTTGAAGGAAAAAATTGGCAGGCAGGAAAAGGTGAACACACATGATCAGCGAATGACTGCAGTACAGGGGCCCAGCCGATGAGAAGGCTGAGTCCCTGTACTGCAATAACATAAATACGATTTGATTTTATCGTCCGGTCAGTCCGCCTGGTCTTCCAGAAGGGCTTCGGACTGCTCCCAGTAATCATCGCGCTGGCGCTGCATTCTGCCCCAGTTCATCGGGCCGCCGAAGCCTTCGCTCTGGGCGTCTCCGAAGGACGAGGAAATATCCGTCGGGGTAATCTCTTCGGCATAATCGCCGATGCGGATGGTATAGGTCTCTCCGGTCTTCAGCTCCGGGCTGCTCAGCACCACGGAAGAGAAGGTATTCGGAACCTCATAGCTTAAGATAACCCTGCCGTTGCTGTCCTCCAGGCGGACTTCCGTCCCGGCATCCGCACCACGCGCAAAATTATAGAGAACCGAGCACTGGGTCGAGCTGCTGTCAAAGCCCTCCGCCATGCTGTAGCTTCCGCAGGCGATCACTTCGCCCCCGGTAATCACGCAGGTTCCGCCACTCTCGAGACCATAATCCAGCGCGCTGTTGCTGCCGCTGTTAACAAGGCTGATTCTCACGGATCCGCCGGTAATCAGGATATCTCCGTTGGAATCCAGCCCATCGGCATCCCGGGCGATCTCATTGACAATGGTGACACTGCCCCCGCTGATATGGATCCAGGTCTCGGTAACACTGTCGGAAGCAGTACTGGCAGGCTGCCCCGAATTTTCCCTCTGCCCGGGATGCAGTTCTGTCGACATTTCGGGCATGGCAGGCATATCCGATGGCATGCCTTCTGCCGGGAAGTCCGGTCTCTGAGGCCATTCGCCATCTGCGGGAGAATTCATCCGGCCATCCGGGAAGCCTCCCTGCATGTTTTCCGCACCGTCTTCCGTGCTGCCTTCCGCATCTGCGTGGAAATCCCGGCGGCCATTGCCCTGGTCATCCCGTCCCATGCCGAATCCGGCGTGGCCGCCCATACCCATTCCCGGGCCGCCTCCAAAGCCGCCAGACCCGCCATTGGCGTTGATACCGTCATCCTCCGGGAAGATGCTGATCTCACCGCCGGTTATCTCGACCGTCACGGCTTCCATGCCCTCATAGCATTCGGGGATATCGATCGTACCGCCCGAGATGGAAACAGACGTATCGGAATGGATTCCGTCATCATAAGCCCGGATGGTTACGGCACCATCGGATATGGAGATCCTGTCCGTTGCGGAAATGCCATCATCGCCCGCGTCAATGCTGAGCTCGCTCCCGGCGATCAGCAGGCTTCCCAGCGCACTGATCCCGTTATCCGCGCTTTTGATCTCCACTCTGCCGGATTCCAGATAGAGAAGGCTGGTCTCCCCGTTCACGTCGATGCCTTCATCCTCCGCCGTCAGACTGAGAGACGCATTGCAGAGATAGAGACTGTCATTTGCATGAAGGGCATCCCGTACTGCATTGACCGAGATGCTGCCGCCCGTGATCACAAGCCTGTCGTTGCCTGCAATCCCATGTCCTGCCAGGGCCTGCACATCGAGGCTTCCCGGGCCGTTTATCGTCAGGTCATCCCTTGAGAAGAGGGCCGCGTCCACACCGCTCAGCGCCATTTCTTCGGCGATGTTCTCCGTGGTGAGATGATTCTCCGAGCCCTCCGCAAGGGTGATGAACACCTTGTCCGCCTGTTCCACCCGGATACAGGCGTTCTCGCTGCAGCGGATATCCGCTCCGTCCAGCAGGATCCAGACCTTGGAAGTGCTGTCGGCATCCACGACAATGCTGCCATCCGAAAGCGTGCCCGAAACCACGTACTTTCCCTTTGCGGTGATCATAACATCGCCGTTGAAGGCATAGGCTCCTCCGCCGGAGACATCAATTCCGTCATCCGAAAGCCTGATCAGCGTCGCGCGGCTGGTATCCCAGGCATCGTTCAAATCGTTTTCCGTAAAGTAGAGGGAGCTGTTCTCATCAATATAGTCTCCATCCGAGATTTTCTGAATCCCGTACGATTCCCCGTTCATGAACAGTACCGTGGCCAGGAGAGTGAAAACCAGGATGATTAGGCAGATGGCGTCAATATGCTTATGTGTTGACACCGCGGCGCCTCCTTATCCCATATAGTCCCCGTTATAGCTGACCAGCACCGCGCTGTGAACGCCCTCCAGAGCGGCAAGCTCATTGACAAAGCCGGTGCCGGCATCCCGCAGGCGAACCTCCAGATTCAGCTCCACGTGGTCCTTCCTCGCGGTCTTGCTCTTGACGACACAGCGTCTGGTATGCTGCATCAGGAAATTCAGCGCGGCTTCCTCACTCTCGTTTCCGGCGCATTCCAGCACCACAATATAGGGGTTGCTGGAATCCTTGTGGCTGGCAAAAATCAGAATGATAATCCCGATGAACAGGCTGCCGAACACGGCCAGGGGAATCATTCCCGCGGCAAGAACAATACCCACGGCAATGGCCCAGAACAAAAAGGCAATATCCAGCGGTTCCTTGATGGCCGTACGGAAACGGACAATGGACAGGGCGCCGACCATACCAAGAGACAGCACCACATTTGAGGTAACCGCTAAAATCACAAGTGAGGTAATCATCGTAAGGGCAACCAATGTGACGCCGAAGCTTGAGGAATACATCACGCCCGCATAGGTCTTCTTGTAGATCAGGAAAATGAAAATGCCCACGCCAAAGGCGAGCAGCATGGTCACTGCCATGTCCAGAAGGCTGATGGAGCTTACATTTTCAATGAAGCTGGATTTGAACACATCTTGAAACGACATACGAGATTCTCCTTTTTGTTCTTTCTTTATCCCTTAATCCTTATCCATAAATCCGGCTCTGGGCGTATTTGGAAAACGCCGTTGCCTGCCGGCCGGGGGTCTGCACCGCCGCACGGATGATATCCGGCAGGAAGGCATCCCACTTCACCTCGAGAATGATGCCCGCATCCCCTGCCGGGATGGTGACGCAGTCGGGGTTCAGGAAATCCGTGCTCTGCAGTGCGGTGCGGATATCATAGTCCAGCGTCACGCGCACGTTGCCCGGGCCATAGAGAAAGGGCTCGCGCGTATAGTCCACGATCGTCTTCGGTCGCAGGCCGGTCAGCATCCTGCTGTAGAGCTCCTGCACCAGAGGCCGTCCGCTGTCCCGCATCCAGGCGATATCGCCCTCGATGATCTTCCGTGTTTCTTCCGCTGTCAGGTCGGCGCTGTATTTGGTTCCGAGCCCGTTGAGGCGGCTCTTCTTTTCCAGATGAATCACCGAATAGTCCAGATTATAGCAGCGGATCCGGAACTTCTCCCGCCGGTTGACCCCATCGATCTTCTCCCGCAGCGCCCTGTCTGAGAGCGTATCGAAATAGAGACTGCGAATCAGGTATTTTCCGCCTTCAGCGTGGGGATCCGGCGTCATCACCGCCCGCAGCCGGCTGCGGATGGTGTAGAGGTCACCTGTGTTGATTATATGCTTCCATTCATGCCGATATTGCTTTTCTTCGGACATCCTCTGCCCTCCCTCCGGAAATACGCGTTGCAGTATATCAAAAATCATTCCCACAATCAAGAATCCCGCGGGTTTGTTTAAAATAATTCAGCGGATTATTCATAAAACCCTCAAAAAAACTCCCATGAAGCTTTCGGAAAAGCCTCACGGGAGTTTTGCCTTATCTGCGCTCAGCGCAGAGATCAGGGAAAATTACTCGTTGATGCCGATAACAACACCGGAGCCGACGGTACGGCCACCCTCACGGATAGCGAAACGAAGGCCGTTCTCGATGGCGA
>CADBNC010000235.1 GCA_902795885.1 Oscillospiraceae bacterium
CATCGAGGAGATGGCCAAAAACTATGGCTACAGCAGCCCCAACGCCCTGTATGCCATGAACTACGGCAGCGGCGTGACCCAGAAGATTGCCCGCGAAGCCGCCCTGAACGCGGCTCTTGCCCAGAAGGCCAGCGACACCAAACGCGACAGCCTCACCTGGACGGACGAGGAACTGGAAGAGCATTACCAGAGCTTTAACGGTGACAGAGACTATTTTGATTTCTACAGCTACTTTGTAACGGCCGAGACTATCGAGCAGACCGTCGAACCTGAGAGCGAGCCTGCCGAAGGTGAAGAGACTGTTGGAAGCGAAGAGACCACGCCGGAGACCAAAATGGTTGCGGATGACACCACCCGTGCCGAGGCGAAGGCGACTGCCGACGCGATCGTCATGGCGTATAAAGACGGCGACGATATCGAGGATCCTGTCGAGCGCTTCAGCGCGGCGGTGGAATCCCAGACCGAGGCAGAGCCCACTGAGCGCAGCAATGTCGCGGGCAGATCTCTTGCCGCTGAGTATGCCGAATGGATGAAGGCAGACCGCCAGGAAGGCGATGTGGAGGTCTTTGCCGATGCCGAGACCGACCCCACCGGATACACGGTCGTGATGTTTGTCTCCCGGAACGACAACCACTATAACACCGCCAGCGTCCGCCATATCCTCATCAAGGCGGAGGCATCGGAAGACGGCAGCTACAGCGATGAGGCAAAAGAGGCCGCAAAGACCAGAGCGGAGGAAATCCTTGCCGAGTTTGAAGCCGGCGAGAAGACGGAAGAGCGTTTTGCGGAGCTTGCCGAACAGTATTCCGAGGACGAAGGCTCCAACACCAACGGCGGCCTGTATGAAAACATCGCCCGGGGGCAGATGGTGCAGGAGTTCAACGATTTCTGCTTTGCGGATCATAAACCCGGCGACACCGGCATCGTCTATGGCGAGAGTGGCTCCTACGCCGGCTACCACGTGATGTACTACGTTGGCGAAGGCGGGCTGTACAGCAGCTATCTCGCAAAGAGCGAGCTGCAGTCCACAGCGATTGACGAGTGGATGACGGAACTGAATAACGCATGCGAGGTCACAGAAGGCTTCGGATTCCGGTTCGTTGGAAAATAACGGAGATAAAAAGTTCTCGCTGCGGCGGGAACTTTTTTAATCCGCAAAATTTGAAAAATATGTGAATGAAGGCGGGAGGTACAACATGAAAAACAGATGGAAAACAACCGTACTTGCAATGCTGGTTCTGTCGATGATGCTGGGCCTCTGCGGCTGCGGGAGCTCCTCTTCCGGAAAATCCCAGGCAGCCGTCCCGGCGGAGAGCTACAGCTACGGCAGCAACAGCGCGTATCAGGTCTATGCCGATTATGATATGGCGGCGGCTGAAGAAGAGGGCATGCCCGTGCCGATGCCTGCCATGGCCGGGGGCTTCTCGGAATCCGCTTCGATGACCGCTGCGGGGAAGGCGGCTTCCGACGGACAGGAGGAAACGGCTGCCGAGACACCGGACAAGATCATCTATTCGGCCGACGTTACGGTCGAGACGACGAAATTTGAGGAGACCACAGCCAGAGTGACGGCCATGGCCGAGAGCTGCGGCGGGTGGATCGAATCGAGCAGCGTCAGCGGGAGCAACTATTACCAGAAATCCCGCGGGAACGCCTCGGCGCGCGATGCCAGCTATACCCTGCGCATCCCCAGCGCCCGCTTCCGCGAGCTGATGCAGGAGCTGACCGAGCTGGGCAACATCCCCTATTCCCATATCTATACGGAGAACGTCACCTCCCAGTACTATGATTCCGAAGCGCGCCTGAAGGCATACCGCACCCAGGAGGAGCGCCTGCTGGAGATGATGGAGCTGGCGGAAAGCGTGGAGGATGTCATCACGATTGAGGATCGGCTGACCGAGCTGCGGTATCAGATTGAGTCCATCCAGTCCCGCCTCAACAACTGGGATCGCCGCGTCAGCTACAGCGCAATTTATCTGACCGTCAAGGAAGTGCGTGAATATACGCCGGAGGAGGTTGTAAACCCGAGCTATGGCGAGGAGCTCTCCCTGGCGCTGAAGCAGGGGCTTCGCAACGCAGGGGAATTTGTCAAGAACCTGCTGGTCTTCCTGGTGGAGGCCCTGCCGCTTCTGGTCATCCTGGTTCCGCTTGCTTGGCTCGTCATCTGGCTGCTGCTGAAGCTGATCCGCAGAGCCGGGAAGGGACGCGCTGAGAGAAAGGCCGCCCGGCAGGCGAAACGGGCCGCAAAGCGCGCGGCGGTACAGGTCCCCGCAATGGCCGTGACGCAGCCTGCCGCACCCACAGCTCATGGAGAGACGGCCCCCGTGCCGGAAGTCACAGCTCCCTCATCTGACCGGGAAGCCGGTTCGAAAGAGAACGGATAAAATCAGGATAACCCTTGTATAAACCCAGATACCCCCTATATACCAAATAACCCCCGGAGGACAGGAATATGAATGCTTTACAGAACATGCCGGCCAGTGGCGTCATTGTTATCGCGGTTATCACGGTACTATTTCTTCTCGCGGTGATTCTGCTGTTTTATGTGCGCCTTCGCTATCGCCTGCTGGAAAACAAGGCAAGCGGCAGCAGTCCGGAGGCAAAGGGCTTCCGGGCGGCGGTGCTCTCGCAGTTTACAGCCGCGTATAAGCAATACGGCCGTGATGTGAACACACCGGCGATCATTTCGGACGTGGTGAGCTCGCGCCTTTCCGGCCTGCTGTTCTGCGAGCGGTTTCTGAACAATGCGGTGTCGCTCTTCGTGACGCTGGGCCTGTTCGGAACCTTCCTTGGCTTGAGCATGTCGGTGACCTCCCTTACAGAACTGCTCGGCGTGTCGAACACCTCCGAGTGGCTAAACGTGCTGGACAGTGTCGGTGGCGGCCTGATGAGCGCTCTGAGCGGAATGGGCGTGGCGTTTTACACCTCGCTCTTCGGCGCGGGCTGCTCGATTCTGCTGACGGTTCTCCGGACGATCCTCTCCCCGCAGGCCGCGCGCGAGCGTCTCGAGACCCGCATGGAGCTCTGGCTGGACACCGAGATTGCACCCACCCTGCAGACCGATGCCGTCAAGGACGACGCGGAGCTGATCGATGGGATGATCGATGCCCTCAACGAGGCTTCGGCGAGCTTCTCCACCAACACCCGGGCAGCAGCGGCGGCTTATATCCGGGCGATTGAGGAGCAGAAGGATCACCTGCGGAAGTTTGACAGCGCCCTCGACCGCTTCAATAACGGTGTGCATGATTTCTCGGAGGTCGACTATAACCTGCGCGGCAGCGTGGAGCGCATGGACATTGCGGTGCGTGACCTGGCCTCCGCCCTGCGCGAGATCAACCGCCGCATGGGAGGAAAGCAGCAATGAGGCGGGCATACAAGGCCCGTTCCGACGCGATGGTCCGCAACCCGGAAGGGGAGCAGGGCTTCTGGCCTTCGTATGCGGATATGATGTCGGCTGTGGCGCTGATTCTTTTCTTCCTCATGCTGCTCAGCTATATTCAGAATCTTATTACCGGCAACAACCTGCGCAGCACAGAGGAGAACCTCGCAAGCACCCAGCTTGAGCTTACGGAAAAGGAAAATGCCCTGAACCTGACCCTCAAGCAGGTAGAGGACGCCCAGGCCGAGCTGCAGAAAATCAGCATTGACCTGAGCGACGCGCAGACAACGCTGAAAGAACGGGAGGATGACCTTGCCGAACAGGACAGACTGCTGGCCGATCAGAAGGCGCTGCTGGCTGATCAGGAATCGAAGTTGGCGGACCAGGAGTCAAAGCTTGCCAGCCAGAACGCGCAGCTCGGCGAACAGGAGGAGTATCTGAAGGCGGCGAATGAAGAGATTCTCGCCATGCGCAGCCAGATGCAGACCATTGCGGTGCTGCGGCTTTCGATCCTCGAGCAGATCCGCGACAGCGTTGTAAGCGTGATGGGCGATGCCTCGAAGGTGAGGATCGGGGAAAACGGCAACATTGTCCTGAGCGAGGGCGTGTTCTTCGACGTGGGCTCGTCCGCCGTGAAGGATACGGCTGTCCCGACGCTGAACCAGCTGATCGGCGTTTTCCAGCAGTTTCTGAGCGACCCGGAGAACATCCGCTATGTGGACAGCATCGTGATCTCCGGCCACACCGACAGCACCGGCTCGGACGAGAGTAACCAGCTTCTCTCCACCGACCGCGCCAATGCCGTGCTCGGGTACCTGCTGAACCAGAGCGGCGGCAGGCTCCAGCCCTTTGCTTCCTATTTCTGCGCCGCGGGCTATGGCGAGACCCGCCCGGTAGCGAGCAACGACACCGAGGCCGGCCGTGCGCAGAACCGCAGGATTGAGATTTCGATCATCCTGAAGGACGACTCGATTCTGGACATCGTGGACAATTATCTGGGAATTGATCTGCCCTCCTCCACCGTGGAGGCGGCGGAGAACACCGCAGCACAGAACGGATAAAGAGATACCGGAAACAGATACCGGGATTGGCCCGGGTAACAGGAGCCCGGGCAACAGAAAGAAAACAGAACAGGA
>CADBNC010000236.1 GCA_902795885.1 Oscillospiraceae bacterium
CACATGAAACCGGCCGGTTTCAGGCCGGAGATCCCAGGGAGGTTTTTCCTATGATACACACCCTCACTCTCAATCCCGCCATCGACCGGCTGCTGTATCTGCCCAGGTTCGAGCGCAACATCACCTGCCGCACCCGCAGGACGCTGGACACGATCGGCGGCAAGGGAACGCACGTGTCCATCAACCTGACCTTCATGGACCAGCCCAGCACGGCCTTCGGCATCTGCCACGGGCAGACCGGCCGCCGCATCATCGACATGCTGGAGAGCTGCGGCATCGACGTCTGCTTCGACCTGTACGAGGACGGAAAACGTGAAACCCGCACCAACTACCTGCTGGTGGAGGATACAGGAGACTGCACCATCGTGACCGAGAGCGGCATTGTGCTCGATGACGGTGAGCTTGCGCATCTTCTGGACCGGATGGATGAAGTCATGCAGCCGGGCGACTATCTGATCTTCGCCGGCGACGCCTCCAACTCCCCGGATCCGGAGGTCTACAACAAAATCATGCGGCGCTTCAGGGAGCGGGGAATCCGCTTTGTGCTGGACACCAGCGGCAAATCGCTGAAAGCGTGCATCGCCGAGGGGCCCTATCTGGTCAAGCCCAACCTGGACGAGCTCTCCACCCTGGTGGGGTACGACGTTCCCCAGGAGGATGCGGCCATCTGCCGCGCCATCTCCGACCTTGACAAGTGGCATGTGCCCATCACGGCCGTATCACTGGGCGGGGACGGCTCCATCGTGAAGGCGGACGGCGTCTTCTACCGGGTGCGCTCCCCGAAAGTGAACGTGCAGAACACCATCGGCTGCGGCGACTGCTATCTGGCCGGCTTCACGGACGGACTGGTGCGCGGATGGGATATGGAACACATCCTGCGGCACGCCGCGGCCGTCTCCTCCGCCTGCGCCGAATCGCAGCTCTCGGTCGGGTTTGACCGGAAGCGGGCCGAAGAGCTTGCGGGCCGGGTGGAAATCACAAGACTGTAAATCGCTCCGTCTGAGCAGACAGAAAGGGATTATCATGAGCAATCTTTCTTATTATGAAACCAGAAAACAGATGTGCAAAGTCGCGAAACTCATGTTTGACCGGCGCCTGACCAACGTGGCCGGCGGCAACTTCGCGGTCCGGGTGGACGAAAACCGCATCCTGCTCTCCCCCTCCATGATGTCCGAGCACAAGTTCTGCGAGCTGGAGCCGGAAGACTTTCTCCTGATCGATTACGACGAGAACATTCTGGAGGGCGAGGGAAAGCTCTCCCGGGAGACGCTGATGCACGTGCTCATCCTCAGCCATTTCAAGGAGATCGGAAGCACCATCCACGCGCACCCCTTCTACTGCATGCCCTTCGTCGTGCAGGCCAAACCCATCCCCAGCGTGTCGGAGGCCACCATGGGCCGGGGCGACGTGGGCGTGATACCGTGGGCCAAAGCCTACTCCGAGGAGCTGAGCCGCAGTGTGTACGGTTACTTTGAAGAGCACCGCCCCCTCGCGGAGAAAAAGCCCATCGCGCTGATCATGCCGAAGCACGGCGTGATGGTCTCCGGGCCCACCCTCACCGGCGCTTTCAGCATGCTGGAGCGCATTGAGTATGACGCCTTCTGCAATATTGTCGGAAAGCTGATCTGACAGAAGGGAGTATCCCATGTATCAACAGGAGCGAAAAACCCGCATTCTGGAACTGCTTGCGGCTTTTTCCTCCGTCAGCGTCAATGACCTGGCGGACAGGCTGCACACTTCCAGGGAAACCATCCGCAGAGATCTGAAGGCGATGGAATCGGAAGGTCTGTGCGTGCGCAGCCACGGCGGCGCATATCTGCCAAAAAATGATCTGCCGCAGGAGACAGCGGAAAACACCGCGGCGGCCCGGCCGGTGCTTGGCAGCGAAGATCCCTTTCATGTGCGGATCGGCCGGTACGAAGCGGAAAAGAGGGCGATCGCCCGCAGGGCGGCTGCCTGTATCCGGGACAAGGACACGGTTTTCATTGACAACAGCACCACCACCCTTTTTATCCCGGATTACATTGCCCCGGATCTTCATGTCGTGATCATCACCAATTCCTTTCAGCTGCTGATGCACGGCGCAGGCCTCGGAAATCCCAATCTCTCCTTCATCTCGCTGGCGGGGCTCTACAACAGCTCCAACTACTCCGTGTACGGAGCGCCCGCGGTGCAGAGTGCCGGGCAGTTTTTCCCGGACAGGGCTTTCATCTCCTGCAGCGGCATCTCGCCGGTCAGGGGGCTGACGGACACCAGTTTTTATGAGGTGGATATCCGGCTGGCCATGATCCGGAAATCCTCCGAGACCTTCCTTCTGGCGGATCACTCCAAGCTGACGTCGAACGGGCCCTTCTACCTGGGCGATATCGATCTGGTCGACTGTCTGATCACAGACTCGTGCGATGAACAATCCCCGGAAGGACAGGCGATCCGGCAGATTCAGGCCCGCCATAAAATCCGCGTGATAACGGTTCCGGCCGTCCGATCATGAAGCCAGGCGCATTTCCTGCCTGCGGAAAGGAGATTCCATGAATATTCTCTCGTTTGACCTCGGCGCCAGCGGCGGAAAGCTGTTTCTGGCCTCTGTCACGGAGGAGGGCTGCAGCCTGCGCGAGGTGCACCGGTTCGAGAACGTGCCCCACGAGATGGGCGATTCCCTCTACTGGGATATATACCGCATTTACGAGGAGATGAACACCGGCATCCGCAAAGCCATCGAGGAGACCGGCGACCGGATCGATTCCTTCGCCATCGATTCCTTCTCGAACGACTTTGCGCTGATCGGGCAGAACGGGCAGCTCTTATCCCCCGTCCACTGCTACCGGGACCCTCGCACGGTGCGCTGCAAGGAGGCCATATACGGGCGCATGAGCGGCGAAAAGCTCTACTCCCTCAGCGGGAACCAGCTGGCGCTGTTCAACACCTACATGCAGCTTGGCGCCATCTGCGAGGAGGGGAACCGCTTCCTGCTGGATCAGGCCAGACGGCTGCTGTTCATCCCCGATTTCCTGATCTATCTGCTCACCGGCGAGGAGATCTCGGAGTACACCATCTCCTCCGTGAGCCAGATGTTTGACTTTTCCGCCGGCGGCTGGAGCGACGAGATTCTCTCCTCCTATCAGATCCCGCGGTCCCTGTTCGGCCGCCTGACCCAGCCCGGCACGGTGGTCGGCGCCACCTCGCCGGAGTACAACAGAAAGATGGGCACCCGGGGCTTTAAAGTGATCGCGGTCTGCGAGCACGACACCGCCTCCGCCTTCCTCTCCTCCCCCCTGCTGCCGGACTGCGCGCTGATCAGCTGCGGCACCTGGTGCCTGATCGGCACGGAGACGCCGGGGTGCGTGATCACGCCGGAGGGCTTTGCGGCCAACCTGGCCAACGAGGGCGGTTTCGAGGGCCATCACCGGCTGCTTCGCAACGTGATGGGCACCTGGCTGCTGCAGGAGAGCCGCCGGTATTACCGGCAGCGCGGCCAGGAGTACTCTTTCGGGGATATCGAGAAGCTGGCCCTCTCGGCCGAGCCCTTCACCTGTTTCTTCGACCCGGATGCGGACTGCTTCTTCCAGCCCGGCAATGTACCGGAGAAGATCCGTGCGCTGTGCGCTTCCGCCGGCCTTCCCGTTCCGGAGACCCCCGCGGCGGTATTCCGCTGTATCTACGAGAGTCTGGCCATGAAATTCCGCTGGGTGATCGGGAAGCTTGAGGAAGTCTCCGGCAAACCGCTGCCCGTCATCAACATTGTGGGCGGAGGCGTGAAGGCTTCCCTGCTCTGCCAGTTTGCCGCCAACGCCTGCGGCCGCACGGTCATAGCCGGGCCCTCCGAGGCCACGGCCATCGGCAATCTGGAAGTACAGCTGCTCGGCCTGGGCGGCGCTGCCACCATAGAAGAGGCCCGGGAAAAGATGAAGGATCTGTACCACACCACCACGTACACCCCGCAGGATACCGACCGCTGGGATGCGCAGTACCGGCTCTTTGCCGCCCGCTTCTCCAAAGACGCGCAGTAACAGCGCGCACCCGCAGCGTCATCTTCCCTGCGAAGCAGAAAAGGAGCCCCTCCGTTCCGGCCGTGCCGGAGCGAAGGGGCTCCTGTTATGGCAAAGATTTTCGTTTTCCGTCAGATGGCCGTGTACAGACCGTCAATGACAATGTCCACACCGTTGGTGTAGGAGGAAGCGCCGCTCGCCAGCCAGATGATGGCGCCGCAGAGCTCGTCGGGCTTCGCCATGCGGTGCATGGGCATAAGCGGTTTCCAGGCTTCCAGCAGCTCCGGCTCCACAAAGTTGGGATCCACGGACATGGGGGTGGCAATGTAGCCCGGGCTGATGCTGTTGACGCGGATGTTGTGGTCCACCAGCTCGACCGCGAGGCTTCTGGTCATATGCATGACGCCCGCCTTGGAGGCGTTGTACGCCGCCTGGTTCTGCGGGATGTTGACGATCCGTCCGGAGATGGACGCGATGTTGATGATGCTTCCCGGAATGCCGAGGTCGATCATCACGCGGGCGGCTTCTCTGGCCACGATATATTCGCCGGTCAGGTTGATGTCCAGGCACTCCCGGAACTCTTCGACGGAGGCCTCAAAGATGCCCTTATGGTAGCACACGCCGGCATTGTTGACCACGATGTCCAGCTTGCCGTACACTTCGAGAATCTTCTTCATGCCTTCCCGCACGGCGTCTTCCTTCGTGCAGTCCGCGATGATGCTCACCGCTTTTCCGCCCTCGGACTCGATGAGCTTCACGGTTTCATCCGCGCCCGAGCGGGAGAAGATGGCGATGTCCGCGCCGGCCCTGGCAAGATCTCTCGCCACAACCTGGCCGATGCCGCGGCCAGCGCCGGTCACCAGGGCAACCTTGCCCTCCAGCGTAAACATTTCCTGCAAATAGTTTTCCTTCATGTGTAAACCCTCCAAAATCCAGTTTCCGGTTTCTGCGCCTTCCTGCGCTTCTTTCATAGTAAAACAGGACAGCGCAAAAGTCAAACGCCACCCGCCCGGGAAAACGCTGTCTGTCCGCCTGGGGAGGGAAGCGTTGTCTCAGCCCTTCAGCCCTCTGGCCTGGCGATCCATGTCCTCGATGACGATGTCATAAATTTCTCCCAGACTGCGGCAGTATTCCAGCACTTTCCAGGGTTCGTTGGTGTGGAAATGAATCTTGATCAGTTCCTCGTCGCCGACCGCCAGCAGGCAGTCTCCCCGGAAATGTTCGGTAAAATAATCGCTGATCTCGTCCTCGTCGAGATCCGTTCCCTCAATCAGAAGCTGCGTGTCGTAACGAAATTCCAGCATATTAAGTCTCCTCGTATGATAAGCCTAGACCCTAGATTACACAGGGTCTGGGCTTTTCTTTTTCTGTGGTATAGAGAGACAGATCGTTAGTGCCTGTCTGGAGGTTCTCTCCGTTTAGGATCTGTCCATCTATACGGTTAATAGTTTCTTATGTTGCCTCGGCTCTCCGGACGCTATAATGAGTCCCAGAGAAACTTTCTCAAGGGTACTGCTATTGTCTCCTTGCAAGTCGAAACAGGAAGATGCACCGCATCTTCTTTTTCCCCATTGCATAAAAAGCTTGCACCCTGGGCACCATGTTCCTGATGCTTACACAAATGTTGCATCTGTGCCGTCAGCCGCCAGCAGGGTATTTTCGTCGCATGAATGCTTATTACGCGAGGTTGCATTGCATGGTGGTCCGGGATCAGCCCTGGCAAGTTCTCCATTCCCAAAAGAAAGGAGGTGAGTCCGTGAAGAAACGTAAAAAAATCGATCATCTTTCAACGCTTTGTGTCGGGCTTGATATCGGCTCGCGAAAGAACTTCATCACCGCCATGAACTTCGATTCCGAAAAACTGATCGACATGCAGTCAGTTCCTAATGCTGCCAGCGGCGTTGAACAGCTTGAAGCTATGATCCTTGCCGTTTTAGCAGAACATCCCGAATTCCATTTTGTCCTGATTGGCATGGAGTCCACCAGTTTCTATGGCGTCCACGTGGCGAATTATCTATCTACCAGTGATGCCCTCAAGCCCTACCGTGCTGAGGTCTTTTGTCTAAATCCCAAGGAAGTCGCCAACTACAAAAAGTCATTTGCCGGCATTGGTAAAAACGACGGGATCGACTCCTTCGTCGTTGCCGACTTCATACGGATTGGACGGATCTCCATCGAACCATGGCGCGGCGCTCAGTATCTGGCTCTCCAACGCCTGACCCGCCAGAGAAAACACATCTCTGAATGTATTGCCAGAGAAAAGAACTACGCTCTGAATAACATTTTCCTGAAATTCAGTCAGTTCGCTCTTCTGGATGGGGCAGACACCCTGTTATCCAACAAGTTTGGTGCGACTGCCGAAGCGATCCTTACGGAGTTTAAAACCACAGAGGAGATTGTAAATGCTCCTCTTGAGAACCTGGTCTCATTTATCTCTGACCATGGTCGTGGGCGCTTCGCCGAACCCGAGGAGATTGCCAAACTGCTTCAAAAAGCTGCCCATGATTCCTACCGTCTTGATAAGAGTCTTTATGAGCCGATCACTACTTCGATCAGCTGTTCATTCAACTGTATCAGAGCATATGAGAAGCAACTGAAGGCTCTTGATAAAGCCATTGCTGAACTCATTGCCGGTCTGAATCCGGTAGAGTATCAGATCCTTCGTTCTATTCCCGGCATAGGGCCGGTTTATGCATCCGGCATTCTTGCCGAGATGGGATCTGTGTGTTGTTTTCCAAACAATGATTCTCTTGCCAGATACAGCGGCATTGTCTGGAAGGATAACGACTCCGGTGAATTCGAAGCTGAAGACAGGCCTATGAACAAAGCCGGAAACCGTTATCTCCGGTACTATCTAATCCAGGCGGCCGGCAGTGTGGCACAATACTGTCCGGAATACGCTGCTTTCTACCAGAAGAAATACGCTGAAGTTCCCAAACATCAGCACAAACGTGCACTCGCGTTGACAGCCCGTAAATTAATACGTTTGATTTTTGGTCTGCTGGACAAAA
>CADBNC010000237.1 GCA_902795885.1 Oscillospiraceae bacterium
AGGTCGGCTCCTGCGCACCGAGGTTCTGCATATAGACCTGGCCAAAATGCTTGTTCTCCAGCGAGCAGTAGTGCACCGTCATCCGCAGGGCCTTCTCCTCCGCATAACGCAGAAGCTTCAGAGCGAGAAGCTCGCTTCCGTCAATGGGAAGGCCGCCCGCGTACCAGAAGTTATACAGAGTCCGGTAAGGCGGATAGCGCAGACAATATCTGCGGGCCCGGAAGGCCTCCGCATTGTGATACGGGAAACAGAGCTCCAGCAGATTGATGCCAAAAATGCCCATTGCGTCGAGACGGTCGAGGATATCCATCATCTCCTGCCCGGCATCCGGAAGGACAGGCATCTCCACCATTACACGGGGGAGATGTCTTTTCGCAAGCTCCATCGCCCGGTAGACACGTTCCCTGTCCTCCGGCGAATCCTCCAGCTTCAGACTGAAGCGGATCTCTTCCACCCCGGCTTCCGCCAGCGACGCGGCGGTCTCTTCATCCAGCAGATCGCCGGATGTATAGAGCCGCATGGAGGCATCGGGCCAGAGTCTGCGGGCGGTGCGGAAATAATCCAGCATATCTTCCCTGTGCAGAAGCGGTTCTCCTCCTGTCAGGGCTATGTATCGCAGACCGGGCTGCCGGGCGTGAACCTGCTCCAGTTCTTTCAGCCACGCCTTTTCCCGATGGGACCAGGTATCATAATTCTCCTGATTCGGGTTAAAGCAGAAAAAACAGCTGCGGTGGCACATGAGAGAGAGAATGCCGGTGTAGCTTTCTATACCGGTTCGGCAGGCTTCGCAAGCCCCGCAAAGCGGACCGCGCACCAGGCTTGCCCCTTCATTGCGGACAGAAACCGAGCCCGGAACAAGCGCTCTTCGTTCTGCTGCAATCTCTTCTTCGCGGTCGGGTCCGAAGGGCAGGCCAAACTGCTCCACCTGCCGCACAAAGTCGTCATAAACATCCAGATACTGCTCTGCGCTGGCGCGAAAGACCGGGTTTTTCACCTTGCCGATGGTTTCCCGGTTCAGTTGAATTGCCATAGTCTCCCCCCTCAGCAAAGATCAATGGGCAGCTGCAGGACACGGATTGTCTCTCCTGCACGCAGCATGCCGCTGCCGCCCGGCACAATGCCGATCAGGCTGCAGTCCTCAAAGGAGGCGATGTGGCCATTCCCACGCCCCGGGTTTTCCGCGAAGAAGGTCACATTGCCGCGAATAACCGGATGGCCCCGGAGCATGCGCACCGCTGTGCTGAACTTCGGCATGTCGTGCAGAAGCGGGAGCGTCAGTTCTGTATTTCCGAGCCTTGCCCCGCTGAGCTTACGCAGGTACGGCTGCAGCACCACAAGGAGACTCATGATCGCAGCGGCCGGGTTGCCGGAGAGCGCGATCAGAAGCTTTTCCCCGCTACTGGCCGCCATCAGAGCTCCGCCAGGTTTTGCGTTGACCTTCCAGAAGAGGATTTCCATCCCCAGGTCCTCCGCCGCCCGCACAGCAAAGTCATAGTCTCCTACCGAGGCTCCGCCGGTCGTCAGGACGAGATCCGCCTCTCCCGCGAGGCCCTCAGCAATCATGGCGGAGATCCTCGCCCGGTCGTCCGGTACGTTCCCCCCGCGGCAGACCTCGAACCCCATCATCCGCAGATAACCGCTCAGAGAGTAGGAGCTGCTGTTATAGATGCCATAGCGGGCGCGCTCCTCCCCGGGCTCGGCAAGCTCGGTCCCTGTTGAGATGAGCAGCACCTTCGGCTTCCGGAACACGGGGATCTGCCCGAAGCCCTGGGAAGCCAGAACGCCGATACTTGCCGGTACGAGGCGCATACCGGCACAGGCGAGCATTGTCCCCGCGGGGTAATCCTCTCCCCTGCGGATAACGTTGGTTCCCGACGCAATGGCGCCTGCTATCCTGACATGGTCCCCAAGGACTTCCGTATCCTCGATTTTCAGGATTGCGTCTGCCTCCTCGGGAACCGGAGCTCCCGTGAAGATGCGCATGGCTGTGCCCGGCAGGAGAGGTTCCAGACTCCGGCTTCCGGCGGCAGATTCGCCGTGGATCCGCAAAGTTCCCGGCACCTCAGATGCCCGGAAAGCGAAGCCGTCAAACGGGCTTTTGTCAAAGGGTGGCATAGGGAAAAGCGCCGTCATGTCCTCGGCCAGAATACGCCCCAGGGCATCTTCAAGCCGGACTGCTTCCTTCTTTGGTTTCGCCGGCTGGGCAGCAAGGATCTCCTGCGCCTGTTCAAACGGAATCTGTTTCAGCATTTTCTATCCTCTTATTCCAGCGCTCCACAAGGGGAGCAAGTATTTCATAAAGACTGTCAACGTTTTCCGGGCTCACGTCGTACCGCTGCGCCTTTGGATGATGATACAGGGTGTTCAGAAATTCCACATCCGGCCGGCCGCCCTTCACCGTGGCCAGAACCGGAATATCCCCGTCCAGCAGCTCCAGAACCCGCGCGCAGAAATCCGGCGCCCGCGCCTCCATGAAGCCGAGCTCGTCCATGGCAATGATGCCGTCCGGCTTCACCCGGCTGAGAAGGCCGAGCCCGTAGACGCTGAACACCGGGAGGTTGACCGTGCGCTCCCTCGTGTTGCAGATGCCGACGTGGTTTTCCTCCCGCTCGGTCCGGTCTGTGCTCCCGGCCGGGAACATGTAAATCTCATGATATCCGTCCCCGCGGGTTCTTGTCACGGTGGTTGTGAAGCCATACACCGGCACCCGGCAGAGCTTCAGCAGGCGCTCAAAGAGGGCAGTTTTCCCTGTATTTCTCTCGCCGCAGATCAGTATATGCTTCATTCCTGTCCCCTTTCCTCGCTGCCAGGCACATCCCTGCGAACCCAATCCAGCAGGAAGGACTTAAAGCAGCTGCCCCCGCGTGTCGGAGTCGTATGGTTTCTCTCGACAAGATAGATCATCTGACCATTATCCGGTTCATCCAGATAGCGGATAACGGAATTGGGTCCGCAATGCTTCATTGCGGAGAATTCATAGGTTCCTGCAATGGCGGCGTTGTGCTCTACTAGTTCCATCAGCAGCTCCTCATCCGAGATCTCGATCGGGATGTCCAGCTGAATCCCATGCGTCAGAATGAGCTGATCCGTATAGCGGCGGAAGCAGTTATACTCCCTGCCCTTTCCAACGACAACCTGCCCGTCCAGGTCTTTGGCTGTCAGTCGGGGCTTTTCGGCGAGGGGGTTATCCCGATGAATACGAAAAGAGTAACGTGAAAAGAAGAGAGCCTCGGATGAAAACTGTGCGCTGTCGACAGGCCCGTTGACAATGGCAAAATCAGCCCTCCCGCTGTGAAGGACATCCAGAGCGCGGTCATCCGTTGTGTCCACAACGCTGAGCGTAACATCCGGCCAGGCTTCATGAAAGCCAAGCAGGAACTCAGCCCCAAGCCAATTCATCAGGTGGTCCAGACTGTAGACCGTAACATGGGTCTTCTGCCGTCTCTCCTGCATATAAAGACCGTCAATACGGGAATAGGTATCCAGCAGAGTCTGTACATGCGGAAGCAGCGCGGTCGCATAGTCCGTAGGCTCCAGCCCCCGGTTGGAGCGGGTAAAAAGCGTTGCGCCGAGTTCCTCCTCCAGGCTTCGGATTACCCTGCTCAATCCCTGGTGGCTGATATAGAGATGGTTTGCCGCAGTCTGAATGTTGCGACAGCGGTAGGTTTCCATGAAGTATTCCAGTTGTTTGCGGTTCATAACCTGCGCCGGTCAGCCTGCTCTTCCGGCTGCCTCCTCCCCTTTAGACCGTACTTTCCTTTCTCCCTAATCAGTTCATTCCCCCGCAAAGGAAACAAACCGATTCTGTTACTCATTCTACCACAACAGTTTTGTTGCAGCAAGAGCTGTTCTTGCTTCTTTTCGAAAAAATGAAGATTTGTTATGATAGGATCAGAAGAGAACAGTGTTCCGAGCCATATTTCACCCTCCGGGCGGGTATGGCCGATGAGCGGCGGGGGCAACCGTGCCGCTTGCCTGGATTGCGAAGGAACCGAAAGCTCATCACGTCTGCAGAGCCGTGGTGTTTTCGGGTTTCTTCGTTCTTATTTACTCAGCGTTTTTATCCCATAATACATTTATCAAGGAGGAGAAGTCGATGGCATTGGAAGACATTCTTGATCGCCGCTTCAGCCGCAGAGACTTCCTGAAGGGCAGTATGGCCGCAACAGCCGCCGTGGCGGGGCTTGGTGCAGTCAGCCGGGAGGGAAGACTTGCCGCGGCGGAGGAGACGGTCGCGCCAAAGGAGCACGCCCCCATTGTGGATCAGGATGAGGGCGGCAAATGGATCGCAGCGGCATGCTGGCATAACTGCGGCGGACGCTGCATGAACAGGGTCCTGATCAAGGACGGAACCGTCGTCCGTCAGAAAACGGACGACACACATCCCGATTCCCCGGATTATCCGCAGCAGCGTGGCTGCGTCCGCGGGAAGGCACAGCAGCAGCAGTGCTTCGGCGCAGACAGGCTGAAGTACCCGATGAAGAGAAAGCACTGGTCTCCGGATGAGCCCAACGGGGACCTCCGCGGCCGGGACGAGTGGGAGCGTATCAGCTGGGACGAGGCCATCCGCTATGTTGCCGATCAGTATAAAACCATTAAGGAAAAATACGGCAACCAGGCCTTCCTGACCGGCAGCTGGGGTTCTTACAGCGAGAATATCCCTCTGATGTACTATGGCGGGCATACCTCGGTGGCCGATTCCACTTCCTACGGTACCTTCCTGCTCAACACGCACAAGACAATCGGCATGGGCCGCAA
>CADBNC010000238.1 GCA_902795885.1 Oscillospiraceae bacterium
GGGAGGCGGGCTTGAGGAACTCACCGCTCTCGAGAAGCTCCTGCACGGGCTTGGCATACTTGGAGAGACGGAAGAAATAAGCCTCCTCCTCGGCATCGTGCACGGGGCGGCCGCAGTCGGGGCACTTTCCGTCCACAAGCTGGCTCTCTGTCCAGAAACTCTCGCAGGGCGTGCAGTATTTGCCCTTGTAGGCACCCTTATAGATATCGCCCTTGTCGTACATCTTCTTGAAGATGCGCTGGATCGCCTGCACGTGGTAATCGTCCGTGGTGCGGATAAAACGGTCGTTGGAGATGTTCATCAGCTTCCACAGGTCCAGGATTCCGCCCTTGCCGGTGACAATCCGGTCGACGAACTCCTGCGGGGTGACCCCGGCCTCCTCGGCCTTCTGCTCAATCTTCTGGCCGTGCTCGTCGGTTCCCGTGAGGAACATGACATCACAGCCGATCAGGCGCTTGTAGCGGGCGATTGCATCCGTTGCAACCGTGCAGTAGGTATGGCCGATATGCAGCTTGTCCGAAGGATAATAGATAGGCGTGGTAATGTAAAAAGTCGGTTTGTTCGGCATGGGCGTTTTCTTCCTTTCATATTTGCTCTCGCCCGTTCCCTGCGGAGAGCGGGCGCTGGGTCTTACAGGGTTCAGAAGGGTGCCGGGTTCAGGAGGGCGCCAGCGTCAGGGTTGCCTGGGCGGCATCCCGCAGCAGCTTCTCCGGGGGCCAGTTGATATCCTGATCATGGAGATGGTAATCACCCGCCGGCTCTTCAATGGTGTTGATAATATTCCCGCTGGCATCGAGAATGTTGCGGTAGGTTGTGACCCGGTATCCCACCAGGACGTTGGGATATTCCTCGTCATAGAGCTCCACCGTTTTGCTGTAGGGGCTGACGCGGCTTCCGTCGACATCCGTCCCCCAGAACTCGATCGTCACGCTGTTGTCGTCCACATAGGTGAGGATCTTCACAGGATAGGCGCGGTCATTGCGGAAGCGGTAGTCCGGCCAGGTCCAGCTGACCGTCGCGTCGTATCCCATGGAGAGATACGAGACCTGGAAATAGTGGCTGCTGCGTTGCACGGTGGTCATCTGGGCATACATGGCGGCGCAGTAAAGCGTGGAGGAAACCTGGCAGATTCCCCCGCCGATCTCCTCGATCACCTCGCCGTCGGCATAGGCCCCGGCCATCAGGAAGCCTGCCTCCTCGGTGCGCTGGCCCACTGTCTCGTTATACGAGAAGGTCTGGCCCGGCATCACGATCACCCCGTCCAGCTTCTTTGCCGCGAGATCGATGTTGTTGATGCGGGCCGCGGTGCTCCCGCCGAAGTGGGTCGTCATGAAGCAAAGCCTGTCCCGGTAGAGCGTGGCGGCCAGATCCTCCGCGCGGACGGAAGGCTCGGTCACCACAAGCGGGATCGCGACCGTATCCCCGACCCCGGCAGACTCCCAGAGGGTCTTCGCGGTTTCAACGTCAAAGGTAATACCCGTTGTCTCGGGGATGATTTCAAAAATCTCGGTAAAGCGCGCGTCCTGCATCTCGCAGCTGATCTCATCATGGATCGATGCGAAATCCGGCATCGCCAGGGCACCTGCGATCTCCGTCCACTGCAGCTGGGTCTCATCCGAGAGCAGGGCCTCTGCAACAGCCCCATAGAGCCTCTCGGCATCAATCGACACGCTGCCGCCGCCCTTGACGAGGCTGAGGGTGTTTCTCTCCCGGTCCAGATGCAGGTTGCTGTCGGACGTGCGGGAGCGGAAGCTGTCTGTCGCCGTGCGGATATTCGCCAGAATATACTCGGTCTTCATATCCTTCCCGGAGAGATCGCCCCGCTCAAAGCGCTGCGCCTCGGGATCGAGAAAAGCATGGATCCAGCTCTGCAGATTCTCTGCCCAGTTGCCCTGCCTGCCCGCTTCATGGAGAAAGGCCGCCGCCTCTTCGCAGGTTACGGCCGCCCCGGCCTTCACCCGGTCCAGGCGGAAGCTGATATTCAGCGGCAGGATCACGTCCAAAGGCGTATCGTTGCGGGCATCCCACCCGTGTTCCTTCAGGACGTGTGCGGTTTCCTCCTGCGTGAGGCCGTCCAGCGCAATCCCGTCCAGAGAAGTGCCCGGGTAGTTCTGCTCTCCGTTGGTCACGCGCCAGCCTGCCCAGAGGACCCCTGCCGTCGCAAGGGCAGCCAGGATGACCAGCACCCACAGCCACAGAAGCAGCCTTCGGCCAAATCGGGATTGGGTTCGTTCATTTCTCATGGCTTCTGTCTACCCCTGTAACGGCTGCAGGGCTCCACCCTGCCTTCAAAAACAAAATCATATTCAAAGGATCCTCGAGAGCGGCGATTCCGCCATCTCGCGGAAGACCTCCTCTTCCCCTTTCGGAAGATTCAGCTGCGCTTCGGGCCGGTCCGGCCGGTACATCCACGGTGTGTTGTCCAGCCTGTCGCCGGCCTGCGCTTCCAGCAGAATGCCGATCAGCTGGTTGGACAGCAGAAAGCCGGAGACCGTAAAATGCCAGCGGCCGTCGGCCTCTTCCACCGCCCAGCCTTTCTCCCGGAATGCGCGCAGCACCCGGACGATCGGCTTCCAGTCGCTGCGGCAGCGGGCCCGGTATTCCTGTTCCTCGACACCCCGGTTTGTGCGCATGCCGAGCATCAGATACTCCACCGAGCGCTCGAGAGTGTCCAGCTCCTCGTATTCGTCGATCACGCTGACCTTGCGCGTGATGCCGTAGATATACTGCTTCATGTCCTTCACGAAGCTGTAGCGCAGGCGGCCGACGCTGGAATGCGCTCCCGGGCCGAAGCCCATATAGTCGTCCAGACGCCAGTACTTCATATTGTGCCGGGACTCGAACCCGGGCGCTGCGAAGTTCGAGATCTCATACTGCGCATAGCCGTAGCGTTCCAGCATCTGCGCTGCATAGGAATACATGTCCGCCTGCTCGTCCTCATCCGGGATCAGGGGCGAACCCAGATACTCGCGGTACATGGGCGTCCCCTCTTCCAGCTTCAGGGCGTAGCACGAGATGTGCTCCGGATGAAGCTCGACAATCTTCGCAAGGGTCTCTGCCCAGTCGCGCCGGGTCTGGCTCGGCAGGCCATACATCAGGTCAATGGAGATGTTGTCAAAGCCCGCTTTCCGGGCCCGCAGATAGGCCGCCTGGGCCTGGGGCCAGTTATGGCGCCGGCCGATGACCCGCAGCAGGTCGTCATCCGTGGCCTGCACGCCGATGGACAGCCGGTTGACGCCTTCCTCGCGCAGCTGCAGCAGGTCTTTGAATTCCATGCTGTCGGGGTTGCACTCCACCGTCACTTCCGTATCCATGCGCACATTGCCGTTGAGCTTCAGCATGTCGAAAAGCTCCAGGATTCTCTCGGCACCGTAATAGCTGGGGGTGCCTCCGCCGAAATAGATGCTGTCCACCTCGTACCGGCGAATCCCCGCAGCCGATTCCGCAAGATGCTCCAGAAGCGCGCGCTGGTACAGCGGCATCTGCTTTTCGCACCCGGCAAGGGAATAGAAATCGCAGTAGCCGCATTTGGAGGCGCAAAACGGAATGTGGAGATAGACTCCGAGACGCGGTTTATCCATCGTGGCTCAATCCTTAAAACAGTGCCGAAACAAGCTCTGTAAAGCCTGCCGTGTCCTCCACGTCCACGCCGGCGTTCATCTCTGCCAGCACGCAGAGGATCTTGGCAAGGGCCGCGGCATGGTCGCGGTCGCCGTCATAGGCCTCACGCAGCTTTGTGAAGGCGTTGTGGGCGGGGTTAATTTCCAGAACCCTCGTGGCGCGCACCTGACGCATCTCTTCACTGGGGCTGTGCTGGAAATAACGCTCCATCTCGAGGCTCACGGGGCCCTCGGTTGTCAGGGCGCAGGGTCTGGAGGCCAGGCGGTCGGAGAGCTTCACCTTCGCCACGCGCTCGCCCAGGGTTTCCTTGACGAAATCAAGAAGCTCGCGGTTTTCGATGTCTCTGGCTTCCGCTGCCTGCTTCTCCTCGTCGGTCTCGAAGCCGAGATCGTCCGTGGCCACATTGCGGAAGGGCTTGCCGTCCAGATCGCGCAGCGACTCGAAGACCATCTCGTCCAGGGGGCTTGTCAGATACAGAATCCCGAAGCCTCTGCCGCGCACGGCCTCGCACTGGGGAAGATCCTTTGCATGCCGCAGCGTATCGGCACTGGCATAGTACACGGCCTGCTGGCTCTCGGGCATGGCGTCCCTGTATTCCTTCAGGGTGACCTGCCTGTCATCATCGGTGTGGAACAGCAGCAGATCCTTGAGGAAATCCTTGTACCGGCCGTATTCATCGCAGACACCGCACTTGATGTCCACGCCGAAGTTCTTGAAGAACTCCTCGTACTTCGGGCGGTCCTCGCGCATCAGCTTCTCCAGCTCGCCTTTGACCTTCTTTTCCAGATTCTGCCCGATGACCCGCAGCTGACGGTCATGCTGCAGCATCTCACGCGAGATGTTGAGCGAAACGTCCGGCGAATCCACCACGCCGCGCACGAAGGAGAAATACTCGTGCAGGAGCTTGTCGCATTTTTCCATGATCATGACACCGTTGGTATAGAGCGTCACGTTGCTGCGGTTTTCGGAGGTATAGGAGGCGTCGTTCTGCTCTCCGGGGATAAACAGCATGGCCTTGTAGGAGACGGCGCCTTCCGCGTTCACGCGCACAAGGGCACAGGGATCCTTGGTGTCACGGTACTTCTCATGATACCAGGCGATGCAGTCATCGTCCGTCACCTCGCTCCGGCTTCTCTGCCAGATGGGGATCATGCTGTTGATGGTCTCGTTCTCGGTGACCGTGCGGTATTCAAACTTCGGCGTGCCGTCGTCGTGCTTCTCGCCGGTCTCATAGCGCTCCTGATGCTCGATGTCCATGCAGATCGGCCAGCGGACATAGTCGGAATACTTCTTGACCAGGGCCTTCAGCTTCCAGACCTCCAGGTAGGAGCCATAGATCTCTTCCTCGGTATCGTCCTTCAGATGGAGGATCACATCCGTGCCGACGGTTTCCTTCTCATAGTCGTCCACCGTATACCCGTCCGCGCCGCGGCTATTCCAGCGGGTACCCGTCTCTTCGCCATAGTGCCGTGTCAGAACCGTGACCTCATCCGCCACCATGAAGGCGGAATAGAAGCCCACGCCGAACTGGCCGATGATCGAAAGATCCTCGCCCTCGGCCCCGGCCTGTGCCTTGTCCATCTCGCCCTTGAACTGGAAGCTGCCGGACTTGGCAATCACGCCGAGGTTCTCTTCGGCCTCCGCGCGGGTCATGCCGATGCCGTTGTCACGCACGGTGATGGTGCGGGCCTGCTTGTCCACTATCAGATCAATGCGGAAATCCCCGCGGCTGAGCCCCGTATCGCTGGTAAGCGAAAGGTAGCAGAGCTTGTCAATCGCGTCGGACGCGTTGGAGATAAGCTCGCGCAGGAAGATCTCCTTATTGGTGTAAATGGAGTTGATCATCAGATCCAGCAAACGCTTGGATTCTGCCTTAAAATGCTTCTTAGCCATTCTTGCCTGCCTCTTTCACTAAAAAATTTCATTCTTGTATTATATGCTTTTCGTCACCAAAGTGCAAGGTGAATCTTTAACCTGCCGCAAACCATTTCGGCAGATGGAGTTCTTCTCAGAAAAAGCTGGAAATTGCCGCCGCTTTGCTATATAATGCGATCAGGTTTACTCTGCATGCACCTTCAGACGCATCAGAAACCGGAAATCAAACACACAGGAGGCTTTCCATGAATCTTCTCACCGTATTGCTCAAATCCCTGCTGACGGATTCCAGCGTCCATGCGCTGGCGAAAAAGACCGGTGTCAGCACCGCTGTTCTCAAAAAGCTCATTCCCCTTGCCATTCCCCTGCTGATCAAGTTCATGACGGGCAATGCCCAGTCCCAGTCCGGCGCGCAGTCGCTTCTGAGTGCCCTGGGTCAGCACACCAGCAAAAAGTCGCTCCCTGAGCAGATTGAAGAAGCCGATATCGATGACGGCGGCAAAATCCTTCACCACATCTTCGGCAGCCAGTCTGACAATGTCATGAATCAGCTTTCCGCCCAGTCCGGCATCAGCGAAGGCGAAGTGAACAGAGCGCTCTCGGGTCTGGCCCCCTCGGTTCTCAGCGGGCTCTCGGCTGCCGCAGGCGCGTCCCCCTCTGCTTCCGGAAAGGTTGACCTGAGCGATGGCCTTGACCTCGGCGAGCTCATGATCCTCCTCGGCGGCCAGGGGCAGGCCTCTTCCGGCTCCGGCTCGGGCCTTCTTTCGGGTCTGCTGGGCGGCGGCTCGTCCTCGCCCATGGGTGGCCTTCTGGGCAGCCTCTTCGGCGGCAGCACGGTCAATGCCTCGCAGGATAATTCCTTCAACGGCAACCAGCTGCTGAGCCTGCTGGGCGCCCTCCGGTAAAGCCGGGCCGCGCCTGTTCAAAACCCCATACGCTTCTGACGGTCTCCTGTCTCAGCGCTTCTCAGGCGCTGTGCAGGAGACCTTCGTATTCATAGTCCTCTTCCGCGATGGCACTGCGGACTGCCTCTTCATCAATCTCGCCGGAGGCCTGAACCCGGACGATGCCGGTCTCGTGGTCTGCTTCCGCTGTCTCGATAAACGGCAGGGCCTCCAGGGCCTTTTTGACCGCCGCCTCGCAGTGGCCGCACATCATGCCGCCCACCTTCATTTCAATCGTCTCAAAGCCGCCATCCGTGTCCGTCCCGCCGCTCTGCAGGCTCTCCGCGGGGTTGTCTTCCTCCGGGGCATTCTCCTCCCCGGCGGGCAGGGCCCTGTGCCGAAGCGGCCGGTCGTGGGAGGGGTCATGGATTTTGAAAAGATTCAGGCGCAGCGCGTTCATGCACACCGTGAAGCTCGAGAGGCTCATGGCCGCGGCCCCGATCATCGGATTCATCTTCCAGCTGGTGATCAGCCCCGCAGCCAGCGGGATGCAGATCACGTTATAGAAAAATGCCCAGAAGAGGTTCTCATGGATGTTCCGAAGCGTCCCCCGGCTCAGACGGATGGCCGCTGCCACATCCGTAAGCCTGCTGTTCATCAAAACCACATCAGCGCTGTCTATGGCCACATCCGTTCCGGCCCCGATGGCGATGCCCACATCGGCCCGCGTAAGGGCAGGTGCATCGTTGATCCCGTCGCCCACCATGGCCGTCTTCCCGCGCTTCTGCAGCGTGCGGATCACTTCCTCCTTGCCGGCCGGCAGAACGCCTGCGATGACCCTGTCAACCCCGGCCCGGGCTCCCACGGCTTCGGCTGTGCGGCTGTTGTCGCCGGTCAGCATCACGACCTCGATGCCCATGTTCCGAAGCATGCTGATAGCCCCGGGCGAATCCTCCTTCATGGCATCGGCCACGGCGATAATCCCCAGCGGCCGGTCCTCCTCGCAGAAGAAGAGGGGCGTTTTCCCCTGGTCGGCCAGCCGGTCGGCCTCCTGTGTCAAGCTCTCCGGAACGCTGCAGACGCTTTGAATATACCGCAGGCTGCCGCCGTGCAGGGTCCTCCCGTCGAAGGAAGCCCGCACGCCGTTTCCCGGCAGAGTCCGGTAGTCCGCCACCTCGTCCGCCACGATATTCTGCTTCTCCGCCTCGCGCATAATCGCCCGGGCAAGGGGGTGCTCGCTCTTTTTCTCCAGAGCCGCCGCAAAGCCCAGCAGCTCCTCTTCCGTGTGCCCTTCAAAGGGCAGCAGGTCGGTCACCTCCGGCTCGCCTGTGGTGATGGTACCGGTTTTGTCCAGGGCCACGATCTGGATTCTGCCCGCGTTCTCCAGCGCCTCGCTGGTCTTGAAGAGAATGCCGTTTTTGGCGCCCAGGCCGTTGCCCACCATGATGGCAACCGGTGTTGCCAGCCCCAGGGCGCAGGGGCAGGAAATCACCAGAACCGAGATCCCCCGTGCTAGCGCGAAGCTGACCGTCTCCCCGGTCAGAAGCCAGCCCACTGTAACGGCAAAAGCAATACCGATCACGGCCGGCACAAAAACGCCCGAAACCTTATCCGCGATTCGGGCGATGGGAGCCTTGGTGGCTGCCGCGTCCGAAACCATTTTCACAATCTGGCTGAGGGTGGTGTCCTCGCCGACCCGGGTGGCCCGACAGCGCACAAAACCGGACTGGTTGATGGTCGCCGCGCTCACGGTGTCGCCCGGCTCCTTGTCCACGGGGATGCTCTCGCCCGTGAGGGCCGATTCGTTCACGGCCGCTGTGCCCTCCAGTACAACACCGTCCACGGGGATACTCTCGCCGGCGCGCACGAGGAAGATATCCCCCGCCTGCACATCGGCAATATCCACGGTCACTTCCTCCCCGTCCCGCAGCAGCACGGCTGTCTTCGGGGCAAGGCGCAGGAGGCTCTTCAGGGCGTCTGTCGTCCGCCCCTTGGACATGGCCTCCAGGAGCTTCCCGACGGTGATCAGGGCCGGGATCATGGCCGCGGACTCAAAATAGAGCTGATTGTGATAGAGCTCCATCAGCTGCATGTTGTCCGCGCCTCCGGTGATCATGCCGCACATCTCATAAAACACAAACAGGCTCCAGGCAAAGCCCACGGACGAGCCCAGGGCCACGAGGGTGTCCATATTCGGCGCACCGTGCAGGAGCGAACGGAACCCGCTGGTGAAAAACTTCCCGTTGATGGCCATGACGATCAGGGCCAGAAGCATCTGGGTGAGCGTGAGAGCCAGATGATTGTGGTCAAAAAATGCCGGCAGGGGCGCGCCCCACATGTTGTGCCCCATGGTCACATACATGAGCGCCGCCAGAAACACCAGCGAGAGGAGAAGCCTTCTCTTCATCTTCGGGGTCTCCCTGTCCTTCAGGGCTTCCTCCTCGGCGGCAAAGCCCCCGGGGCCCGCGCCTGAGGTCTCTCTCTGTGCCCCCTTCTTCTGGGCGCCGTAGCCCGCCTGCTCAACCGCGCGAACAATCTCGCTCTCTGTGGCCGTGCCCTCCACGCCCATGGAATTGGTCAGCAGGCTCACGCTGCAGGCGCTCACGCCCGGGACGGCAGAGACCGCCTTCTCCACGCGCGCCTGGCAGGCCGCGCAGCTCATCCCCGTCACGATATACTGTTCCATACTCCGCTTCCTTCTTTCCGTCAAAGAGGGCGCCGAACCCGGCGCCCTCGACCTTTTGCTTTATCCGACCTTTTCCACAACGTAGCCTGTTCGGCCGCCGTACATGCCGTAGAAATCCGTTAGGGGGTTTTCCCGGCTGTCATTATAGACCCACTGGCCGTTGCGCTGCCAGAGCATGATATAATCCTCCGCTGCGCCATCTCCGCTGTCGTGGTAGGAAGGCTCGCCCTCGTCCCAGCGATAGAAATCGATCTCCTCGCCGCTCTCCCAGACGATCACGCCATTTTCGCGGTGGGCGCCGATCCAGATCCGGTCAAAGCCGGCCTCTGCGGCCAGATCGAGCACTGTCTGCAGCTCGTTCTCGTCGTTGATGCAGACCAGGTATCCTCCCCGGGCGGCGGCATCATCCCGCGCCTGCAGCCAGCCCACATCCGCCCGGATGGCCTCGTAGGTGTGGGGACCTTCCTCCACGGGCGCCTGCTCGAGGGCAAGCTGGGCCTCGGCCTGGGCCTGCGCTTCCATCTCCTGCTGGTGCTGGATCTGCTCTTCCGAGAGGATGGACGAGACATCGAAGGTCGCCTCAGGCTGCTGCACAGCCGGGTCGACGCTTTGCACAGGCGGCGGGGTCAGCATGCTGACGTCCACCGGCGGCTGGTCGTTCCCCCTGTCAGAGAAGGCATAGATCAGAATTCTAGCGACGATAGCCGCAATAATAAGAACGGCCAGCAGCAATAAAACAACCAGCAGCGGTCTTCTGCGCTGGGCGGGTTCCTCCTGCTCGGCTTCCTCGTGGGTAATGCGCTGGGCGCGCCTCACGGGCCTTGCGCCGCTCTTGTTCTTCAGCGTCACCGGCGCGAGCTCGGGTTCGCTCTCCTCCGTGAGAATAGGAATATCCTGCTTCTTTCCAGGTTCGTACAAGCGTATCTCCTCCTCTGCGAGCAAATCGTCCAGGTCCACTGGGTCTGGTTCATCGATTCCGAAATACTCTTCCAGTGCCGATTCGTTCTTCGCCGGCTTCGGCGGGTTTGGCCGCTTCAGGCCGGCCTCCATAAAAATCTCGTCCTCGGTCTGGCCGGCGGGCGCCCGGGTCTGCGGGACCCCGGAGCTCTCTCCTGCAGGCTCTTCGGCCGGGGGCTCGTCTCCGTTCCCCTTCACGATATCCAGCATGATTTTCTCGAGTTCCGTCAGTTTCTTTTCGTCCTTCCGGAAAAGCGCCTCTGCCTCCTGCCGGCTGGTCAGCAGGCGGTTGTCCTCACAGTAATCCAGCTGGATGGCCAGCTCCTCCACTGTCTGGTAGCGCTCGCCGCTTTTAAAGCGCAGGCATTTTTCTATAATCCGCCCGAGATGCGGCCCGGCGGCAGCCGGCGCATGGATCTCCCGGCCGCTCATCCGCATGAGCCTTGCGTTGTTGCTCTCGCCTTCAAAGGGGAGCTTCCCGGCGCTGGCGCCCAGATACAGCATCAGGCCCAGGGAATATACATCAGACTGCGGGCCCGGCTGGTTGTGCCAGTAAATCTCGGGCGCAAGATAATCCAGTTCCTTCTCCGACCAGTCACTTTTGCTGCCGGGACCAATGCCGATAGCGCCATCGGGGCTCCGGCTGATATTCTCCGGATACAGACCGCCGTGGTAGCCCTGCGTGCCGGATTCCGCCTTCACCTGCCGGCAGATCTCCGCCACCAGGTCGCACAGATCCTTTCTGCTGAGCTGGACCAGATTTTTGCTCACCGCGCAGTCTGCATCAAAGGTATTCTTGTTGATTCGTCTCATCTCCCCGAAAGAGATTTTCAATTATCGTAACATACCGCACATGCTTCGTCAAGAATCTTTTGCCCGTCTCAGTACTTGAAATCGGGCATATAATGCTTGTAAAACTCCTCATAGCAGATGCCCTTTTCCATGATGAACTTCGCAGCGTCTATACCCACATAGCGGTAATGCCAGGGCTCGTCCCAGCCGGTCAGAAGAAGCTTGCGGGTGGGATAGCGCTTGATGAAGCCGTAATCGGCGCAGTGGGCGTCAAGCCACTCGAAAAACTCCTGGTCCATGTTCTCATAGAGCGGGGTCCGGTTGTACTGCCTGTCCCAGATATCGATGGCAAGGCCAAGCTGGTGCTCGCTGCTGCCGGGATACATAACGATGCCCTTGGCCTTCTCCGCGGCCTCCTGATAGCGCGGGTCCAGATAATCCGTGATGCCGAACATCTCCTGCGCAAGCTGGCTGGTCTTGGCGTTGAACATCTGGGTCTGGTAGGAATAGGTCCGGTAGGCCGCCGCAATATAGATGCTGAAGCCCGCATCCTGCGCCGCCTGAATCATGGCGTCGAGGTAAGGCAGGTGCTCGAAGCTGAACATCATGTATTTTGTGCCGCTGATAATGCCGCAGTCCGGCTCATAGGAGGACGGAAGCAGAAACTCCGTATCGTCGTTGACCATGCGGTACTGCGCCTGCGTGATATCGATATCCGGCCAGCCGTCGTCAACCTCTTCCGGCTCCGGCGTGGCAGCCGCTTTCAGAAAGGCCGCCGGGTCGCTCTGCACAATGGCACCGTCCGTACCGCCCAGAATCACTTCTGACCTGTGCTCGGCACGCGAAACCACAATCCCTGCAAGCACGACCAGAAGGAAAGCCATACTCAGCAGCCAGGATACTTTCTGTCTCATCCATACACCTCCGCCGCAGTCTCAGGCAGAGTCTGCGGGATAAAGTCCTGTTATAGTCTTTTTATTGTACCCTATCCTGTAAGGGGAATCAAGTCAAATCCGTTAATTGTTCAGCCGATGCCGAACAGCCTGCAGGCGTTGCGTGCGGTCAGGGAAGCCATCTCCTCAGGCTCCATGCCCTTGATTTCGGCAACCCTGCGGCAGATATAGGAGAGGTTCCCCGGGTCGTTGCGCTTTCCCCGCAGAGGCACCGGCGGCAGATAGGGGCTGTCCGTCTCAAGCAGGATTCGCTCGGGCGGGCAGATCTCCAGCACCTCGATTGCCTTGCGGGCGTTCTTGTAGGTCACGGGGCCGTCAAAACCCAGATACCAGCCCATTTTCAGCAGCTCTTGGGCCATTTCCGCGCTGCCGGAAAAGCAGTGGAACACGCCCCGGAGCTCAGGGTACCGGCGGACGATCTCCAAACAGTCGCCATGGGCTTCGCGGTCATGGATAATGACGGGCAGATTCCGTTCAGCGGCAAAGGCAAGCTGGGAATGCAGCATGCGCTTCTGCTCTTCCTTCCGTGAGGTGTCCCAGTAATAGTCAAGGCCGATCTCGCCCACGGCAACACATTTCCTGCTGTCAAAAAGCTTCTTCAGCTCCGCAAAGCCCTCCTCCGACCAGCTCTCGGCCTCCTGGGGGTGCCAGCCTGCCGCAAACCAGATCCAGTCGGTCTGCTCTGCGAGGGCTGCCGCCGCCCGGCTGCTCTGCAGATCGCAGCCCGGGATCAGCACCCGGTCCACGCCCCTTGCGGAAAGCCCCGCCAGCAGGCTCTCTCTGTCTTCGTCAAAGGCGCTGTCGTCCAGATGCGCGTGTGAATCAAAATACATATGCTTCCTCCCTGGGAGTTTTCTCTTGCCAATTCTGCCGCTTTCCGTTAAACTGAAGCACAGTCAGGCTCCTGCTATTATACCACAATGCCCGCGTATATGCCAGTGGCAGGCAGAGCCGGGCTGACAGGAAAGGATGTGTACAGTATGAAAATTGCATTTATCGGTACCGGGAACATGGGCGGGGCCCTTGCCCGCGCCGCATCAAGAGAGCCGGGCAACCAGCTCTTCCTCTGCAACCGCCATCCTGAAAAGGCCGCCAGACTCCAGACAGAGATCGGCGGCACAGTGGTGGATTATAAAGAAGCCGTGCAGCAGGCGGAGCTGCTCTTCCTGGGTGTAAAGCCCGTGGCGCTCCCCGGCCTCTGCGAGGTTCTGCGTCCCCTCCTCGCCTCACGGGGCAGCGGTCTCACGATCGTCTCGATGGTGGCGGGCGTGAAGCTGGACGCCCTGCGGGATCTTCTGGCCACTTCCCTGCCCATGATCCGTATCATGCCAAACACCCCTGTCTCTGTCGGCGAGGGGATGATCCTCTATACCGCCTCTCCGGAAGCCGATATCGGGGGCTTCCTGCAGGCCATGCGCCATGCGGGCCGCTTTCTGCCCGTTGAAGAGCGCCTGATGGAAACCGGCATGGCCGTCTCCGGCTGCGGACCCGCCTATGTGGATCTCTTTGTGGAGGCGCTGGCCGACGCCGGCGTTGCAGGCGGCCTTCCTCGCAGGGACGCCATCATCCTGGCGGCGCAGATGGTCCTGGGCTCGGCAAAGCTGATCCTTGAAAGCGGCCGGCACCCGGGCGAGCTGAAGGACGCGGTCTGCTCCCCCGGCGGCACCACCATCCAGGGCGTGCGCAAGCTGGAGGAAAAGGGCTTCCGCTCGGCCGTCATCGAGGCCGTGATTGCCGCCCAGACCGCCTGAGGCATCACAAACGGGCCTCCACCATCATTCCGATGGAGGCCTCGTTTGCTGCATATAAGTGTTTCTTTTCCGGTCAGGGTAACGAATGCCTGATTTGTGAATGCAAGTTTAGGTAACGGGATGTCCCTTGTCCATGGCTGGCTGCCATTTATCAGGGTCCAGATATATATCTATTGTATTTATCCAAGTGTAATCTGGATATTCACAGGGATTTCCAGTGTCTGGCCGCCGAGGTCGACCACCAGCTTTGCCGGGAGCGTCAGTCCTTCAGCCAGTCCCTCAAGCCCCGCAAGCGTGATGGAAGGCCCAGCCTCGTCCGTCCTGGCATCCTCATCCGGCTCTTCCTTCGCCTCAGCAGCCGGCGCCGGTTTCGGGGCAGTATCGGATGCATCCAGCGTCTTTGCCGTGAGCTCCTCGTTCTCCATGGTGATATTCACCAGGTTGTTTGCAATCGCTGGCTGCTGGTCTGCTTCCTGCTGAGGCTCTGTCACGCTGTCACTCCAGACCGCGGTAAAGAGAATGTCGCCCTTTACCTGGAAGGTTTTCCCGGGCGCCGATACGGTGACGCTCTCGTCATCCGTTGCCCAGCTCTGGAAGCTGGCATCGCGCCGAACTGGGGCATCCAGAAGACGCATCCAGGTTCCGATGGGAACCATCCTTACAATCGGCCCGTATTCTCCGGAGGCCGTATGGCCGCCGGCAAGGTCAAAAATCACGGTCGCCATGCTGCCGTTCCCGATGGGCGTATATGCTCCGCTGCCGCCGCCCACTGCGCTCACGACGAAGATTGGTCCCTGCGGTTTTGCGGATTCGCCCGGGGAACTCGGTGTACTGGATTCGCCAGGCTTTTCGGACTCACCGGGCTTATCCGGTGTGCTTGTCTTCTTCAGTTCTGCGGAGAGATACACCGCGCCGCCCTTATCCACGACAGTATAGTAGTTCCCGTCCGCGCCCTTTGTCAGGTTAATGCTCTTTCCGGTATCATCATGGGCAGCCGTGACCTCATAGCCCTCCTGTACCTCGATCTTCATGACCACCTTCTGGCCCTCATTGGCGACAGCGTAACCGTGTTTCTCCTCAAGGTCACTGCCGTCCTCCCGGACAGCCTTGATCGTCCCGCCTTCCGTGGGCTGCTCAATCTTGATAATATAATTGATGCTCTGTTCGACAGTTTCAGACACTGCAAGGCCCGAAGTTGTCTTTTCAGCCGCGACAGCCTCCTTGCCGTCGATCGTCTTTGGCTTGATCTCCCAGACGGTTAGTTCGAAATTCTGATCCGTAACGGTTTTGTCGACCAGCACGCCGACCTGCGATGCATCGATCGTGTTCTCAACAAAGACGTCAACCTTATCCTTACTGCTGAGATTGCTGACATTGACACCACTGTCAAAGGCATCTACATTGCCGCCGTTCCCTTCCGCGTCTTCCTGTATACTGATATTCGTGCTTCCTCCCTCGGCGGCGGAGGGACTTGCTGTAATCTCGATTCCATCTCCCGGCGCGGAAAGATCCCCGTTGACCTCAACATTGGTCTCGCCGCCCTCTGTGGAAACAGCTGTGATGCCGTTCAGATTGAAACCGTTACCGGTTACATCTCCATTCACCGTGATTTCTGACAATGAGCCGCTGTCCTGTGCGCTGGCATTGATCCCGCTTCCTCCCCCGCCAAATCCGGTCGCTTTAACATCCCCGTTGATGATGAGAGTATCCGTTCCCCCGCCGGAGACCAGAGATTCCACACCGGTTCCTGCCCCGACCCATGCGGATGAGTCAACAGTCCCATTCACTTTTGTTTCAACTATTCCGCCTTCCGCCCTGTCCCGGATGCCGACCGTTGACGGCCCACTCGACATTACCGTCAGATCGCCGTTCAGGTTGGAGACTGCCGTTCCATTCTCTAATGCAAGCTGATCCGCGCCTACCGCATCCGTCTTTCCCTGCACGAAGGTATTGCCATTCACGGTGGCTATCGAGGTTCCGCCTCCCGTGCCGGCTGCAACCTTCACACCCTGGGCATCTCCCTCGGAGGATGAAGAAACTACTGCCTGACCGGAACTCCCCGCGTTCACAGTCACTTCGCTGAAGCCCGTGTCACTGCTGTAGGAGTCTACGGCTCTCGTCTGCCCCGTATCAGAAGAAGCTGCTGACGCTATACCTGTCGCCACAACCGTTGTGTGCGAACCTCCCCCATAGGACGAACTGCTGATCGCGGTACTACTGCCCTTTACAGCGGCAGCTTCCGTTCTCCCGACATTGACCTCCGTCGTCCCGCCAGAGTGGGAAGACGCTCCGGCGGCGATTGCTTTCCCTTCCCCATTAACCTCGGCGGTGACGTCTGTTGTGACCGTGCCTGTTGCAGTCGCTCCATTCCAGGACGAGATGTTGATTCCGTAGGCATTTCCTTTATCTGCGGAGGAACTGACGGACTTCACGGTATCGGCGCTGGAAGATACTGTACTGCCGCTTCCTTTTGCACTGGCATCAATCCCGTTCACAGTATAACCACCGTCGGCCGAGTTTTTTACGGTAACAGAAGTCTCAACATCCACGCTTGCTGAACCGCCATTATCTGCCTGTTCCAGCACCCCATATACTATACTTGTTTCATTGACATCCACCGAAACATTGTTAACACTCTTATGATCGGGACTCGCCGGGTCATAGCTGTCGGCCCGCACCGCAGGTTCTGCCGCCAGCGCCGGGACGCCCCAGACCGGCAACAGACACAGAACCAAAACCATGGCCATTGTTTTTGTGAACAGTTTCCGCTTCATGACAGAATCCTCACTTTCATATGTCCTTCAGGATCTATATATCCTTATATCACTATAAAGGAAATACCAGATATTGTAAATGGTTCGCAAGAACCATTTTTGTTGATTTTATATATATTTTTTGTCCTGAGCTCTGAGGAAAATCAGCATTATATCCAATTTGTAAGCGTACCGCACCTGCTTTGCAGAGTTTTGAATCCATTATGTAAACAATATTGGTGCCGCCTCTGGGCGGTCATTATTTGACAAAATCACACCGGAGGGTGGTGGACTTTTCGCCCACTGCCCTCCGGCTGGTTTTTGCGGAACTGATTTCAGTCTCTTCCAAACAGATCTCTTGTATATAGCTTCTCTTCCACGTCCTTCAGCATGTCATCAAAGCGGTTGGCGAGGATCACATCCGAATCGCGTTTGAACTTCTCCAGATCGTTCACGACAACTGATCCAAAGAAGGTCTGCCCGGCTTCGAGGGTTGGCTCGTAGATGATGACCGTGGCGCCCTTGGCCTTGATGCGCTTCATCACCCCCTGGATCGAGGACTGGCGGAAATTATCGCTGTTGCTCTTCATGGTCAGGCGATATACACCGATCACCACTTTCTTTTCACCGACATATCCACCGCTGTAGCTGTTGCCTCCGGCCATCTGAAGCACACGGTCGGCGATGAAGTCCTCTCTGGTGCGGTTGCTCTCGACAATCGCCCGGATCAGTTCTTCCGGCACATCGTTGTAGTTGGCCAGGAGCTGCTTGGTGTCCTTCGGCAGGCAGTATCCCCCATAGCCAAAGGAGGGATTGTTGTAATGGGACCCAATGCGCGGGTCAAGGCAGACCCCGTCGATGATCTCTTTCGTGTTCAGGCCCTTCATCTCAGCATAGGTATCCAGCTCGTTGA
>CADBNC010000239.1 GCA_902795885.1 Oscillospiraceae bacterium
GAGCGCATCTTCCGCTTCGGCAAGGAGGACAACTTCTGGGAGCACGGTGCAGGCCCCTGCGGCCCCTGCTCGGAGATCTACTATGACCGTGGTGAGAAATACGGCTGCGGAAAGCCCACCTGCACGGTCGGCTGTGACTGTGACCGCTATATTGAGGTCTGGAACAACGTCTTCAGCCAGTTTGACAACGATGGTAACGGCAACTATACCGAGCTCGTCCAGAAGAACATCGATACCGGCATGGGCCTGGAGCGCCTTGCGGTGGTCTGCCAGGAGGTGGATTCCCTCTTTGACGTGGACACCGTCATGCATGTGACGCACCGCGTGAGCGAACTCACCGGCGCCTTCTACGGGGAAAGCCATAAGAAGGATGTTTCGCTGCGCGTGATAACCGACCATATCCGCAGCGCGGTGTTTATGATCTCAGACGGCGTTCTTCCCTCCAACGAAGGGCGCGGCTATGTCCTTCGCAGACTGATCCGCCGTGCTGCCCGGCACGGGCGCCTTCTTGGCGTGAAAAAAGCATTCCTGCATGAGATTGTGCAGAGCGTTGTGGACGCAAGCGGCGGTCAGTATCCCGAGCTTGCGGAGAAGCAGACCTATATCACGGCCGTCATCCGCAGCGAGGAAGAAAAATTCGGCAGCACAATCGATGCCGGCCTGCGCATTTTTGCCGAGCTTCTGGAAGGCCACAAGCAGAAGGGCGAGACTGTCTTTTCCGGTGCGGATGCCTTTAAGCTTTATGACACCTATGGCTTCCCCCTGGATCTGACCCTTGAGATGTGTGCCGATGAGGGCATGCAGGTTGACGAGGAAGGCTTCCACCGGCTGATGCAGGAGCAGCGTGAGCGCGCCCGCAAGGCCCGCGAGGCGCTGGGCGATCTCGGCTGGACGGGCGTAAGCTTCGGCAAGGAGATCCCCGAGACCGAGTTCGTCGGCTATGACAACGCCTCCTGCGAGGCAGGCGTGCTTGCCATGATTGTCGATGATGAGCCGGCAGGCTCCGTCGGTGAAGGGAAAGAGGCTGTCCTTGTTCTTGACCGCAGTGTCCTGTATGCCGAGATGGGCGGCCAGACGGCTGATACCGGTGTCATCGAAAACGAAGGCTTCCGCTTTGAAGTGCGCAATGTCCAGAAAAACAAGGGCGGCAAGTTTATGCACAGCGGCGTTGTGACCCGCGGCGAGGTCACCGTTGGCGACAGGGTGACTGTCACCCGCGACGAGGAACGCAGGGCAGCGCTCTGCCGTGCCCACAGCGCGACGCATCTTCTGCACAGCGCCCTGCGGCATGTTCTGGGCGAGCATGTGCACCAGGCGGGTTCGCTGGTCGAGCCGGATCTGCTGCGTTTCGATTTCACCCACTTCTCCGCCCCAACCCAGGAGGAACTGGAGAAAGTTGCCCTTCTGGTGAATGAGGCCGTCCTTGCGGACTATCCGGTTGTGACACGGGAAATGAACCTCGAAGACGCAAAGAAGACAGGTGCGGCTGCACTCTTCGGAGAGAAATATGCCGACAGAGTCCGTGTTGTCAACATGGGTGACTGGAGTATCGAGCTTTGCGGCGGCACGCATGTTTCGAACACGGCCAGGATTGGCTCGGTTGTGATTCTCTCGGAGGGCTCTGTCGCCTCCGGTGTCCGGCGGATTGAAGCCCTCACCGGCATGGCGGCCGTACGGCACTGCCGCGAACAGGAGCAGATCCTGCAGAGCGCTGCGGCAAGGCTGAAGACAGCCCCGGCAGAGCTTTCAAAGAGGCTGGACCAGCAGGCGCAGGAAATCCGCGAACTCCGCCGCAGCCTGCAGCAGGCGAAGGACCGCGAATCCGCCAAGGGCGCGGATGCGATTCTGGATAAGGCCGAAGCCGTGGGCACCCTGAAGGTGCTCGCCGTGAAGACAGAAGGCGATGCAAACAGCCTGCGCAAGCAGGGCGATTCCCTGCGGGACAAGGAGCCTGCGATTGTGGCGCTGCTCGCCGCGGTAAACGGTGACAAGATGAGCCTCCTGTGCGTCTGCGGCAAAGATGCCGTGGCGGCAGGGGTTAAGGCCGGCGATCTGATCCGGAAGGTATCGGCGGCGGCAGACGGAAAAGGCGGCGGCAAGCCCGATTCCGCCATGGGCGGCGGCAACCCCGGGAAGCTTGACGCTGCCCTGAAGAGCCTCAAACCTCTGGTAGAGGAGATTATTGGAAAAGGAGCCTGAAACCATGAACGACTGTCTGTTTTGCAAGATCATCGCCGGGGAGATCCCCAGCACAAAGGTTTATGAAGATGAAAAGGTCTTTGCCTTCCGGGATATCAACCCGCAGGCGCCGGTGCATGTGCTTGTCGTGCCGAAGGAGCATCTGGCTTCGGCGAACGAAATCACTGCGGCAAACGCCGGCTGTGCAGCAGCCTGCTTTGAGGCAATCCCGAAGATTGCGGCGGCCGAGGGGCTCACAGAGGGCTACCGCGTGATCAACAACTGCGGCGCCGCGGCCGGCCAGACGGTAATGCATCTGCATTTTCACCTGATTGGCGGCAGAGAACTGGGCGAGAAGATTGTCTGAGCGGAGACCGCCGAAGACAGCAGAAAACCGAAAATAACAGCAGGCCGGATAACCAAAGCTGGTTATCCGGCCTGCGCTGTCAGCGAAAGCTTACTTTTTATATCCCGTTGTGAAATCCACTTCGTTGCGAAGAGTCTTTCCGGCAAGGAAGGCCTGCAGATTCTCCGCCGCAATGTCAACGATCCGCTCAAAGGTCGCCGGCAGGTGGAAGCCGCCCGAAATGTGCGGGGTGATGACAAGGTTCTCAATCCCCCAGAGCGGGCTGTCTGCCGGGAGGGGCTCCACCTCTGCCACGTCCATCGCGGCAGAGGCTATTTTCCCCTCGAGCAGCGCCTGGGCCAGCACCTCCGACGAGACCGCATTGCCGCGGCCGCAGTTGATGAAGATCGCGCTGTTCTTCATGTGGTCGAAGCTCTCCGCCGTATAGATATAGCGGGTGGCAGCCGTGTTCGGAAGGACAGACATGATCACATCGGCCCTGGGCAGAACCGAGTCCAGATCCTGTGTCATGACGAGCTCGTCCACGCATTCCGGAGGATTGGAAGCACGGCGCTTGACGCCGATGACCTTTGCCCCCATGGCCTTGACAAGGCGGGCATATGCCTGTCCGATATCTCCCAGACCGACTACCGCCACGGTGCTGTCAGACAGGGAAGAAACCGTGCCGTGATCGCTCCAGAAGGCCTTTTTCTGCTCATCCCGGTAGAGATGGAGCTTCTTCATCAGCATGAGCGTCAGGGCAAAGGCATGCTCGGAAACAGCCTGGCTGTATGCGCCGGTTGCGTTGGTGAGAACCGTCTTCGAAGACAGCACACCGGGGACAATATAGGCGTCCGTGCCGGCGGATTCCAGCTGCAGCCATTCCAGATTCTCAGAGGCCGCGATCATATCTGCCTTCGGCTGGCCGAGAATAATGTTTGCGCTGCGGATCTCCTCCGCTGTCACAGCAGCAGGCGTGCTGTATGTGAAGCTGCAGCCGGTTCCCGCCGCTTCCAGCTTCGCTTTATGCCTGGCCTCCACGGGCATCAGCACCAGTATTTTTTTCATGTGTCCGTTCACCTCTCCGGTATTTTACTGAATACGGATTTTGAAGACAACCTTGCGCACGTCGGAAGGCCCGCTGACCTGGCCTTTGACGCGGTGGGCATCCTGCGGGAAGGCAACGAGGAAATCTCCATGCCGCAGAACAATGCTCTGGTGCGGGGGATTGCTGTCCGTGAAGGCATAGAAATCATTCTCGGGCTTGCTCGCGGCGTCATCGGGAGTGAGCACTGCGGTTTCGGCAATGTCCATTCTCTCTTCGCCGCAGAGGGGGACATGGATGTCAAGATAGTCCCTGTGCGCTTCGAAAAAGCCCTTCTCGTCCGGCTGGGTCTCGAAGATATTCAGCGTCGCGTAAAGGTTCTTCCCGTCCATATGAGTCGTTTCCGTGCCCACCGTGGCGAGAAATTCGTCATTCAGGTATTCCAGAGCCCTGTCCAGCATCGGGTGAATGCCCCGGTAATCTGCAGCGTCCTTCAGTTTTGCAACAATCATGTCAGTTCCTCCTTTTATTCTGTGATCTCATACATGGCCACTTCATCCGTCTCGCGATTGGCGGCGATCAGCAGGGCTCTTCTCCGGATTTCTCTGTTATCTCTGTATACGTCCGCTGCCGTCGCCGCCCATAAGCTTCTCAACCTCGTCGATGGTCACGCGGTTGAAGTCGCCGCTGATGCTGTGCTTCAGGCAGGATGCCGCAACGGCAAACTCCAGAGCCTGCTGGCGGTCTTCATAGTGGGTCAGACCGTAGAGCAGCCCGCCGCCGAAGCTGTCGCCGCCGCCTACGCGGTCAACGATATCGCGGATCTCATAGCGTTTGGACTCATAGAAGTGCTCTCTGTCGTTGAGGCAGGCAGCCCAGCCGTTCCAGTCGGCGCTCTTGGATTCACGCAGGGTGATGGCGATCATCTTCATGTTGGGATAGGCGGCGAGAACCTTGTCGCCGAGGGCCTTGTACTTGGCACGGTCCAGCTCACCGGATTCGACCACCACATCGGTGGTGATTTCCAGAGACTTCTGGACGTCTTCCTCGTTGGCGATGGCAACGTCGACGTAGTTTGCGATCTCACGCATGACCTCGGCCGCACGCACGCCGTACTTCCAGAGGTTCTTGCGGAAGTTCAGATCACAGGAGACGGTGATGCCGCGCTTTTTGGCTTCCCTGACGGATTCGAGGCTCAGATCCTTGGCGCTCTCGGAGATGGCCGGTGTGATGCCGGTGATGTGGAACCATTCGACACCTTCAAAGGCCTTGTCCCAGTCGATATCGCCGGGGCCTGCCAGGGCGATGGAAGACCAGGCACGGTCATAGACAACAGCGCTCGGACGGGCATTGGCGCCGGTCTCGAGGAAATAGATCCCGAGGCGGCCCTTGTCGGAGCGGATAATGCGGCTCACATCCACACCGAACTTGCGCAGATCCTTCACGCACTCATCGGCGATTACGTTCTTCGGGAGAACCGTCAGGAAGGCAACATCCTGATTGTAGTTTGCCAGAGAGACCGCAACGTTTGCCTCGCCGCCGCCGAAGGTGGCTTCGAGCATCGGGCTCTGGAAGAACCGCTCAAGGCCGGGGGACTTGAGGCGGAGCATGATTTCGCCAAATGTCAGGAATTTCATGATTTGTATCTCCAAGAATAAGATGTTTACGGGTGGCTTTCCGCACTGCTCGGAAGATGTTCCCGTGCCTGGAGGAGCGCTTTGCGGGCTTCGGCACAGAGACGGGTGACCTTCTCAAAATTGCCTTCCGAGATGTCCTTCTTGGGGACAGTCCAGCTGCCGCCCACGGCATGGATAATCGGGGAGCAGGCAAATTCTACCAGGTTGTCATTGCTGACGCCGCCGGTGGGGATGAACTTTGTGCCGGGGAAGGGACCGGAGAGCGACTTGAGCGCCTTCAGACCGCCGTAAACGTTGGCCGGGAAGAACTTTAGAACCTTGAGGTTGTGCTTCTTGGCCATCATGATCTCGGTGGGGGTGACACAGCCGGGGGTTACCGGGATGTTGTTTTCCACACACCAGGCCACGGTCTCTTCATCGTAGCCGGGGGAGACGATGAACTTCGCGCCGCAGTCCACGGCGAGCTTGCACTGCTCGAGGTTGATCACCGTGCCGGCGCCCACCAGCATCTCGGGGACCTCTGCCGCCACTGCGCGGATGGAATCTGCCGCGGCGGCCGTGCGGAAGGTGATCTCCATGACATCAATGCCGCCGGCGATCATCGCGCGCGCGGTCGGAACCGCGTCTTCCGCCTTGTCAAGGACAACAACCGGAACAATACCGGCAGCTGCCATTCTGCCTAATATATCCATGTTTTTTCACTCCAGTCTGATTCAACTGATCTTGTCTTACTGCCCATAGTAAGCGTTCTTCCCGTGCTTGCGCAGATAATGCTTGTCCAGAAGCGTCTGCTGCATCGGGCCGAGGGAAGGATTGAGCATCATGGCGTGCCAGTCCATAAAGGCCATCTCCTCCAGAACCACGGCGTTGTGAACCGCGTTCATGGCGTCGGTGCCCCAGGCAAAGGGACCGTGGGAATAGACCAGCACGGCGGGCACCGCCGCGGGGTCGCGGTCTTTGAAGGTCTCGACAATGACCCTGCCGGTTTCCTTTTCATATTCGCCCTGAATCTCGGCATCGGTCATGGGTCTGGTGCAGGGGACGGCGCCGTAGAAATAATCCGCCTGGGTTGTGCCCATGGCGGGGACATCGCGCCCGGCCTGGGCAAAGGTGGTTGCCCAGCGGGAATGGGTATGCACGATCCCGCCGCATTCGGGGAACGCCTTATAAAGCTCGATGTGGGTGGCGGTGTCGCTGCTGGGCTTCCATTTCCCCTCGACAACATTGCCCTCCAGATCGGTTACCACCATATCCGCAACGGTCATCCCCTCGTAGGAAACGCCCGAGGGCTTGATGACCATCAGCCCGCTGGAGCGGTCAATCCCGGAGACGTTGCCCCAGGTGAACGTGACAAGACCGTACTTCGGAAGCAGAAGATTGGCTTCCAGAACCTGCTGTTTCAGTTCTTCCAACATAATAATCCCCCTCATCAAGGCCCGGAGGCCGTGTCCGGCTGTGCTTTGCGCTGCGAAGCGCACGGCTTCGGCAGGCAGCGCCGCTGTGTCCCACCGATCATATCATGTATGGTTACAGAAAACAAGCGACAAACTATGATGTGTCTTACGCCAGCAGCTTCAGCCCGGCGATCCCGGCCACAATCATCACCACGCAGACGATCTGACCGGCGGAGAGCCCCTCGTGGAAGAGCAGCACGCCCAGCAGGGTGGTGCCGACGATGCCGAAGCCCGTCCACATGGCATAGGCGGTGCCCAGCGGCAGCTTCTTCATCGCCAGGGAGAGAAAGAGCGCGCTTGCGATATACCCGACTGCCGTGACAATAGCGGGCAGCACTTTCGTAAATCCCTCGGACATCTTCATCGCAACAGCCCAGGTGACCTCCAGAACTGCCGCGAGCAGCAGCATGATCCATTCCATCTGCATAACCTCCGCATATCAAAAAGAGTAAAGAAATATAAAACGCCGGGAACCATATCTTCTAAGGCCTGACGATATGGTTATCGGCGTTTTGCTACCCGGCGGCAGCTGCCTGTAAGAATAGCAGATTCGGCAGGGAATGTCAAATGCCTGCGAGCTGTTCCGGTCAGGGGGCTTATCCAGTTACAATGTTATGAAATGCCTTTACCCATCCGGTATGCTTCTTCCAGTTTGGGATGGTCAGGTTTTTCTCCCGCTTCTGTTACACCGCCCATGAACACGGTTCCGGCGAGATGCGCCTTCTCAAAGCATTCAACCCAGCCCTCCAGACCGCTGATGGCCCGCTGGGGGACAGATGCCTCTTCTTCTGCGGCTGAAGCCAGAAAGTAGACGTCCCGGAATGCATAGTCCGCAGGGAAGAGCGGGTTAAAACGGTCCAGAAGAGTCTTCATCTGACCGGACATTTCATAGTAATAGATCGGGGAGGCAAAGACAAGGACATCGGCTGACAAAGCCTTCTGGCAGAGAAGATCGGCATCATCGTGAATGACGCAGCGCAGCTTTTCCTGACAGATGAAACATCCCTGGCAAAAGCTGATCTTTTTCCCGCGCAGACTGACCAGCTCAGCTTTATTGCCGGCTTCTTCTGCCCCTCTGGCAAAAGCGGCCGCAAGCGATTCGGAATTGCTGTTTTTTCTGGGGCTGGTAGATATGATCAGGACATTTTTCATGATGGCATTTCCTCCGATACATAATGGCGACAGTATAACAGAACTGTGCGGAAATGTACAGAAGATCTGAATCCTCCTGCTCTTCAATTTCAGGTTCTGTTGGTCCTTTACATCTAGTCATAAAATCTCCTGAGTTTTCATGACAATGCACCACCCGAGGAACCCCGGGTGGTGCACCGCATGGAAAAAAGAAAAAAGAGAACTTGATTATTTTGACAGCTTAATACTAACATATATCAGGATTGAAAAAAAGGGAAATACCGTGAAACGTTTTAGATTCTGTCTGAAATTATCTGTATTTTTTCAAGGCGTCTTTATGAATCTGCTGAATGCGTCTGCTTGAATAATTCAACTTCGCTGCAATTTCCGGCCAGGTGGCCATGCACAGATACCGCAGCTCCAGAATCAGACGCTGGTCCTTATCCTCCGCCAGGGCGTTCAGCACGTCCAGCTGCTCGATCTTGCAGTTGATCTCCTCGTCCAGGCGATATCCCTGTTCCAAATATTCCCTGATATTCATTTTCCGTTTCCTCATCCCTGTCCGGCTTTCCACGAGGGTCTTCTTACAATCGGCTTCTCGCACCAGTCACAGTTCACCTGTATGTTCATTTGCATTCCTCCGTCAGAATCAGGGGAGTGCAGGTCGATGCAGCCCATTTCGTAAACTTTCCCTATAGTCGTTTTTTTCGCATCTAAGAGAACTTATGGAAAAGACCTGCATCGACCTGCACTATTGCCTGTTAATCAAGAAAATCTGTCTTCAGCCCGTACCGGCATCCGTTGCCATGGACGACGAAGGCTATACGGATATTCTGTTTTGAATTTGCAAAAACACACCGGCCTGCAGTAGGGGTTCTCTCTCCCCCGCCGCAGGCCGGCTACTTGTGCTTTATCATTTGTATGGCTCCTTTCGGATGGCTTTCATGCTGTTTTACCACCAGCTCTCAAACCAGTCGACGATATCTCCCAGCAGCTCCAGAACTGTTGCGGTGTTATCATCCACACCCCCGCTGATCATTTCAAGGTCTTCCAGACTCAGTGCTTCCATGTTATTTATTGTGTTTCGTCTCCTTTTCTTTTTTTATTTCTTTTTATTTTTGAGGATCTGTCGTCCGCTGTTTTCTGTTTACGGCTGCAGTATAATATAGACACAATCATAAAAGTGTCACACGCACAAAAAGACCGGCCCGCAGGGGGATTGCTCCTCACTGCGGGCCTCGCTTGTTTTCTGTTGTGCTTTATGCCGTGCTTTACCGGTGTTTCCTGCGGCGCAGAAGATGGAAGGCCGCAGCGGTGCCGGCGGCGGAGAGCAGCGCGGCGGTCGCCCAGAGGGCGGTCCGGCTCTCGTCCCCGGTTTTCGGCGCAAGGCCGGAGGGCGTCTGCGTGGGAATCGGGGTCGGCCTGATACTCGGCCTGACAGTCGGGGACGGCGTGATCGTCGGGGTGACGGTGGGCGGAGGTGAGGGCGGAAGCTCGGTGACGCGGAACTCGGTGCTGGCCTCGCCGTCGCGGAAGGTTACCGTCAGGGTATGCTCTCCCGTGGCCAGCGCAGACATATAGGGCTGCTTCAGCGTGAGGATGAGGCTGCCCGCGGCGGTCTCATAGGATTCGGGGGAGAGAACCGCGCCGTCAACCTTCGCTTCCTCAAAGAGGGCAAAGGTCAGGTTGTCGCTGGGCGAGCGGCTGACGCGGAACTCCGCGCCGTTCGGTCTGCCCTTCAGCCAGGCGGAGGTGATGTAGGTGAAATAGTATTCCACCTCTGCCTCCTCGTCGATGGCGAACCAGACCTCGACCTGGCCGGTGAAGTTGCCCCCGTCCTTCGCGTTGATGATGACAGGATAGGCGCCGATGGCCGAGCCGCTTCCGCCGAGCACCGTATAGGCCTCCGGCGGGACTTCCAGCGCCCCGGCCCGGACGGCAGTGACACGCACCTCCTGCACTTCGCCGCTGTAAGGCAGCAGGTAGGAGGTCAGATCGGCGTCATCGAGCACGGCCGGTTCGATGCGGAAGGTGAAGACCCTGGTGCCATAGTAGTTCCCGATGCCGGTCACCAGGACCTTGCCCGTGCCGGCGTTGAGGTTATCGCGGTACTGCAGGGTATAGTCTGTCCCCTCCGTCAGAGGCCTGCCGGTGTCCGTGACCGTGACAGCCGGCCGCTTCGCGGTGCCGTCGTAGGTGAATTCGGTTTCGGAGAGCTCGGCATAGAAGGTCTTCGCCCCCTCGGGGAGGATATGGAAGGGGACGGTGACACTGCCGGTGAAGTTGCTGCTCTCCTTCGCGGTGACGGTCAGCTCGTATTCGCCGGTGTCCACAGCGCTGTTGCCATTGACAATCCAGGCGTCGGCCGGCACATCCAGGGAACCGGCCTTCACGCCGGTGACGGAGACGGTCTGCTCCGCCCCGTTATAGGTGAGGATGCTGTCGGAGGTGGAGACACTGTCGATCGGAGCCGGGTCGATGCGGAAGGTGAAGACCCTTGTGCCGTTGTAATTCCCCCGGCCGGAGACCAGGACCTTGCCAAAGCCGGCGTCCGTGTTATCCTGATACAGGAGGCTGTAATCCTCGCCCTCATAGAGGAGCTCGCCGCTGTCGGTTACAAGGACGGCGGGCTTTTTCTCGCTGCCGTCATAGATGAATTCGAGCGCTTCGGGGAAGGCGACGGTGAAGGCCTTCGCGTCAGCGGGGACGATGCTGAAGGGCACCTTGACGGAGCCGGTGAAGTTCCCGCCGTCCTTCGCGGTGATCAGCACCTCATAGTCCCCGGTGTCCATCGCCTCGGTGCCGATGACAGTATAGGCATCGGCGGGCACAGACAGCTCGCCGGCCATCACGCGCGTCACGCTGACGGCCCGGACCGTGCCGGTGTAGGGGAGAGTCGTTTCGGAAAGCTCTGCGGCGTCAATCTTGGCCGGGGCGATGCGGAAGGTGAAGATCCGTGTGCCGCGGTAGCTGCCGGCGCCGGTGACCTTGACCTTCGCCATGCCGGCGTCGGTGTTGTCCAGATACTGCAGGGTGTAGTCGGTCCCCTCCGTCAGGGGCCTGCCGGTATCCGTCACGCGGACGGCGGGGGTTCGGGCGGTGCCGTTATAGACATAGTCGGTTTCCTCAAGCTCGACATAGAAGGACTTCACGCTTTGTTCGAGGACAGAGACGGGGACGGTGACGCTGCCGGTGAAGTCGCTCTCGGGTTTGGCGGTGAGGGTGAGGGTGTATTCCCCGACGTCCTTCACGGCGGTGACAACGGCGCCGCCGGCGTTCTTAAGCGTCAGGGTATAGGCCTCGGCCGGTACGGCCAGAGAACCGGCGCTGACCGCCGCCACGCGGACGGCATGATCCTGCCCGTTATGGATGAAGATGCTCTCCTCGAGGCGGAGACTGTCGATCTCCGTCTTCGCGATGGTAAAGCTGAGGGTTTTGCTGCCGATATAGTTGTTTTTGCCGTTGATCATAAGCGTGGCCGTGCCGGCATGGACATTGCCGCTGCATTCGCATTCGTAGTCCTCTTCAAACTCCAGCAGTCTGCCGCCGTCGGTAACGCGGAGGCCCGGGATCTTCGCGGTGCCGTCATAGACGAAGGCGGTGCCGGAGAGCACAGCCTGCGCCGCGGAGATGTCCTTCGGCGCGATTTCATAGGAGGCCGAGGCTGCGCCGATGTAGTTGGTGCCCGGCTTTGCCGTGGCGGTTGCCGCGTAGATGCCGACATCCACGGCGGTGTTGTCCGAGACGGTATAGGCTTCAACTGGTACTGGCATGCCGCCGGTAGTCACCCTGACCACGTTCACGGTCTGCTCGCTGCCGTTATAGGTGAGCTGTGTTTCGGAGAGCTCCGCGTGGTCGATGCTGGCCGGCTCGATTTCAAATTCCAGTTTCTTCACGCCGGTATACCCGCCCAGCCCGGTCACGATCGCCTTCGCCGTGCCGGCGTTGACGTTGTTCTGATACGCGACGGTATAGTCCTGCCCCGCAATCAGATCCGCCCCGCTGCCCTTTGCCTCGACAGGGGGCCGCTTCTCGGTCCCGTCATAGACATAGGGGAAGAAGGGAAGATCCAGCGCGGCGGTGAATTCGCGGCTCTGGTGATAGCGGCAGACTGTGCAGACGCCGTTCGCGTCGAAGGTATGGGGCTGAGCGCCCTGGTCGGCGATGGTGCAGTAGTCGCAGTGGATGGTATGGGTGGTCGGGGTAATGTCATACTTTGCGTCCAGGTGAGTGCAGGGCGCGATCAGCACATTGGCCTTGTTCTCGAGCATTTGCTGACGCTCGGCGGCTTTGGCCAGTTCCATATCGCGCAGCTTGGCGTCAACATTGTCCGAATACATCACCATAAAATTGCCCTGGGCGCTCAGAACACGTTTTTCGACGGAACCGCCGGAGCCGGCCCCGATGGCCGGGACTTCGGTATAACCGGACTGGGCAGAGAGCACGCCGCCGGTATAGGTGAAGGACCCGGCAGCGCCGCCGTGATCGCCCGCACAGCCACCGCCGATGGCAGCGGGGGATTTCTTCTCCGGATGGCTGAAGAAGAGCCTGCCGAGCAGCTTGGCCATGAAAATGGCGTATTCCTCGCCGGCTTTGGCCTTGTTCGCAGTGGCGACATCGTTGATCCAGTCATAGGTCACAGAGCTGGTCACCGCGGTGACGAAGCCGCCGCTGATGTTGACGGTGCCGCCCCTGACGCCGGCGCCGCCGCCGATGGCCGCGCCGCCCTGCTGGGAAGCGGCGAAGACATTGCCGCCGCTGATATTCACCGTGCCGCCGTATCCCAGATCCCTGTATCTGTCAAAGGTCCTGTAATGTCCGCCGCCGCCGATGCCGGCGCCGGTCACGCTGGTGGCAGCCACGTTGCCGCCGCTGATGTTGACAACGCCGCCGGCACGGCCGTAGGCGCCGCCGCCGCCGATGCCGGCGCCGCACTGGCTGTGGGCAACGACGCTGCCGCCTTCTATGTTGATGGCGTCGCCCTGGGGCGCGCCTGTGCCCCCGCCGATGCCGGCACCGCCGAAGGTCTTGTGTTCGTAAACTGTACCGCAGCTTGCCGTCACCATGCCGCCGCGGATGGTGACGGGGCCGTTGGATTGGCCTTTGCCGCCGCCGATGCCGGCGGATTTGTCACCGGTGGAGGCTTCAACCGTCCCACTGGTGATGAGGATCGGGCAGGACTTGCCGTCGCTTCCGCCGCCGATGCCGGCGCCTTCATAGCTGCCGAAGGCCTTGACGGTGCCGCCGTTTATGGTGATGGAGCCCGGGCCGGTGCGGTTTCTGCCGCCGCCGATGCCGGCGCCCTTGCCGGAGGGGGCGAGCCCCTGATATTCATTCCCGCCGCCGCCGTAGGCCTTGACGGTGCCTCCGTTAATCGTGACGGAGCCGCCGTCGGCGCAGTCTCCGCCGCCGCCGATGCCGGCGCCGTCCATTCCGCCGCCGTAGGCCGTGACGGTGCCGCCGTTAATGGTGATGGCCGCGATGGAGCCGCCGTAGGCACCGCCGCCGATGCCCGCGCCGTCCGACCCGCCGGTGGCCTTTACAGTCCCGCCATAGATGGTGATGTTGCCGAAGCTGCCCTCGGAGCCGGCTCCGATGCCGGCGGCTTTGTTGGCGCCGGCCGTGGTGACGGTGCCGCCGTGGATGGTGAGGCTGCCGCCGGTTTCCTTCTCGTTGCCGCCGATGCCCGCCATACGCAGGCTGCCGAAGATGGAGTGCAGGGTACCCGCGTCGATGGAGGCATCGAGGACGCCGCTGTCCTTCTTCTGGCCGTAGATGGTCAGGTGCGCGCCCGGCGCGATGTGGATACCCAGCTTCGCGCTTACCTTGCAGCCGTCGGTGAGGATGAAGCGGACATCGCTGCCGGTGACCTCAATCCGCGCCTCGCTGACGATGCCGAGGGTCATAATAGTGGACGCGGTCGGGGCTCTGTATACGGTCTCACCGCTGAAGACATACCAGCCGTTTTCGCTGAATTTGGTGATTTGTGTCCGCTCGGGCGAGATCATCCGGTAGTCCGTGACTTCCTTCAGCTCGCCTGCCGCGCCTGAGCTCCGGTCCAGATACTTCACCGGGCCCAGGGGCGCAAGGCAGCTTACGTTGATGATATAGTCGGTGGCGCTGGATTCAATCCCCAGGATTCTTGTTCCGACGCGGATGATCACCCGGGCGGTTTTGTTCAGGTCCGCGGCAGAGAGGTTTGCCTTCACCTGAATAGAAGACAGGGAAGGATCCATGTTGTTTTTCTCGAGTGTGATGAGGTCGCCGCCGCCTTCCACCCGCACATCCAGCACGCTCTGAAACAGGCGGAGAAGGTTGTCATAGCGCAGCTGGACATCGCATCTTGAGAGGAGGGTCCCGGCGGAGATGCTGCTGCCTGCATCCAGCACAGCGGCTTTTTTCTGGTAGGTGAATTCAACGGTGTAGGCGGAAAAGCCGGTAGTTACCACCGTGACAACGCCGTTTTCGACGGTGGGAGAGAGCAGCTCATCGCCGGCAGCCGCGTGGTGGATTACCCGCGCCGTGAGATTCGGGTCCCAGGCCTCGGGCAGCGCAAAGCGAAGGGTGGCCGTCGCGTCCTCCGGGAGAGGAACCGCGTTGCCCGAGGCGTCGGTCAGGCTGATGTCATAGGTATAGGACGCGGCCACAACAAGCTCGGGGGAAGCGCCGGGCTCGGGGCTCTCTGCTTCGGAAGCGGAGGCTGCGCTGTCCGGCGCGGTGTCCCCGTTCCCGGCCACGGAGGCCTCCGGGTTGAGACCGAAGAGCGCCATGCGGGGTGGAGAGGACTGCAGCATCATGGGCAGGCTTTCCGCCTGCAGCAGGGCGTCCGGATCCGATTCGGGGTTTTTCAGGATCTCCTGCTCGACAACCGCGAGCTTCGTATCCCGGGGAAGAACCCCCTCGCCGGCGGTCACGGTGATGCTGATGCCGCCGTCTGCCTTGTATTCCCCGACAAAGGCGGGGGTGTCGCCGGCTTCGGTCGTATTGCCGGCATCGTCGGGCTGCGTTTCCTCTGCGTCAGGCTGTGGGAGAGCCTCCGGCGTCCCGGACGGCACAGCGGGGGAGACGGCAGTGGCCGCATCGGGCTTCTGCGGGTCTTCAGACTGCGCCGCGTCGGTCTTGCGGTCGGCCGCCCCGGCGGGCGTCTCCTGCGGAGCTTCGTTTGGGGCTTCAACCGGGGTCCCGGCAGGGGGGGTGTTCGGGGTCTCGTTCGGGGTCGTATTCAGAGTTTCGTTCGGGGTGACCGGGGTATCATTCGGCGTCTCGCCCGGAATGACGTTTGGCGTCTCGTTCGGCGTCCCGGCCGGGGTCCCGTCCGGAGCCGGATTCTCTTCGATGACCGGCATCGGGGTGCTGCCCTCTGCCGCCGGGGTCGGGGCGGCCTGCCCTTCGGAAGGCGTGGGCGCTACCACCGTGAGAGCGGCGCCGGTCTCCGGCAGGGCAGGCGAAACTGCGGGCTCTTCTGTCAGGGCCGTATCCTCCGCGGCGACCTTTTGCTCCGGCGGCAGCGGTTCCTGCGCGGATCCGGCCGGAGCCAGAATGCTGAAAAGCATCACGAATGCAAGCAGCAGCGTGATGCCTCTGTTTCGGATGAGACTGGTTCTGGGTTTCCTCATTTCGTATCTCTTCTTTCAGCCACGGTGAAAGGAACAACAGCCCTTCGGCGACGGGACGCGGGATGACACTTCTTATATTATGTAAAGCATTTTAAACGCAGGATGCCCCGATGTCAAGAAATCTTTGCAGGCAGAGGGCCTTTTCTGTTCGGAGCCGGACCGCGCCCACGGAAGGCTTGCCCCGGAGGCACCCTGTATGGTAATATAGCGGCAGAGAACCCACACACCCGAAGAAAGCGGAGGCGGAAGATGAAAGACAAAACCGTTATCGAAGCGCTGGCGGAGGTTTACCCCCAGCTGTATCTTGACCCGAACCGGGTGGATAAGGAGACCTACAGAAGCGTTGTCCTGGCCGGGGAGATGCCCGAAATCCGCAGCCTGGCCCACTTCCGGCAGAGCCCGCAGGACAGCAGCGAGACCGTGGAGACCCCCGCGGGCAGAGTGCAGGTGGTTTCAATCCGGGACAGGGGCGATTATGAGTGCCTTGTCCGCTGCATGATGGCGGCGAAGGAAGGCCCCCTGGCGCCGGTGCCGGCAACACAGGGGGCTTCAACGCTGACGGTATTCAACTGGCCGCGGATCCGCGCCCATCAGGAGAAGTTCCTGGCGGAGCAGCGGGCCGCCGGGAACCCGGATCCGGACTGGAGCAAGGAATTCCAGTGCTTTCTTTCGGTGAAGGAGAACTACATCGATATGCTGGTGGTGCTCTCCTGGGGGCCCTACAGCGCCGTTCCCGCCGAGAAGGCCGGCTGGCCGGAGGACAGCTGGCTGGAGACCTCCCTCGCGATCCGGAAATACCACGAGCTGACCCACGTGATCTGCCGCAGGCAGTATCCCGACCGGGTGGAGGCTGTGTGGGACGAGCTGGTGGCGGATGCCATTGGCATTTACGGCGCGCTGGGGCGCTTTGACCCGGCGCTGGAGAAGCTGTTTCTCGGCATCGCGGGGGACCGCTATGCCGGCGGCCGGCTGGAGAACTACACCGACAGCGCCGCGCAGCTTGCCGGCATGGTCAGCCGAACCCTGGAAGGCTTTGCGCAGCTTTTTGCGGACCACCCCGGGGCAGAGCCCTTCGCGATGATCCCCCTTCTGCAGGAGCGGCAGCGTGGCTGGAAGGAAAGGCCCTGAAGGCCCGCATCGCCCCGGAGAAGCATGAAAACAGGACAGGCGGCTGTGAAGCATCGGGAAAAACCCGGCCTTCACAGCCGCCTGGTTTCTTGTTCTGCTGCCGCGTTAATAGTCGAAGCCGAGAATGCTGCCCTTGATCCATCCGCAGATGGGGTAGTCGATCTCTGCCCAGTTGCGGCCGTCGGCCTGGACAAATCTGCCTGTGGCGTTGGCCATGGTGCCGTTCGGGAGCGTTCCGATCACCATGGTGCTCAGACCCGGGGCAATGCGGATGGCCGCGTCCCGGTAGTCCCCGGTGTTGACGATACGGGCGATGCCGCCGCTGACATTTTCAAGCTCTTTTTCGCTGATCATTTTTTTCTCTTCCATTTTTCTGCCTCCTCTGTTCTGCGTTTATTTATTCTTCATTTCATATATTATTCTGTTCCGGCTGTCTGCCTTTGATGAGCCCAGCTTACCACAGCGATGATCACACCAGTGTCACAGGGGAGGGCGCCCGGCAGAGTTTTAGGAATTCCGGACAGGCGGCGGCTTATTCCAACCCGTAGGGCCAGCCGACCAGGCCGCCCATGTCATAGACGGCGGTGTAGCCCAGAGCATCCAGCAGCTTTGCCGCGCGGGCACTGCGCCTGCCGGTGCGGCAGTAGACCAACACGGTGCTGTCCTTCGCAGGGATCAGCATGGACGCGGTCTCTTCGGTGATCTCGTCCACGGGAAGAAGCTCGGCATCCAGGGCGTGCCCGGTCAGGTATTCCGGCTCTTCGCGAACATCGATCAGCACGGGCTTCGGGTCCTCCGTGAGCATTGCGTGGGCCTGCTGAAAGTTCAGTTTCGTTATCATGGGTTTCTCCTTTTCCTCCGGCTCCGCCGGGATCCTGCGCGCCAGTCTGGCATGGCCGACAGGGTATTTTACCATGAAGCGGGGGAGTTGTAAAACAGAATATGGACGGGAACCCCGGGGGGCATGAACTGCACCCCGTCAAGAAGACAGTGAAATAATTAAAAGAAAGTTCACAGCGCTGTGGCGCTGTGGCAACCGCAGATTCCGGTTGACTGCCAAGGCATTCGACCGGAATTTGCGGTTTTATGCTGCTAAGTACAGGTTGTGC
>CADBNC010000240.1 GCA_902795885.1 Oscillospiraceae bacterium
GGCAGGGAAGACGGGCGACGGGATACGGACAGGAGCGAGGCACCGGGATGAGCAGAGCTGGAAGAAAGAAAAAACCGAATAACAGCGTCATCAAGGCACTGCTCGTGACAGTGGAGCTGCTCCTGATCATTCTGGTGGTTTTGCTGCGAAACGGGCAGAAAACCTCCGGCAGCGAAACACAACAGCCGGCTGAGAGTGTTGGCAGCACGGCAGTACTCTCTCAGAACCATGCAGCCTCTTCGGCTGACGGCAGTTTCCCGGAAGACACCGGGATGGCTTCTGCAGATGATCAAACGGGAAGCGGGAGCTCTGCCGGCGCAGAAACCGTCGTCCAGAACACAGGGGCATCCCCGGCCTCTGATGATGCAGGAGTCTCCGCCCTGCAGGAGGGGACAGGGTCCAGCGCAGAGAGCGCTGCCCGCCGAAGCGACTACAACGAGGAAACCTGGCATCTTGCCAGCGACATGGTCTATACCTACCGCCATCAGCAGGAGGAGGGCGCGAGCGCCATCGCGCAGCTGCTGAATGAGCTGAAGCGTGCAGACCCTCCTCTGGGCGCACTGTGGGAAAAGGTGATGGCCTTCTGGTCCGAGGTGAACCGGGAGGGCTATGTTCTCTCCACCCTTCCGGAGGATCTGCCGCGTGACGGCAGCCTCTGCTTCGTGACGCTGGGCTTCCAGCTCCTGCCGGATGGTGAGATGGCACCCGAGCTTCTGGAACGCTGCCGGACGGCGCTGGAGTGCCTTCGCCGGTACCCGGAGGCCATGCTTCTTCTCACAGGCGGCGGGACGGCCGCCGTGGGGAACCCGGCTACCGAGGCGGATCAGATGGCAGCGTGGTTTGAAAGCCAGGGAATCTCCCGGGAGAGGATGATTATCGAGAACACCTCTCTCACCACCACGCAGAATGCTCTTAACAGCATCAGAATCCTCGCAGAGCAGTACCCGCAGATCCGCAGCCTTGCCATTGTCAGCAGCGATTATCATATCCGGCTGGGAAGCCTGCTGTTCCAGTGCGCGGCCTTCCTGCGGGAGTTTGAGGAGGGCGACCCCGCCTGCGTCGTTGCGGCGAATGCGTCCTTCCCGACCGAGGGCAGCAGTGTGTTTGAAACAATCTCCGTGCAGGCACAGGACCTCTGGTCGCTCATGAACCCGACTTATTGAGATACCCGCTCGCCGGACGGAGAGACCGGACGGCTCTTCTGCCGGCCAGCAGATGCAGATAAAGAACAGACCCGAAGATTTCTGCCTTTCACAGGCGGACCTTCGGGTCTGTTCAATAAGGAATACTTACAGTGAGGGATCAGTTCAGTCGTGCGACAAAGCAGTGCCATTCCTCTTCCACGCGCTCCGCGAGGACAGTAAAGCCGCTTCCTTCAATGGCATGGCGCACTTCATCCTGCCGGCCTTCGATGATGCCGGAAGAGATATAGATGCCGCCCGGCTTCAGAAAGCCCGGCACGTGCGGGGAGAGCGGCACGATAACATCCGCCACGATGTTCGCCAGCACAATGTCATAGCCATTCCCCAGGGAGGCGCGCAGCGAGGCATCGGCGATCAGGTCGCCTGCGAGAAAGCGGATCCGGTCCGGGCCAAAGCTGTTCAGCCCGGCGTTCTCTGCCGCGACGTCCGGAGCCTTCGGGTCGACGTCAACACCGAGGCAGCTCTCACACCCCAGCACAAGGGCGCCGATTCCCAGAATGCCGCTTCCGCAGCCGAGATCGAGCACCTTTTTTCCCGCTAAGGCGTAATCCTCCAGCGCCTCAAGGCACATGCGGGTGGTGGCATGGCTTCCAGTGCCGAAAATAAGCCCGGGATCAAGGCGCAGCGGCAGACGCTCGCCTGCTGGGATCTCCTCCCACTCCGGGACGATCACAAGGCGCTTTCCGGTTTCGATGGGCTTATAGTATTCCCGCCAGTTGTTCTCCCAGTCGCTGTCCTCAACGGTCCCGACGGCAAGCTCAGGATATCTTGCGCGCACAGCGGCGAGAACGGATGCGCCGTCCTCATCTTCCGTGAGATAGAACTTCACCCGGCTGATCCCGGCAAAGCGGGCCTCCAGATCGCTGTCCACATAGTCCCAGTACTGGTGGTTGTTCTCAAGAAATGACTGGAAGTCCTCTTCGTTTTCGATCACAAACCCGCCGACACCGAGGGCTGTAAGCTCATCACAGCGGCTGTCGATTTCATCCGCGGGTGTATTCAGGATGCATTCATAATAGCGCATTTGTGTTCCTCCTGCTGAAAACAGGGCTGCCGCATGGACAGCCCTGTTTCGTGTTTTCGTGATTGTGCGCCCGATCAGGCTTCGCCGCGCTCGCGCAGAGCAGCCTTGCGGGAGATGTTCCAGCGGCCCTTCTCGTCCACGCCGATGAACTTGACCCAGGTCTTGTCGCCGACGTTCAGAACATCTTCGACCTTCTCGGTGCGGCGGAACTCCAGATCCTTGATGTGGCACATGGCATCCTTTCCGGGAACCAGCTCAACAAAGGCACCGAGGTTCGAGATGATGCGCTTGACCTCGCCGTAATACAGCGCGCCGACTTCCGGCTCAAAGACGATGTCTTCGATGGTCTTGCGGGCGGCCCGGCAGGCGTCGATATCCGTGGAGGCGATGAAGATGGTACCATCATCGCTGATGTCGATCTTGCAGCCGGTGTCTGCGGTGATCTTCTGGATTACCTTGCCGCCGCTGCCGATGACTTCACGGATCTTGTCCGGGTTGATGTGCATCTGGATCATCTTCGGGGCCGAGGCGGCAAGCTCGCCGCGCGGCGCCGGGATGGCCTTCAGCAGGATGCTGTCCAGAATCTGCAGACGAGCTTCACGGGTGATGGCGAAGGCTTCCTTCACGATCTCATGCTTCAGACCGTCGTTCTTCAGATCCATCTGGATGGCGGTGATGCCCTGCTTGGTGCCGGCCACCTTGAAGTCCATCTCGCCGTGGAAGTCTTCCACGCCCTGAATGTCAATGAAGGTGGTGAAGTCGTCGCCGTCCTGGATCAGACCGCAGGAGATACCGGCAACGGGAGCCTTCAGGGGAACGCCCGCGTCCATGAGGGCGAGAGTGGTGCCGCAGATGGAGCCCTAGGAAGTCGAACCATTGGAGGACAGAACTTCCGAGACCACGCGGATTGCGTAGGGGAAATCTTCCACATCGGGGATAACGCACTCGAGGGCCTTCTCAACCAGAGCGCCGTGGCCATACTCGCGGCGGTTGGTGCTTCTGCTGGCACGGGCTTCACCGGTGGAGTAGGA
>CADBNC010000241.1 GCA_902795885.1 Oscillospiraceae bacterium
GTTCCCGGTAACGGCGTTTGCGGATGAAGGAGAGAGTCCGGCGTCATCTCCGGCCCGCTGAAGGAAGCCTCGTAAGCGGATTCCCGCTCATCTGAAATTTCAATTTTTCCGTGTGACGCATGTGTGACAGTCCTCGTAATATAATACAGCCATCGAAAGCAAGTGACGCAGTCACGAAGACAAATGAAAATCATACACACACTGAAAGGAGATAAATCATGAAAGACTTTGAGAAAATGAATGATCAGCAGATGGAGGATGTCGTTGGCGGCATCTCCCAGGATGAAGCCCTCGCCGCTGCGCTGAAGCATGCCGGCCTTTCGAAGAGCCAGGTTCAGTTCATCAAGCCCATCGAGCTCGACTTTGAGCACGGCAGAAAGGTTTACGAGATCAAGTTCTACCAGGGCGGCCTGGAGTACGAGTTCAACGTCGACGCCGCAACCGGCCAGATCCTGAAGTACGAGAAGGAGTGGGACGACTGATCCCGGACAGCAGGAGCCTGAATCACTCTGCAAGAACCTGACACATTAACTACAGGCATATCCGGATCAGCTGCCCGGATATGCCTGTTTGCATGATACGGGCGTCATTCACTTCAAAAATTGGGGGAAGGAACTGCCCTGCCATCTTGATTTTTCCCTGCAGCCCGCTTATAATAATACATTAGCAAATGAAAGACGAAAACGTTTAAGCGAACCTGAAAACAACCCAAAAGCATCGATCAAGGAGGGAACAAACATGTGGACAATCTCTGAAGTAAAAGAAACCGGAAAGGCTGCCTTCCGCGGCAACTACTGGCCGTGCGTTCTCGTGGCGCTCCTGATGGGCATCTTCACCGGCGGCGGCTCCGCGGCCAGCAGCGCTCAGCAGACCAGCAGCCAGCTCAGCTCGACCATGAACGGCCTCAGCTCCCAGGAGCAGATTGCGGTCGCGGCTGCAGCGATTACGGCTTCTCTGGGCATTCTTGCCGTCTCTGTCGTCATCAAAATCTTCCTCGCAAATCCCATCAACCTCGGCGGCAGCTACTTCTTCAAGAGCAATGTGGAGCAGACCCCGGCCCCCTTTGCCCTCATCAAGCACGGCTTCGCAAATTACTGGCACAACTTTGTGGTGCTCTTCCTGCGGGACATTTATTTGATCCTCTGGTGCATGCTGTTTCTCGTCCCGGGCTTTATCAAGATGTATTCCTACGCCATGGTGCCCTATATCCTCGCTGAGAATCCGGACATGCCGGCAAACGAAGTCATCACACTCTCCCGTCAGATGATGAACGGCAACAAGGGACGGGCCTTCCTGCTGGATCTCTCCTTCATCGGCTGGTTCCTTCTGGGAATTGTGACCGCCGGCCTGGGCTTCATCTTCTGGACCTCCCCCTATATTTCCAGCAGCCATGCGGCTCTGTACCTGAAGCTCAAGGAAGAGCAGGGGATCGCCTGAGATGAACGCTACGAAAGACCAGCTCCTGCTGTATGCCATCACGGACAGCAGCTGGCTGAAGGGCGAGACCCTCTCCAGCCAGGTGGAAAAGGCCCTTCGGGGCGGCGCGACCATGCTCCAGTACCGCGATAAGCACCTGGATGACGCGGCCTTCATCGAAGAAGCCCGTGCCCTTCAGAAGCTCTGCCGGGAATATCACGTGCCATTTATCGTGAATGACCGGGTGGAGATCGCCCTGCAGCTGGATGCGGACGGCGTGCATGTTGGCCAGAGCGATATGGACGCGGAGGACGTACGGGCAAAGCTCGGTCCGGATAAAATCCTCGGCGTCACGGCCAAGACCGTCGAGCAGGCGCAGCGTGCTGAGCGCATGGGTGCGGACTATCTCGGCGTCGGCGCCATGTTCCATACCGATTCCAAGGCCGATGCCCAGGGCATCACCATGCAGGACCTGCGGGATATCTGCGCGGCGGTGTCGATCCCGGTGGTGGCCATCGGCGGCATCTCGGCGGAGAATATCTCCCAGCTCTATGGAAGCGGAGCCTGCGGCGTCTCGGTTATCAGCGCGATTTTCGCCCAGGACGATATCGAGTCCGCCGCCCGGGATATGAAGCGCCGTGCGGAGAAAATGATGTAAAATGCACCCCCTGCCCTGACAAAATGACAAAACTATGCCTGCATTCTTCGTTCAGAGGAATGCAGGCATATTGCTTATACAGGCTTGTGGGTTAATCCGCCTCAATCTCCTTGATCGTCAGATCCGTCCCTGTGAGGGGAGTGAGGCGCCGGCTCACGCACTTCGGGCAGTAAAGCCGCTCAAGATCGGCGCTGAACTCGTGCCCGCAGTCCTCGCACCGGACAATACCGTTGATGGTCTCGATGGCCAGCTCCGTATCGGCATAGGGTGTTCCGTCGATCACGGCCTGCCAGCAGTCCATCAGGAAGTTCGGCATCGCGCCCGAAAGCATCCCCACCTCAAGCGTCACCTTGTGCACGCAGGTGAGTTCTTCTTCCTTGACGAGGCCATCCACGGTTTTCAGGATGGCATCGCAGATTCCAAGCTCGTGCATTACTTGTTCATGTTGCTGCGGATGATCTTGCCGGTGCGTTTGACAAGACCCTCGGCGACCTTGATGGGCATCGTCTCGAAGGCGCCGGCGTGCCAGTCACGGACCTTCTTCAGCTTGATGGCGTCGAACTTGCACTTCGTGGTGCACAGGCCGCAGCCGATGCAGAGATATTCATCCACCTTCGTGGCACCGCAGCCGAGGCACCGTGCGCATTCCTGCCGTACCTGCTCTTCGGTGAAGGTCACCCGCGGGTCGGAGAAGGACTTCGCCTTCGCCTCGCTGTAGCCGGGCTGCTGGCGGTGGTGGGTGTCAAAGCTGCCGAGGGAGACCAGCGCGTGCTCCTTGTCCAGCTCGCGGTAAACACGGCGGTCGCGGCCCATGGTCAGGGTCTGGCCCGGGTGCACAAAGCGGTGGAGCGAGATGGCGGCTTCCTTACCTGCCGCAATCGCGTCGATGGCAAACTTCGGCCCGGTGAAGACATCGCCGCCCACGAAGATATCGGGCTCGGCCGTCTGATAGGTGAGGCTGTCGGCCTCGGCTGTGCCGTTTTTGCGGGTCTTCAGGGCGCCGACGTCCAGCCCGCCCCAGTCAACGCGCTGCCCGATGGCCGAAATGACACTGTCAACCTCAATGAGCTCGAATTCGCCCGTGCCCACGGGAGCGCGGCGGCCCTTCTCATCCGGCTCACCCAGCTTCATGATTTCGACCTTCAGCTGCTTTACCTTGCCGTTTTTGCCGATAACCTCGGCCGGGGCACAGAGGAAGCGGAACTTCACGCCCTCTTCCATGGCCTCTTTGACCTCTTCGGGGTCGGCCGGGAGCTCGGCTTCGCTGCGGCGGTAGATAATCGTGGTCTCTTCCGCACCCAGACGGATGGCCGTGCGGCATACATCCATCGCCACGTTGCCGCCGCCGATAACGGCACATTTTTTGCCCAGTGCGGGCTTGCCGCCAAGGTTCACCTCACGCAGGAACTCGACACCGCCGAACACGCCCTCCAGCTCCGCGCCGGGGATGCCGAGCGGCGAGGACTTCTGTGCGCCAATGGCCAGATAGAAGCCCTTGTAGCCCTCTTCACGCAGCTGCTGGATGGTGACGTCCTTTCCGACTTCCACGCCGCATTTGAACTCCACGCCCATCTCACGCAGGATGTCGATCTCGGCGTTCAGCACGTCCTTCTCTAGGCGGAAGTTCGGGATCCCGAGCACCAGCATGCCGCCAGGCACCGGGTTGCGGTCGAAGACCGTCACGGGATAGCCCTTGTTGGCCAGATAGTAGGCGCAGCTCATGCCTGCGGGGCCGGCGCCGATCACGGCGATCTTCTCGGTATAGGGTCTGCCGATCTGGTTGAGCATCGGAGGCACATAGCGGGTCTCCTCGTGCAGGTCGTGGTCCGCGATAAAGCGCTTGACCTCGTCGATGGCAACCGCCTCATCAATGCCGCCGCGGGTGCAGGCCTGCTCGCAGCGCTTGTTGCAGATGCGCCCGCAGACAGCGGGGAAGGGGTTCTCCTTTTTGATCAGCTCCAGGGCGTCCTTGTAGCGGCCCTGGGCAGCCAGCTTCAGATAACCCTGTACGGCGATGTGTGCGGGGCAGGCCGTCTTGCAGGGGGAAGTGCCCGTGGGCAGGACGTCCTCGCGGTTCTCACGGTAGTCGGGGTTGAAGGCATTCTTGAAGTTGAAGGTGTTGACGATCTTGGCATATTCGGGAACCGCCAGATCCTCGGTCGAGCAGAGCTTCTGCCCTAGCTTCAGGGCGTTGGCAGGGCAGTTTTCCACGCACTGGGCGCAGGCGACGAACTTTGCCTCGTCCACTACAGCCACGTAGTTCGAGCGGATCGCGTCCCGCGCGCCGAACATCAGGCCCGCACGCAGGCCGAAGCACGCGCAGGAACAGCAGTTGCAGATGGCGGCCGAATCGCCGGCTTCCTCAATGTTGGGGATGTCGTGCATGAGGCCGTTGTCCTCGGCCCGCTTGATAATCTCCAGCGCTTCCTCACGGGTGATCTCTCTGGCGCGGCCCGAACGGATGTAGTGCTCGGCGCCCTTGCCCATCTGGATGCACATCTCCTGATCCAGATGCCCGCAGCCGTCGTTGATGCTGGTGCGCGAGGCGCGGCA
>CADBNC010000242.1 GCA_902795885.1 Oscillospiraceae bacterium
GCCTTCTGCTTCCAGCCTTTTCCAAAGTCCGTAATCGGGAGAAACATGCAGATCGTCGTAAGCGCCTGCGCGTAAAGCCACGCCCATTCCTCCCGGAGCCCCGTAAAGCGGCTGAACACAAAAATCATCACCGCGCTGCCCGGCGGATATGCCTGGAAAGTCAGCCCCCGATCCGTCGGGAGTGGGAAACGCCCTTCCTGAACCAGAATCCGGGCCGCAATCCCCCAGTGGGTAAAATCGTCATACCCAGTAAGCTTCATCCCATAAAGAGTATACAGGAACCAGCCCGCAAGCAAAAGAAACAGCAGATATGGCCAGCAGAGGAAATCGCGAAAGCTTTCTCTCCGCACGAAACCGCGTATCAGCAGGCAATATCCCAAAAGCAAAAACAGGAGAAGACCTATCCACCATTCCTTTATCTGCACATCCAGAAATCCGAATACGCCCAGAAGGAATGTAAAGCTCCCAACGATACCGCACAGCAGACCGGGTGCAAAAGCCGGATGAACACGCTTCATCAGCATATGCAGCCAGCCGATCACAGCCGGTACCAGAAGCAGGCATCTCACCGCCACCATGGCATCTATCTTCATGACCTGTTACTCCACCGTTTTCAGGATCACGCTCTGTTTTCCGTAGAAGCGGGCCATGTCTTCGTTGATAAAATAGAGGCGGTTGCTGGAGATATCAGCGGTATAAAGCATAAAGGGTGTACAGGGATAAGGCTCCAGCTCCGCGTTCATGACTGCCGGATCCTCCAGAATCACGAGTCTCTCTTCCGCTGCCGCGTAATATGCCTGCGCCTCACCTGATCGCATTGCCCCGATTGCCGCGGCAGATGCCAGCGATCCTGCCCGCAGAACGTAGATTCCGCAGCACAGAAGCCCCAGCACAAGGCCGGCTGCCGGTAAAACAGCCGAGGCAGCAGGCTTCCGGCTTCGTCCACGTTTGGCCTCCACCCATCCGATCCAGTAATAAAGATTCAGGGCCAGCAGCAGAACATAGCTGAACCAGATTGCATTGAGCAGACGCAGTGGACCTTTATTTCCGATGGAAAAGAAAGACGGGCAGAAGAGAGCCGAAAACAGGCAGAAGGAGCCAATCGTTACAAGCGCGGGAAAGTGGAAAGGAAAAGCTTCAGCTTCTCTCGGCTCCCTGCGTCCAAAAAGGATCCCTGCGAGCACCAGCAGCATGGCCAGTACCGGAAGGCGAAACCACTGCACGCCATATTCGAAACCGGCTCTGAAAGACGCCAGAATTGCCGCTGCCGGCCCCATGGGATGCTCAAAGAGCTGCATGCCAAGCTTTCGAACCGCATTTCCAGGTGCCATTGCGTTTGCCACAAAAGCAGCGAGAAAAAGCAGATATGGCAGCGTCCCTCTCCACCAGGTGTGTTCTTTCTGCATAATTGCCAGCAGAAGGAGCCCTGCTCCCACCAGAGCAAAACAAAGGGCAGTCATATAATTCCCGCCTCCGAGAAAGACCCCCAGCAGGGACAACAACACCAAACGCGCCCATCCGCCACGTCTGAGGAGGCGAATCATCAGCGCCGTGGCTATCAGCCCCAGGCCATAGTAAAAGGTGTAATACACCGCTCCGTTGAACCAGTACAGGCCCTCTGCCGGCGAGAGCATCAGCTGCAGCCCGACAATGGAAACAAGGGAAGCAACACAGATTCCAATCTGTTTTCTCTCGTGAAACACATCGGCAAACAGCACATGGCAGAAAAGAAAAGTCCCGCATAGGAATGCCGCAATCATCATCAACGCCGTGATACGATAGCAGGAAAATCCGAAAACCGCCGGCTGCAGTGCCATAAGGAAAATGGCTGAGAAGCTCCCCTGCCAGTTCTGATAGCTGTCCCAGGTCTGCTCCCAGGCTCCCCGGAGCGCAGCGAGCGGGCTTCCGGTTTCTTCAAAGTAGTGATGGGATTCCACGCTGAAAGAATAGTCATCATTGGCAGGTACCGCATACTGCCCGAGGACCAGAAGAGGAATAAGGCTGACCAGCAGTGCGACCAGCAGAAGCCACATCATCAGAGATTCGGTTTTTATTCTGTTTAGTTTGGCTGGCATCCCGCTGCCTCCTCTCTGCTGTTTCTGCAAGCCTGTATTCAAGGCATTTCCACAACGATTCCCCGCAGGCCATAGAAGGCCTTCATTTTATCAGTTGGCCATGCGGAATCCGGCTCCAAATCCTGCAGGCCATATTGTGCGCTGTATTTTGTGCGGCAGGGATAGGGGCTGGTAATCAGAATCCCATCGCCCGCCAGTGCCTCTGCAATGGCCCGGTCTCTTTCTTCTGATGCCTTATATACTCTCAGCAGATCGGCAAAGCCGACTGTGAAAGAAATCAGGTAGCAGACTGTCAGCGCGGCAGGAAGCAGTTTCATTCGCTTCATTCTGTTTTTATCCTCAGGTGCTGCGCTCCCTTCTGTCAGGCAAAGGAGGAGCACGCTTCCCAGAAGCGTGAACACCACTGGCGCGCAAAAACCCCTCGCCGGCTTATAGCTTGCCGCGAGGAACGGAATCATAGCGCTCATTCCGCCTGCAGTCAGGATCAGCGGCAGTGCCATCTGCTCTCTGCTGAGGCCCTGTCGAAGCGCTCTCCAGAGTGCGTACAGAAACAGCATGCCGGTAAGCAAAATTCCGACGAGGCTGGAAGATACAAGAGCATCAAGCCCGCCGTCCAGAAGTTCCCCGCCGGCAAGCACAAGCGTGCAGCAGCCAGACAGAATCAGGATTCCTCCAATACTGACGGTCACAGTCTTCCTGATGCCATGCTTCCGGGCAAAAAAACGAAATACCCATACACCGGCCATACAGAGGGCAGCAAAGGCCACAACGGCAAGAAGCAGTTTCGGTGCAAGCACTTTCAGTTTCTCTCCGTAAGCGCTGAACACATCGTCCGCTTTACCCAGGAGCTTTCCGGGGAGCATGCTGGGCTGAAACATAAGATACAAATACCCGGCTGCTCCGGCCGCCAGAACACACAGGCTACGAACCGGCACGCGCTTTTCTCTGCGGCGGGTATACAGGAGAAACAGAAGCAGGATGACCAGCATTGCGAAAGAGATATGCTCTGACCATGCTCCACCCACGAAGGCAAACGGCAGCAGAAGGCAGGTGCGGAGATTTCGCATCCCCGTACAGTTGTCTTCCATGCGGAATGCCTGCTCAAGAACCGCCCAGCAAAGAGCAGCCCCCCAGAAATAATTGCATGCGCCGTCCAACCACAGAAAAACCTGCCCAAATACCGGCATGCAGATCCAGAGTAGCATCCACAGCGCAGTGGCTGCCACCACGGGACGTTCGCCCCCCAGTCTGCGGAAAAATGCCATGCTGAAGCCCGTAAAGGCTGTACAGACAGCTGCATTTGCCACAGAAAATGCCCATTCCGGCATGCCTTTCATAAGGAACAGCGTAGCCCACCCAGAAGCGAAAACTCTTCCATGCGTAAAAAGCCTGTGGGTTTCCATGGAATCCCAGAGCAGCTTCAGATTATCAATGCGCATGAAATAAGACCAGTGAAAGGCCCAGCTAAACGCATAGTCATAGTCATCGGCCACCAGCGGTGTCATCTCTGTCATGATCAGAACCATCACAAAGACACAGAGTGAAAGCAGAAAGAATCCGTATCGGCGCTTCTCTGTACCAGCTCCGCCATGCTCAATAACGCTGTCTCTCATTTTCTTCCAAACCGGGCAAGCAGCCCCTTCCTTGGTTTCGTTTCCGTCACTTTCGGCTCACTCTCATCCACTCCCTGGAACTTCAGCACCGCAATCTGTGGCTCCATGCCCGGGACAATTTCGATCGTGTCGCTGTCATACCTGTGCACCAGCTCTGCAGCTTCAAAGTATCCCGCAAAATCGTTTACGGTTTCCAGGCGGTGTCCTCCGCGGTTTCCGTCCCGATAGTGCATCGGGATAATCACAGTCGGCATAACTTCGTCTGTGGCTCGCTTGGCTTCCTGTGCCGGAAGCGCCGTACAGGACCCAGCGCAGATCATCATGACATCAGCTCCGAAGAGCTTCGTAATCTCGCCGCCGGAGAGCTGTGTCCCCAGATCCCCCATATGCACGATCTTCAGTCCGTCTGCTTTCAGAATATGAATCAGACAGTACCCACGCCAGTTTCCCATTTTAAAGTCATGGGGCACCTTCAGCGTCTCAATCTCAAAAGGGGATTCGGATTCCGGTTTACCCGAGAGGATCACACCCTCCCGATAGTTATGGCCAAAATGCTCATGGCTGACCAGAACCTGATCCGCCTTTACGTGAAGCTTCGGATAGCCGTTTATATAGTCGCTGTTGTAAGGGTCGATGACAATGCTGTATCCCCTGTGCGTAATTCGAAAGCACGCATGTCCAAGCCACTGTATTGTCAATGTATTCACCTCGTGGATAAAACTAATACGCAGTCGAATTTATGATGAAATATGAAAACAGGCTGTCTTGGTTTACATAACTAATTTGCGATGCGTATACAACGCAAGTCAGTTTACATAATCAAGCATTCTATGGAATCACAACTTCAAATGCGTCTTCAAACTGCTCATCAAAGCCGGCGGTCTCACGAAGCCGGACGATGAGTTCGATCATCCGCGTGCCGGCAAGATTCTCTGCATCCTCACCATAAGGGATGATGATGCGGTCCGGCGGGTTCTTCTCAAGCTCGTCGAAAAACTCCTGACAAAGCGCCTCACTGAGCTCAATCGGTGGCGTCTGATAGAAAAACCTGCCTTCCGTGGCCCGATCCGCCAGAAGATAATAGCGGCAGCTGTTGCCAAGAATCAGAATATCCTCCTCCGGGCCTGTCTCTTCCCGCAGATAGCGCATAAGAGCATCCCCGTCCTCCTGTGCAGGCTGCCTGAGCATTCGGTATGCTGCCGCAGCGCCCAGAATCACGATGCCGCTCAGAGCTATGACGGCAGCATTTCTTCCGAAGCCCGGTTTCTGCAAATGCTTTCCGAGCATCGAAAAAACAGACGCAAAAGGAGCCGCTGTGAGCGGAAGCAGGACAATTGCATAATGCCCATATCCCCTGCCGCTCATCATCACTGTTGCTGCAGAGATTACAAATGCCCAGACATTCAGCCAGAGCGTTCCTCTCTGTGTCTTCCCGATAAAAGGCGCCAGCAGAACCGCGGTCACAGCCGGCCACAGCATTCTGAGATATCCAAGCCCTACAGCAAGAATCGCTGAAAGCCCCGGCCAGGACTGGCCTGTGTAGAGGAAATTGAAAAGAATATAATCTTCCCACATCTGCCGCAGTGAATCTGTCGCAAGGCACCAGAGGATGGCCGGCAGAAGCATTAGGCATATCCCGGCTGTAAAAAGCAGCACGCACCCGCCAAGCTCAGGAAATCTCTTCTCCCTCACCAGGCGGATCATAACCGCCGGGATGCATGCCAGCCACACAGCCGCCATATTCACCCGCAGAAGCACAACCGCTCCAAAGCCCGCTCCCAGCAGAATGATCTCGTACTTTCTGTACCTGCCGTCCCGCCAGAAGCGATAAAAAACCATCAGTGCAAGAGAAATCCACGGGAGCGCGTATTCCTCCGCAAAATTCCCGCCCTGATAGAGCCGCCAGCCGCAGATACAGAAGCTCACAAGCAGCGCAGCACAGACGGCGGCGATATTATCTGTCAGAGCCCGGCAGGCTTTATACAGAAACAGGATCGCCGCAGCCATGTGAAGCAGCTCCAGGATCCATACGCCGGTGAAGCTTCCCGGTGTCAGCCATTGTCCAAAGGCCTGCAGCCAGTACAGGAGAGGGCCCTTGTGATCAAACAGATCACGGTACGGGATTTTACCCTTCAGCATCTCTCTGCCCATATAGAGGAAGACCGAAGAATCTCTCTCCGGGGGCAAAGTATTCGCCGGGAAGAGCCGCAAAAGCGTCCCCGCCGCCCCTGCCAGGCACAGGCAAAAAAGCACTGCCGCCCAGCGCTCCTCTCTGAAGCTTTTCTCTCCTCCGGCCGTCTTTCTGCCATCCGGCAGCTTCATCCAGAACACAAAGAGAAGGACTGCCAGAATATAAAGAACGAGATAGAACAGATCGTTGTTATATAACTGCACAGTCTCACCTCTCAGTATTGTAAGAGATCAGCCTTTTGCTCTTTCCGAAAGCTTTCTCTCAAGGAATCTCTCTCCCGGTCGGAAAACAAGCTCCCAATAAAGGAAACCGAAGAGGATGGATGCCGCAATAAAACCGCAGTCTGCCCCCAGCTGTGAGCCTGTCAGGTTGTAGAAAAACTCTCTGGAACCAAGCAGAAGCCCTTCCCAAAGATAAATTGCAAAGGAATATCTCCCTACCGTTCGCAATGGCAGGAAGCCTTTACCCGAAACAGGCACAAGCTGCGTCAGCGCAACAAAAACCATGGCCAGCGCCATATTCGTCGGGATATGAAACGGCCTTGGATAAACCCGGATCACATAAACAGCGCAGCCGAGGAGGACAATCCCCCATCCGGCCTTTCCGATACGGCTGTTTGCCCGGATGGTCGTAAGCTCTGCCAGAAGCATTCCCAGCGGAAAAGCATAGCGATAGTTATCCGCGCCCGAATTCTCATGCCAGACGCCCCTGTTATACAGCAGGCAGAAAAGAAAGCCCGCTGCCACAGCACCGGCAAGGCGCAGGGCGAACCGGCTTCTTTCCGGCAGAGCGGGAAACTTTTCCGTTAGTCTGCCCATCAGAAAGAAAGCCGCGTACCATGCAAAGATGTAAGAAATATACCACATGGTCTTGTCCGCGATCCGCCCAAAATCCAGTCCCACAAGCGTGCAGAGGATTTCATCCGGGGCGGTTACATGCCGCAGTACAAGCGCAACAAAGGCCATGGGGAAATATGGCAGCCAGACGTTCCGGAATTTCTTCCCCCAGAAGCCTGCAAAACCCTTTTTTCGGTATGAAAGCTCCAGTCCAAAGCCGCTGATCACCAGAAACAGCACGATCGAAAACTCCGTAAAGATACGCCCCGTGTGGGAGAGCAGCACCCCGAAGATGGCGATTCCTTTCAGAAAATCACTGCTGTCATGGCCGATCGAGACAAGCGGGCTCTTCCGGTCTTCCATGCGTCAGGAAATGGCTCTGTTAATCTCGCGGAAATCGTTCAGCGCCTGCTGACCGATTTTGAAGATTTTCTTCATGTTGATTGAGTTCACGCCTCCCTGCCGCGGGCGGAAGGTGATGGGAAGATAGCGCACCGTGCAGCCCTTTTTGGCATAGATCACCGAGAGAATAACATTGGAAAGATTAAAATCCTTCGGAATCAGATCAATATACTGCCGGAGTGTGGATGCCTTCATCAGGCGGAAAGGTGTATTGGCGTCTGTAACCGTCACGCCGAAACTGAGCCTGATCACCGCCTTCAGCGTCTTCGTAACAAAAACGCGGGAGGCCCCGTCCTGTCTGCCTCTGCGCCAGCCGATCACCATATCGCATTCATTGCGCTGTTCCCAGAAGGGTTCAAACTCAGACGGCAGTGTCTGCCCGTCAGAATCGGTCTGGAAGATAAAGTCGGCATTCTGATCCAGCGCATAGTGATAGCCATAAAGAACCGTGGCCCCATGTCCGCCGTTCGGCTTCGTAATCGGCTGCAGCAGCGGCCTGTCCTCTGCCATTTTCTGCAGGATCGCATAGGTGCTGTCCCTGCTGCCGTCGTCAATAATCACCAGGCGGGAAGCCCCGCCGCCGTTATGCTTCTCGACGACCGGATACCAGTCTTCCACCACCTGCTCGATATTTTCCTCTTCGTTGTATGCGGGGATAACAATATACAGTACATCCATGGCCGCAGTCCTCCAATATCTGGTTATTTGCAGTTTCCTGAAAAGTCTTGATATTATACCACTGTTTCGTCAGAAATACAATCATCGATCGCTCTGTCAAAGCAGTTTCCACCGTATTTTTACAATTCCCACATGATTCTTTCACATTTTCTGACGCAGCTTCCGTCAGCAGTCCATCCCTGCCATCCGGTCCTCTTTCTCATTCTCTGGGGAATGCCTCTTCGAACACGCCGAATCCATCGTCATAATGATAGCTGAGTCCGTTTTCACACAGGATCTCATACACCTCCGTGAGCCAGCCTTCTGCGTCAGACAGATCATAACCGGGCGCCAGCACCATGTCCGGCCGCTTCTCTCTCAGGCTCTTCATAAACTCATTTTTCAGCTCTTCGCTTACTGCAACCGGAGGCGTCTGATAAAAGAATCGGTTTTCCGTGTGCCTGTCTGCCGTAAGGTACAGCCAGCAGCTGTTCCCCAGCACCAGCACATCATCCTCCGACTGCGTATGCGAAAGCACATACTGCACCATTGGGTGTTTCTCCGCTTCATCCGGCGGCACCTTCCCCGCATACCACAGTGCCCCGGCAAGAATCACCACTGCGCTGAGAACCGGCGCCGCAGGCAGTTCGCCCCTCCCGCCGGCAGGGAGGCACCCTGCCCACAACCTCCCTGTTTCCTCAAGGCAAACGGAAACCGGAACCGTGAGCACCGGGAGCAGTATCATCGCATAATGGGCATAGGCTCGGCCGCTCATCTGGGCGCAGAGCAGACTCACCAGGAAGGCCAGCAGCGCTGAATTCACCAGCCGCCGGCAGGTAAGGCGCATTGCCCGGTTCTCATCCGCCTCCGCTTTTCCGGTTCTCTTCGGGACGCAGCACAGCAGCGCAGCGGCAAAGGCCAGTACCCCCGGCCACACCATGCGCAGCATCTCCAGCGTCAGGCCGGCGTATTCCCGTGCCCCCAGAGTCACTTCCTCCGTATACCGGAAGTTAAAAAGAAAATAGCATTCCCACAGATCCTGCAGGAA
>CADBNC010000243.1 GCA_902795885.1 Oscillospiraceae bacterium
ACATCAGATGTAGATGTCGTCTGCGATCGTCAGGATTTCGGGTTCGCCGTCTGTGATGCAGATCGTGTTCTCATAGTGTGCAGCGAGGGATCCGTCCACCGTGACGACTGTCCAGTCGTTGTCAAGAACACGCACTGCGTAGTCCCCCGCGGTGATCATCGGCTCGATGGCGATGCACATGCCCTTTACAAGGCGCGGATCCATGTGGCGTTCCCTGCGGTCCGGACGATAGTTCGGAACCTCGGGAGCCTCGTGGAGCTTGCGTCCTACGCCGTGCCCGACGTATTCCCGCACAACACCATATCCGAAGCCTTCCACATATTCCTGCACAGCTGCACCGATATCGGAAATCCTGTAGCCTGGCCGCGCAACCTTCAGCGCCTCAAAAAAGCTCTGCCTGGTTACATCGATCAGCTTTCTCGCTTCCTCACTGATTGTGCCGCAGGGATAGGTCCCGGCACAATCGCCCACAAATCCCCCGAAGGTAGCCCCAACATCCACCGAGACGATATCGCCGTTGTGGATGATCCTGTTCCCCGGGATTCCGTGGATCACTTCCTCGTTTACAGATATGCACGCGCTTGCCGGGAATCCGCCGTACTTGTAGAACGTGGGGTAGGCGCCGGACTTTTTGATGAAGTTGCGCACTTCCCTGTCGATCTCCCTCGTGGTAATTCCGGCTGCGACAGCCTGCCGCGCGACGCTTCTTGCGCCGGCGGCAAGCTTGCCGGCTTTACGCATGCCTTCTATATCTTTAGCGGACTTGATATAGATGCTTTCCGCCATCTCAGATCTCCAGTGCCTCGCGGATCGCAGCAGTGGTCTCTTCGATCGTGGGCCGATTGTCCACGGATACCAGCTTGCCGCGGGAGGCATAGAAGTCCTTCAGAGGCTCTGTCTCCTTGTGATAGGTGACAAGACGTGCACGGACGGTTTCAGGCGCGTCGTCAGCACGAATGCTCAGCTCGCCTCCGCACAGATCGCATATCCCCTCGACTTTCGGCGGGTTATTCACCACATGGAAGGTACCGCCGCAGGCCTTGCAGGTGCGTCTGCCGGACATGCGCTCGACAATAACGCTGTCCTCCACTTCGATAGAAAGGGCTTTGTCAATGTCGATCCCCATCTGTTCCATGGCTTCCGCCTGAGGAATCGTACGGGGTACGCCGTCCAGAATATAGCCGTCTGCACAATCCGGTTCCGCAAGACGCTCACGGATGATGCCGATGATCACATCGTCGGGAACCAGCTTTCCGGCTTCCACATACTCTTTGGCCTGGAGGCCGACGGGCGTCCCATTTTTCATGGCTGCCCGCAGGATGTTGCCTGTTGAGATTGTCGGGATATTCAGAATCCTGCTCAAAATCTCGGCCTGGGTACCCTTACCGGCGCCCGGTGCTCCAAGAAGAATCAGCTTCATGGAAATATCCTCCTTTTTCTCTCCGGACAGGAAGCCCTTGTAATTGCGCATCATCATCTGGGCTTCCAGTGCGCGCACGGTTTCGAGCGCAACGCCGACCGCGATAATAATGCTGGTACCACCGAGGCTCAGTCCGGTCAGCGCCTCCGCATTGCTGAAGTGCGAAATCAGGATCGGCACGCAGGCAATGATACCGAGATAGATGGCACCGAAGAGCGTGATCTTATTCAGGACTTTCTGGATAAACTCGCTGGTCGGCTTACCGGGGCGGAACCCGGGAATATAACCGCCGTTCTTTCTCAGATTATTGGAGACCTCGATGGGGTTGAACTGGATGGTGGAGTAGAAATACGCAAAGAAGATGATCAGCAGGAAATAGATAACCGCATAGGTAATCGACGTGGAGTCGAAAAGCTTCATAAACCAGCTGTCTCCCTTGCTTCCGGCCATGGCCGCGATGGTCGCGGGCAGCATGGCGATGGACTGGGCAAAGATGATCGGCATAACGCCGGACATATTCACCTTCATGGGCAGATAGGTGCTCTGGCCGCCATACATCTTTCTGCCGACAACACGCTTGGCATACTGCACGGGAATGCGGCGCTCAGCGTCATTGACGAAGACGATGAGGATGATCAGCAGGAGTGCTCCGAGGAACACCAGCACGGCCGCCCACCAGGCCAGGCTTCCATTGATGACATTCTGGATGGAGGTCACGATGCTGCGAGGCAGGCGCGACACGATGCTCGCAAACAGAATCATGGAGATGCCGTTGCCGATACCGAACTCGGTGATCTGCTCACCCAGCCACATGATCAGCGCAGAGCCGGAAGTGAAGGTCAGAATGATGACGATCGCGGCAAAAATGCTGTCCTGTGCCTCGGGAGCAAGCAGACCGTTGTTCTTCATCAGCATGTAGTAGGCAAAGCCCATCAGCAGGCCGATTGCAACCGTGGAATAACGGGTGATGGAGGCGATCTTCTTGCGGCCCTCCTCGCCCTCTTCCTTGCTCATGCGCTCGAGTGCGGGAATCGCAATGCACAGCAGCTGGATAATGATGCTGGCATTGATGTAGGGCTGAATGCTCAGTGCGAAAATAGTTGCTGTGGAGAAGGCGCCGCCGGACATGACGTTGTAAAGTCCGAGAACCGTGTTCTGCAGCTGGGTGAAGTAGTACTGGAGCGCCGTGACGTTGACATACGGCACTGGTACGGCATTACCGAGTCTGTAGAGCAGAATGATCAGCAGCGTAAAGAGAATCTTCTTACGGAGTTCTTCGATTTTCCACGCGTTTTTCAGCGTTTGAAGCACTTAGACCACCTCTGCCTTCCCGCCGGCCGCTTCGATCTTTTCTTTCGCGGTTGCGGAGAAAGCAGCAGCCTTTACCGTCAGCTTTTTCGTGATCTCACCTTCGCCGAGGATCTTCACACCGTACTTGCACTTGGAAATCACGCCTCTTGTGAGCAGGGCTGCCGCGTCGACAACCTCGCCATCCTCAAAACGGTCCAGTGCAGAAATGTTGACTGCCTCAAGGGGCTTTGCAAAAATGTTGTTGAAGCCGCGCTTCGGGATGCGGCGTGCCAGAGGCATCTGGCCGCCTTCGAAACCGATACGGACACCGCCGCCGCTGCGGGCCTTCTGGCCCTTGTGGCCGCGGCCTGCAGTCTTGCCGTTGCCGGTGGCATGGCCTGTGCCTTTACGCTTGTCCACATGGGTGGAGCCGGGCATCGGAGAAAGTTCATGAATTTGCATGCGCTTGCCCTCCTTATTCTTCTGTAACCTTCAGCAGATAGCCAATCTTGGCAATCTTGCCGCGGGTCTGGGGGTTGTCGGGCTGGACGGTCTCATTGCCGATCTTGTGCAGGCCGAGGGACCGGGCTGTCGCGATGTGGCTGTCAAGTCTGCCATTCAGGCTCTTGACCAGCTTAATTCTCAGGTTCGCCATTATCAGAGACCTCCTTTAACCTGTGATCTCTTCGGGACTCTTGCCTCTGACGGCTGCAACCTGAGCTGCATCACGCAGGGATTTCAGTCCTTCCATGGTGGCGGCCACGACATTGGCCGGATTGTTGGTGCGAAGGCACTTGGTACGGATGTTCTGGATGCCGGCGCACTCCACGACCGCACGGACAGCGCCGCCGGCGATAACACCGGTGCCTTCGGGTGCGGGCTTGAGCAGGACACGGCCGGCGCCAAAGCTTCCGAGAACCTCATGCGGAATGGTGGTGCCGCTCAGGGTGATGCTGACAATGTTCTTCTTGGCGTCTTCCAGACCCTTGCGGATCGCTTCGGAAACTTCACTCGCCTTGCCCATGCCGAAACCGACACGGCCCTTGCCGTCGCCGACAACGCACAGGGCGGAGAACTTCGCCACACGGCCGCCTTTTACGGTCTTGCTGACGCGGTTAAGGGAAACGACCTTTTCGATAAACTCGGAGGGAGCCTCTTCCTTGTTGCGGCGCTCTCTTCTGTCATTATTGTAAGCCATAGTCTCTTCCCCCTTCCTCAGAACTTCAGTCCGGCTTCACGGGCGCCATCGGCAAGAGCCTGGACGCGGCCGTGATAGATGTAACCGCCGCGGTCGAAAACGACCTCTTCAATACCCTTCTGCAGGGCGCGCTCGGCAACCATCGCGCCGACCTTTTTTGCAGCTTCGCAGTTGCTGCCGTTGCCCTCGAACGCCTTCTCAACCGTGGAGGCGGAAACCAGCGTGTTGCCGGCCACATCGTCGATTACCTGGGCATAGATGTGATTCTCACTGCGGAATACGCTCAGACGCGGTCTCTCGGCAGTGCCCGAGATTTTGCCGCGAACTCTGCTGTGGCGCTTCATCCGCTGTGCGCGTGTATTCGGTCTTTTAATCATTCAGGCACACCTCCGTTTACTTTGCACCGGTCTTGCCTTCTTTGCGGCGGACAACTTCGTAATCATACTTGATTCCCTTGCCCTTGTACGGCTCGGGAGGTCTCTTGCCACGAACTTCCGCTGCAAACTGGCCGACCTTCTGCTTGTCGATACCCTTGATGACAATGTGGTTGGCATC
>CADBNC010000244.1 GCA_902795885.1 Oscillospiraceae bacterium
ATCGTCCTGGTGGAGATAAGCGGGATCGAACCGCTGACCTCTTGAATGCCATTCAAGCGCTCTCCCAGCTGAGCTATACCCCCGTCAACGAGCATTAATATAGCAGATCGAAACGCGCTTGTCAAGGATTTTTTACAAAAAATGATCTTGTCATGCATGAGGCTCTGTCATATAATAGAAAAACAGACTGATCTGCCACCAGCGGGCATCATGGACGGAGGAATACTGTGAGAGCAGAACGATTGTTCCCGGCGATTATAATCAGCAAAAAGGGAAGCGGCCGTGTGAAAAACGGGCACCCCTGGATCTATGACGATGATATTGTGAGCGGGCCGGAGGCGCCTGAGAACGGGAGCATCGTGGATGTCCTCTCGGACAGGGGGCGCTATCTGGGCAGCGGCCTTGTGAGCTGCGAGAGCAGAATCCGCGTCCGCCTTCTCTCCCGGAATGCCAATGACGTCTACGACGAGGCCTTCTGGAGACGGCGGATTGAATACGCCTGGCAGTACAGAAAGGCTGTCATGCCGGACGATCTGCGCTGCTGCAGGATTGTGTTCGGCGAGGCCGACGGCCTGCCCGGCCTGACGGTTGACCGCTATGAGGACCTCCTGGTCGTGCAGTGCATGTCCTACGGCATGGAGGCGAGGAAGGACCTGATCTTCCGGCTCCTGCTGGAGGTGCTTGCGGAAGACGGGCAGACCATCCGCGGCATTTACGAGAGAAACGACAGCAACCTCCGCCTGAAGGAAGGCCTGGAAAAGGGGAAGGGCTGGTACCCGCTGGAGGGCCTGCCGCAGCCGGCATCCCCGGTGGTGCGCATCTGCGAAAACGGCGTCCTCTACGATGTGGACGTGGAAAACGGTCAGAAAACCGGCTTCTTCCTTGACCAGAAGTATAACAGAAAGGCCGTGGCGGCGCTTGCGAGGGGCAAACGGGTGCTGGATTGCTTCACCCATACGGGCTCCTTCGCGCTGAACGCGGCAAAGGGCGGGGCAGCGCACGTGACGGCGGTGGACAGCTCGGAGCTGGCGCTGAACATGGCCTCCTTCCACGCCGGGCTGAACGGCGTTGCCGACCGGATGGATTTTGTCCAGGCGGACGTGTTTGACCTGCTGCCCGACCTTGCCCAGAGAAAGACGGAGAGCTATGATTTTGTGATCCTGGACCCGCCTGCCTTTACCAAATCCCGGAAAACCATCCACAACGCCTGGACGGGCTACCGCGAGATCAATTTCCGCGCGATGAAGCTTCTGCCGAGAGGCGGCCTTCTGGCCACGGCCAGCTGCAGCCATTTTATGGAAGCGGACCTCTTTGAAGAGATGCTGCGGGATGCCGCGCAGGAAGCCGGCGTTCAGCTGCGCCAGATCGCAGTGCGACAGCAGGCGCCGGACCATCCGATCCTGTGGGACGTTCCGGAGACCAATTATCTGAAGTTCTATCTGTTTCAGGTAGTATAGGCGCAGGGGACCGCGCCGGTGGAATTATTCATACAGAATACTTGATTTTCCATGCGGCTTCCTGTATGATCACGCACAGAATGAAGGAGAGAACATGCGGCGAATACTGGCATTTATCCTGACGGCGGCAATGCTGCTGGCGGGCGGCATAATGGCCCGGGCAGAAGAAGGCCAGGAGAAGGCACTTTCTTCCATGACTGCGGAGCGGCCCGATGCCGACAGGATCCAGGCGATGTTTGATGCGTATATCGCGGAAAATGACCTCCAGAAGGAGCTGATCGCAGTCGGCTACGCCGACGCGGAAACCGGCGCCGCCTGGTACTGGAATGAGGACAAACAGTTCTATTCGGCCAGCCTCTATAAGGTTCCGCTGATGATGATGCTCGCCGAGAAGATCTCCTCCGGGGAGCTGGAAGCCGACAGCGAGATTTACGGCATGACGATCCCCTATATCGAATCCGAAGTGCTGACGTATTCCAACAACGACATTGCCTATTCCATGCTGCAGTGGTTCGGGGAGCCTTCCTCGGTCCGGCTGCAGTTTGGCCGGTATACCTCGCTGCCGGAGGAATACTTTGACTGGGGCTTCAGCGCCTACAGCAATTTCACGGCCCGGTTCATGACCGAAGTGATGCTGACGCTCTTCCGCGACCCGGACCGCTTCCCCGATATTGCCGAGTGCCTGAAGGAAGCCCAGCCGGGGCATTATTTCCGCCGGAACCTGGAAGGCAGCGGCGTGGAGATCGCGCAGAAATACGGCTCGTATCACGATGACATGGATGGGTCGGACTGGAACCACACGGCCGGCATTTTCTATACGGAGCATCCCTTCGTGCTGACGGTGATGACGCGCTACGGCGGCATTTCCGAAATCATTCTGGGGGATCTGGCAGAGCGGTTTCTCGCTTACAGCGAGTCTGCGGAAGAGCCGCCCGCGGCCTCTCCCTGAAGTCCTGAAAGGCGCCCTGCGTGACAGGCGCTGCCGTCCGCTTCGCGGAAAAGGCTTTTGCTTACACTTGAAAGAAAGGTTTTTTGGATAAGATGGCAAAAATCAGAATGTCGGTCCTTGCTCTGGCTGCCGCGCTCTGTATTCTGCTAAGTGGCTGCGGAGGCGGAAGCACGGGGTACGGCGTGAAGGCGATCCAGACACTCGTGGAACAGGAATACTCCCTGGCCTTTCGCAACGATGACCCGACTGCCTATTATATCATCGGCGCCATTCAGGCCCTGGATGAAGAGGGGAAGCTGAACGAGCTGTCGACAAAATGGTTCGGGCAGCGGATTATCTCCTTCCCGCAGACGGATATCCGCCTGGAGGATCTGGCGGCGCCCTCATACCGCGATTTTATCATCGGCCTCGACATCAATTCCTTCCCGCTGGCCTATCAGGCAAACGGGGATTACTGGGGCTTTGACGTGGAGTTTGCGGTCGCCGTGTGCGAGAAGCTGGGCTGGCATATCAAAATGCAGCCGATTGAAAAGGAAAATGCCTATATTGAGCTCTCCTCCGGGAATATCGACTGCGTGTGGGGCGGTGTTGCCCTGCCGCCTGACGAGGTGGAGAACCGCATCTACGCCCGCTACGGCCCGTATGTGAAAAACGATATCGTGGTTGCGGTGCGCGCAAACAGCTATACCATGACCCGCGCCATGCTCAACGGGAAGAAAATGGTCATGCCCTCGACCCCGGAGGCCATGGATGCCCTCAACCAGGACCCGAAGCTGATCAAGCGCCTCGGGCAGATCACCCGTCTCGCCGGCGGAACGACGGAATGCTTTTCCCAGCTGTATGCCGGCAAGTGCGATGCTGTTCTGACGGACAGCACGGCGCTGTATTACTTCAACAGCCACTGATCGGATGACCTGCGGCAGGCAGGGGCA
>CADBNC010000245.1 GCA_902795885.1 Oscillospiraceae bacterium
GATGCAGGATATCCTCAACTGGCTGAACAGCAAGCTGCCGGCGGCTGACGAAGCCCGGCCGGCAGAGGCCGAACCCCAGGCGGAGATCTGAGGCCAGAAACGGACCGGGCCTGCACAGACCAGGCTCAGAAAACGAACAGGAGACAGAAAGCACTGTCCCCTGTTCGTGTTTTTTATGATTCTTATTCCGGTTCCCGGCGCTGCCTGAGGCTTACTGCGCCATTGCCTTCTTCAGGAACTTCTCGGAATCGATGATAAAGCGGGTGTGGGTCCCCTTGCCGAGAATCTGCTCGCCGCAGCGGGCCTGGACGCGGAAGCTGAGCTTTCTCCTGTCGATCTCCACGAGCTCGGCCTCGGCAACAACAGTCTTGCCGATGGGCGTGGCGGCGTCGTGGGTGACGGAGATTGCCGTGCCGACTGTGCTCTCGCCTTCAGCGAGGCAGGGCTGTACCATCTCGAGGGCGGCCTTTTCCATCAGGGCGATCATCGAGGGCGTTGCGAAAACCTGGGCCGCCCCGCTTCCTACCGCAGCGGCGGTATTTTCAAAGACGACAACGGTCTCGGCCGTGCCCTTCATTCCGACTTCAAGCTTCATTTCATGGCCCCCTTGATTACCTCTGCCAGGCGCTTCACGCCTTCCACAAGGCGCTCGTCGGTGGCGTTGGAGTAGTTCAGGCGCATGCAGTTCTTCACGGCGCCGGAGGGATAGAAGCCGTCGCCAGGTACAAAGGCGACTTTTCTCTCCAGGGCGATGGGGGCGATATCACGGGTGTTGATATAGGAGGGCAACTCGCACCAGGTGAAGAGGCCGCCGTCCGGATCGGTGAATTTGCACTCCTCGGGGAAGGTCTCGCGCATGGTGTTGATCATGAGCTCGCAGCGGTGCTTGTAGACCGGGAGGATCTTCGCCACATGCTCGTCGATGTCAAACATCTCCAGATACTTGGAGATGGCCATAGCGTTGATGGTGGCTGTCTGGAGAACAGCCGCCTGGGCGATCAGGTTCACCTTGCCGATAATCTCGGGGCTGGCGCCGATCCAGCCGACGCGCATGCCGGGAGAGAGGATCTTGGAAAAGGTGCCGAAATAGATGATCAGGCCCTTTTCGTCCATGCTTTTGAGCGCGGGGAGGAACTCGCCCTTGAAGCGGAGGTCGCCGTAGGGGTTGTCCTCGATGGCGGGGACTTCGTACTTGTTGATGATCGCCATGAACTGCTTGCGGCGCTCGAGGGGCCAGGTGCGGCCGCTGGGATTCTGGAAGTCGGGGATGATATAGATGAGCTTGACGTTCTTGGTTTTGGCAAGGATTTTGTCGAGCTCTTCCATGATCATGCCGTTTTCATCCGTGGGGACCTCGACAAAGTTGGGCTGATACTGGCGGAAGGCATTGATAGCGCCGAGGTAGCTGGGACTTTCGAGAACCACCACATCACCGGGGTTCAGGAAGAGCTTGCCGATGAAATCCAACCCCTGCTGGCTGCCGGCGGTCAGGATAATCTGGGCAGGGTCGATGTTGACGTTATTCTTCTTCAGCATGCGGTCAGCAATCTGCTGGCGCAGGGGAGCCCAGCCGTCGGTGGCGCCGTACTGCAGGGCCGTGGGGCCGGCCTCATCCAGGACCGCGTCATAGGCCGCCTTGATTTCCTTCACGGGGAAGAGCTCGGGCGCGGGAAGCCCGCCGGCAAAGGAAATGATATCCGGCTTGGAGGCCACCGCCAGAAGCTGGCGAATATCAGAGGCCTTTACGCCGCCCATTCTTTCAGCAAAACTTACCATACGATTCATCCTCCTGATATATATTTTTGTTCTGTGGTACTCATTACCCTGGATCTTTTATACCGCAAGCATACCACAAAAGCGGGGTTCTGTAAAGCAAATGACGCGAGCCTGTATGGCGCAAGCCTATGCAACAGCTCAGTAACGATGCAGCAGCTCAGTAATTGAAGATATGCGGCATCAGGTCCGAGAGCTTGTAGCTGACATAGCGGCTGCCGGCCTTGGCGCAGAGGACCTCCATCTCGGGTGAAAACTCCGCAAGAAACTGTCTGCAGGAACCGCAGGGCGTGCACCAGTTCTCGCTGTCGGCATAGATGGCGATGCGCTTAAAGCTGCGCTTGCCCTCGCTCACGGCCTTGACGCAGGCGGTCCGCTCGGCACAGATGGTGCTGCCGAGGGCCGCGTTTTCCACATTGCAGCCGGTATAGACGCTGCCGTCGCTGCACTCGATGGCGGCGCCCACGGCAAAGCGCGAATAGGGCACGTAGGCGTTGTAGGACGCCTCTCTTGCCATGCCCATCAATTCTCTGTCTGTCACTGGTTTTCCCTCCCAATTCAATCAGTCGTCCATATCAATGGTCCAGTCTTTGAAGCCGTACAGGGGGTTGCCGATATTGGGCTCCATGCCCTTGATCACGCCGCGGTGGGCGATGATCTGCTGTTTCTCAAAGCCGATGGTCACGAGGTTCCCGGAGGTGCGGGTCAGGTATTCGCAGAGCTCGTTATAGACGATGGGCCTGGCCGCCTCGGAGGCGCGGAGATAGTTGTTGATGCGGTCGACAATCGTCGTATCCCGGGAGCGGCTGTAGTTGAGGTTGCCGCCGGGGTTTTTCTCATCGCGGACCTGCAGAAGCTCGGTCAGGTCAAAGTTGTTGCGCAGCTTCACCTCGCCGTAATACATATCCCAGGTGACCTCGCGGTTGCCGGCCTCGAAATAGCCGTCCTGCAGGGCCTGCAGATACTCGTCCCAGCCCAGCTCCTGGACGTTTACGTTGATGCCGATGGACTTCATGCTCTCCTTGAAGCGATTGGCGATACCGGCCTTGGCGCTGCTGTCGGCGCAGACCATAAGGACAATCTCAAAGCGACTCTGGGCACCGGCGCCGGTATATTCCATGCGTCCGTCTCCGTCGAGATCGGCGATGCCTGCGCTCTCAAGAACGGCCTTGCAGACATCCAGATTATAGCCGATGGAGTCGGCCAGGCTCTGGGGATAGAACTCCAGCGTGGGATAGAGCGGGATGGGGCTCGCCACGGCGTTTCCGCCCAGCAGCTCCACAAGATAGTCCCGGTCGAAGGCATACTGCATGGCGATGCGGAAGGCCGCCGACCTGCCGAAGGTGCTCTCCTCGTTGAACATGATATAGTGCATGTTCGTGGTGGCGAAGCTGTGGATCTCGTTGGAGCTGGCGTAGCCGAGGGAGGTGTAGCTGGAGGGATCGTTGACGGCGAGGTCAATGATGCCGTCCTCGAAGGCCTCCAGCGTGCCCTCGGCGTCGGTGTATTCCTGGAGATAGATGTTCTTCAGCGGCAGGCTCTTGTAATCCTCGTAATAAGGGTTGACCTCCAGCTTCACCATTTCCTCGTCATAGCGGTAGGGGCCGCTGCCGATGGGAGGCACGCCCGCCTCCACCTCGAAGGTGCCCAGCTTGATAACGGGGATGTTCAGAAGCTTGGGGAACTGGCTGTCACCGATGCCGAGGGTGACCTGCATGCCGTCGTCGGTGTAGGAGGCCCCCTGGTAGCTGGCAAAGCGGCCGCGGAAGCGGTCGTTGTAGATGGCAAAGCCGATGGAATAGACCAGGTCCCTGCCGGTGACAGGATCGCCGTCGGAGAAGGTATGCTCGTGCTCCTGGTCGAGGACGAAGGTCCAGATCGTGAAGCTGTCGTTGGCGGTCCAGCTGCCGATCACATTCGGAATGACATGGAAATCTTCGTCCACCTCGACCATGTTCTCATAGAGCAGGTCGCAGACCAGCTGGTTTGAGTGGTTGGTGGCCACAAAAGGGTTGCGGCTGAAGTTGGGGTTGGAGTTGAGGGAGAAGACATTGTCGGCCATGGTGGCCTTCACAAGGTCCCGGCCGCCGGTGGATTCCATCAGCTCGTTATCGTTGTCCCGCCTTCTGCCGCAGGCGGTGAGGAGAAAAAGGGTGCTCAGGACGAGCAGCAGACTCACCGCGCGGGTAAAGCTAATATGCCATGGTGTTTTCAGTCGTTTCACTTGCGTATGCTCCATTTTGTGCCCGGCGCTGTCAGTCCAGCACGATGCCGGCGGCCTGTCCGCCCCGCAGACCCTTTGTATAGCGGTGGGACCAGTATTTGTCGTGGCTGCAGAAGGTGCACTCCTGCGAGAGGTCGATATTCTCCGGCACGAGGCCCAGCTGCAGAAGCCGGCGGCGGTTGGCCCCCCGGAGGTCCACCATTGTCTTGCCGTCTTCACGCCGGCGGAAGAGGCCTTCGGTCTCGCCCCCCAGATACGCCGTGACAGCCTCGGGCACATCATCGTCCGTCTCAAAGCAGCAGAAGCCGATGGCCGGGCCAAGGGCCGCCCGGACCCTGGCAGGCTGCGCACCCATGGAGGCCATGGCCTCCATGGCGTTTTTCAGAATATCCTTCACCGAGCCGTGCCAGCCGCAGTGTACCGCGCCGGCCACCCCGGCCTCCGGGTCCAGCAGCAGCACGGGGACGCAGTCGGCCGTGAAGCAGAACAGGGGCATGCCCTTCTCGGCCGTGACGATGCCGTCGGCCTCGTAAGGCACTTTGCCGAGACATTTATGCCGGTCCTTCTTCTCCACAATCTTCACGGTATTGCCGTGGACCTGGTTTGTCACGGCGCAGTCGTCCTCCCCCACGCCCAGGACGGCCGTCACGCGGCGGAAATTCTCCCGGATGTTCTCCGGGTCATCGCCGTGCAGGCCGATGAGGTTCAGGCTCTCCAGATACCCGGTGCTCACGCCGCCGCGGCGGGTGGTGAACAGGTGCCTTGCCGGCAGGATATCCGAGCGCATGTAAGGGATGGCGTATTTGGTTTCTTCAATGAACAAGGGATCTCCCCTCTCTGTCAGTTTTGCAGGCTTTCCTGCTGGCCGGGCTTATTCGTTCCGGCCGCAGCATTCCTTGTATTTGAGCCTTCTGCTGCCATCGGCCTTCATTTTGCCGCAGGGGCAGGGGTCGTTTCGGCCGGGCTTCGGAGCCTTCTTGACGGGCTTTTTCTTCTCCGGCTCGCCGCCCACGTTGGCCGCAGCGTTGCGGGAGACGGCCTTGCGCTCGATGGGCGCCTGGACACGCACGCGCACAGTAAAGAGACGGCGCACGGTCTCCTCGCGGATACCGTTTACCATGGCCTCGAACATATCGAAGCCCTCCTGCTTGTAGGCGGCGATGGGCTTGGTGGCGCCATAGCCCCGCAGGCCGATGCCCCGCTTGAGCTCAGTCATGGCGTCGATGTGATCCATCCAGTATTCGTCCACCACCCGCAGCATGA
>CADBNC010000246.1 GCA_902795885.1 Oscillospiraceae bacterium
ATGTCAGGCGGGGAACCGAGCAGCATTAAGCGGTGCGCTTCGTGTGCCGTGGGGTCGCCGGGTCCGAGCCGGCTGCCGGCGTAACGGGCATGGAGCAGGACCCAAAGAAGGGTGTGCAGTCTTGTCAAGAACCACGTGTTTTTTGCTTTCCGGGAGGGGGTGAGGGTATCTACCAGGCACTGTACAGAAAGTGGCGTCCGAAGAGTTTCGACGAGGTTGTCGGGCAGGAGCAGATTACCGAGACACTGAAGAACCAGGTGCGCACGGGTCATCTCTCCCATGCGTATATTTTCATCGGCACCCGAGGTACCGGGAAGACCACCTGCGCGAGGATCCTGGCAAAGGCAGTCAACTGCGAAAATCCCGTGAACGGCAACCCATGCAACTGCTGCCGTTTCTGCCGGGGCATTGACGATGGAACGATCCTGGATATTGTCGAAATGGACGCGGCCTCGAATAACGGCGTGGACGATGTGCGCGATCTGCGGGAAGAGGCAGTGTTCTCACCGGCAATGGCCAAAAAGCGCGTGTATATCATCGATGAAGTGCATATGCTTTCGAATTCTGCGTTCAATGCCCTGCTGAAGATCATCGAGGAGCCGCCCGCCCATCTGATGTTTATCCTTGCGACGACGGAGCTGCAGAAGGTCCCGGCGACGATACTCTCGCGATGCCAGAGGCACAGCTTCCGCCGTATCCCGACGGACAAGCTTGCACCATACCTGATGGAAATCGCCCGGCGTGAGAATCTGCAGCTGGATGAGGCCGCTGCGAGGCAGATCGGCCGCCTCGCGGAAGGCGGTGTGAGAGATGCCCTCAGCATTCTGGATCAGTGCTCGGGAGCGGGAATCGTTACGACCGAGACGGTCCTCGAGACCATGGGCCTTGCGGGTAACCGCAATCTGGCCGGGATGCTGGAGATGCTTTTGAATCATGATGTAGGAGGTGCACTCTCGCTCTTCCACCGGATTTGGCTTGACGGAAAGGAACCCGGAACTTTCCTTGAGGAGCTGAGCGGTCTGCTGCGTGATATCATGATCATCAAGGCGGCGCCGAAGGGCGGGGAAGAACTGATCTCGGGCAATTACGAAGAAGGGCAGCTGACAGGCTTCGCGGCGCGTATGACCGGAGAGGAGATCCTTTACTGCGCGGAGACTGTCCGCAATTCCATCTCGCGTGCAAGGCAGATGCGCAGCCCCCGTGTAGAGGCAGAGATGTGCCTGGTCGCTTTGAGCGACCGAAGCGTCGCCGGAGGAACGGCAGCCCTGCAGGCGAGAATCTCGCGGCTGGAGGAGACGATCAGGACGATCCAAACCCATGGGCCTGGATCGTGGCCAACAGGAAGCCCGGTTCAGATGGAATCCGGCTTTGCCGGGGAGGCGCCGGCGCGTGCAGTTCCTGAAGCATCCGCCACCCCCGCGCTGGCAAAGATGCCGGAGGCTGCTTTTCATTCTGAAGCGGCAGGATCTTCGCCTGAGCCTTCAGAGCCGGAGCCTGAATGGGAAGAGCCATTGGGGCCGGAAGTTCCGAGGCCGGAGCCGGAGGCCTTACAGCGCACCCTTGTATCTGCCCCTGGGACCTCGGCTGTGAACCCGGAACCCGTTGCTGGAAACGACAGCGCAGGTGCTGTCGAATCAATTCTCCGGCAGCTGCACGAGCAGCTTCCGAGGGAGCTGCGCGGCCTCACAGAAGACCGGGACAGATTCCTTCTCCGCTTAGAAGGGGACAGCGTCATTGTAGAGACAGTGCCGGGCTTCCTGATGGAGAGAGTCAAAAAACCGGAGGTCAGGCAGCTGATTGCGGACATTTCTGCCCGGGAACTGCATCACGATGTGAGGATACAGATCGCCGAGCGCCAGAAGCCAGAGCGTCCGAAGCGTGACATCAACGAGCTGAGGCAGTTCAAGGAAGTTAAATTTATATAGTTATATATAGTAATTCGTATAGTAGTATATAATACCAGTATAACAGGAAGAAGAAATCTATTTTTTCAGGAGGAACGAACATGGCAAAAGGCGGATATCGCGGCGGTATGCCGGGAAATCAGATGAACATGATGCGCCAGGCGCAGAAGATGCAGCAGGAGTTCATGAAGATGCAGCAGGAGCTGGAGTCGACGGACTTTGAGTTCACCGCCGGAGGCGGTGCCGTGAAAGCTGTTATCACCGGGACGCGTCAGTTCAAGGAGATCATCATAGATCCGGAGGTTGTGGATCCGGAAGATGTGGAGATGCTGCAGGATCTGATCCTGAGCGCGGTTAACGGCGCACTGAAGGCAGCCGATGACAAGACAAGCGAATCCATGTCAAAGCTGCAGGGTGGCCTCGGCGGCTTCCCGGGGCTTTTCTGAGAGAAGCGGGCTCCGGCAGAACCCGGACAGAAAACAAAACAGACAAAGAAAAAACAGGCTTCCGATTTGGAAACCTGTTTTTTTTGGAGGCGCCATCCGGATTTGAACCGGAGAATCGCGGATTTGCAGTCCGCTGCCTTACCACTTGGCTATGGCGCCATGCTGGCCCCGAGAGGCAGGGCCGATTAAAAATGGAGCGGGCAACGAGGCTCGAACTCGCTACCTCCACCTTGGCAAGGTGGCGCTCTACCGGATGAGCTATGCCCGCATACCCCC
>CADBNC010000247.1 GCA_902795885.1 Oscillospiraceae bacterium
CAGATAGTCCTCGCACTGTCTTGCGGCCATTCCCGTGAAGGCCGAAGGATCGGCAATTTTCTGCAGCTCTTCCTCCGTGAGACCGAAGGCCGGGTCTTCTTCGATGCGCGAAAGCAGGTCATTCTGTTTGCCATACTGCTTCACCTGCTCCGCCGCAGCAATGGAATGGACGCGGATTCTCTCATGCAGCAGCTGCCTGTCACCGCCCTTTTCCTTCACACAGTACATAAGGATATTCTCTGTTGCGAGGAAGGGGAGCTCCTCCTGAAGATGCCTGCGCATAACAGCCGGAAACAGCCGCATGCCGGAGGCGATATTCTGATAGAGATTCAGAATGCCATCGCAGGCGAGAAAGGCCTCCGGGATCGAGATTCTCCTGTTGGCCGAATCATCCAGTGTCCTCTCCAGCCACTGGGTCGAGGCTGTGAGAGCTGCGTTCTGCAGATCGCAGATGATATATCTCCCGAGGGAGGCTATGCGTTCCGAGCGCATCGGGTTTCTCTTGTACGCCATTGCGGATGAACCGATCTGGCCCGCCTCAAAAGGCTCTTCCGCCTCCTTCAGGTGGCTGAGCAGACGCATATCCCCCGCGAATTTGGAGGCACTCTGTGCAATGCCGCTGAGAACCTGCAGAACCGCAAAGTCCTGCTTGCGGCTGTAGGTCTGGCCGCTGACAGCCTGGTAGCGCGGGAAGCCGATCTTTTCTGCGATCAGCCGCTCAAGCTGCACTACCTTGTCCCCGTCGCCTTCAAAGAGAGCCAGGAAGCTTGCCCCTGTGCCTGTTGTCCCCTTGCAGCCGAGAAGCTTCAGCTGTGTAAGCTGGAAATCCAGCTGATGCAGATCCATCTCCAGATCCTGAAGCCAGAGGCAGGCCCGCTTGCCGACTGTCGTAGGCTGCGCTGCCTGGAAGTGCGTGAAGGCAAGGGTGGGCATGTCTTTGTTCTGCCCGGCAAGGTTCGCCAGCGCCTCCATCACGCCCAGCAGCTTCCGGCGGATCAGCAGAAGCCCGTCACGCAGGTTCAGGATGTCCGTATTATCCGTCACATAGCAGGAAGTCGCCCCGAGGTGAATAATAGGCGCGGCCTTCGGGCAGCAGGCTGCATAGGTATGTACATGCGCCATGACGTCATGCCGCAGCGCCTTTTCCTCTTTTGCAGCCATCTCATAATCAATATCGTCCAGGTGCGTGCGCATCTCCTGCAGCTGTTCTTCCGTAATCGGGATTCCCAGCTCTTTCTCCCCCTCGGCGAGCGCTACCCAGAGTCTGCGCCAGGTCGAGAATTTTCTGTCATCGGAAAAGATCTTCTGCATCTCGGCGCCCGCATAGCGCGCGCACAGGGGGTTGTCATAGCGTTCGTGCATGCTTTTTCCTCCTTCAGCGATATGTGGCAATGGGACGACGTTTATGTTCGCTCGCCCGGTGATAGCGCTCGATCACGCTGCGGTCTTCTTCGGTGGCTTCGCCTGTCAGCAGGTACGTATCGATGGCCTTATAGGTCACGCCCATCTCGTCCTCATCCGTCTGCCCGTCGAACAGGCCGGCCGAAGGCGCCTTGTCGATAATACTGCGCGGGGCCTTCAGATATTCCAGAAACGCGAAGACTTCGGTTGCGGTAAGATCCGAGATCGGATTAAAATCATGGCCGCCGTCTCCCCACTTGGTGTAGTAACCCATATAGGCCTCGCTGCGGTTTCCTGTTCCTGCAACCAGGCGTCTCTCCGCCGCGGCGATAGCGTAGAGCGTGGTCATACGAAGCCTCGGCGCGATATTGGAAACTGCGAGATCTGTCATCTCCGTAACATCCTGCAGGGCCTTCAGCTCCTGTTCGCGCACAGCGGTGAGATCCACAGTGCGGGTCTCGATCCCATACTGTTCTGCCAGCTCACGCCCGTCCTGGGCGTCAATGCCGAAATTGCGTCTGGACGCGCAGGGCATGATTATGCCGACAGTGTTGTCGCAGGCTGCCTTGCAGAGGATCCCGACCAGGGCGCTGTCCTTCCCTCCGGAATTGCCGAAGACAATACCCTTCACACCGCTTGAGCGGACGAGCCCGCGGATCCATTCTACCCGGCCTTCATATTCGGCCTTCCAGTCTCTCTGTATCTCCATTTCCGTATGCCCCCTCGTGCATCTGTATAGAGGTATTTCTGTTTGCAGATCAACGTCTGCCGCACGTATCTCATGGCAGATGGTTTTTCATACGCAATTGCCCGTATGCAATTGCGGAATATAACATACAGCATCGGGAAAACAGATGTCAAGGTTTTTCTCTGATTCTGCCCGAATCCGGTGCATTTTTGAAGCTTCTGACATGATCATCCACAGCACTTTCTCCGCTGTCTGTGCATGTTTTCTCCGACTCCGCTGTTTTTGTGCAACATAGACAATTTCAATCCTTAAAATCTGTGAAAAACGCAGAATTTTCTTTCTTGACATTTTGTAACGGAACTGTTATAGTTTGGGCATCTTCCGGTTTTGCCCGGTTTTGCGGGTTTTTCCGGTTTCATATACATTTTATATAGATTTTCTCGATATAAACCAAATGATATGGATTTGAAGTATCTACCCGGACGCCGTAAATGACCGGACTATCGAAGAAAAGGTTTCATTCCGTTTCCCACCCGGACCTTCTTTGATGGCCTGTGGTGTTTTTTGTTTTCTTTAGTATCTCGACCGCCTGTGCGGTTACAGATAGACCGGAAGCGCCGTTCCCACACCGGCGCTTCCATATAAAAAATCTAATTCATAACGAGGAGAGAAAGAATGAAAAAGTTCATCGCGCTGCTGATGGCTCTGGTTATGGTCCTTGCACTGGCCGCATGTGGTCAGTCCGCCGCCCCCGCCCCTGCCGCAAGTGAAGCTCCCGCTGAAGAAGCTGCCGAAGCTGCTCCTGCCGAAGAAGCCGCCGAGGAAGCCGCTCCCGCCGAAGAGGCTGAAGAAGCTCCTGCAGACATGGCTGAAGAGGCCGCTGCCGAAGAGACTGCCGAAGCCGCTCCCGTAAAAGTCGGTTTCATTTTCCTGCATGATGAGAACTCCACCTATGACCTCAACTTCCTGAACGCTGCGAAGGAAGCCTGCGAGAATGCCGGCGTGGAATATATTCTGAAGACCAACATCCCCGAGGGTCAGGAATGCTACGATGCCGCAATGGAGCTTGTTGACGAAGGCTGCAATATCATCTTTGCTGATTCCTTCGGTCACGAGTCCTTCATGATCGAGGCCGCCAAGGAGTGCCCCGAGGTTCAGTTCTGCCACGCCACCGGCACCAAGGCCCACACCGAAGGCCTTGCCAACTATCACAATGCTTTTGCCGCCATCTATGAGGGCCGTTTCCTTGCCGGTATCGCTGCCGGTCTGAAGCTCAACGAGATGATTGAGAAGGGCGAGTTCTCCGAAGACGAGGCAAAGATGGGCTATGTCGGCGCTTATCCCTATGCCGAAGTGAAGTCCGGCTACACCTCCTTCTTCCTCGGTGCCCGCTCCGTTTGCCCGAGCGTGACCATGGAAGTCACCTTCACCAACTCCTGGTATGATCCCGCTCTCGAGCAGGAAGGTGCCCAGAAGCTCATCAACAACGGCTGCAAGCTGATCAGCCAGCATGCTGACTCCCTTGGTGCTCCGACTGCCTGCGAGAATGCCGGTGTTCCCAACGTTTCCTATAATGGCAGCACCATCGATGCCGGCCCCAACACCTTTATCGTTTCCTCCCGCATCAACTGGGTTCCCTACATGGAGCACATGATCGCATGCGTCCAGAACGGTGAGGCCATCGAGGCTGACTGGGTTGGCACCCTTGCCACCGGCTCTGTTGAGCTGACCGACGTAAACGAAGCCGTTGCCGCCGAAGGCACTGTCGATGCCATCGAGATGGCGAAGGAAGCCTTCGAAGCCGGCGAGCAGCATGTCTTTGACACTGCCAACTGGACTGTCAACGGTGAGACCCTGACCGAGTACATGGCCGATGTAGACGACATGGGCGATTTCCAGCCTGAGACCAATGTCATTGCTGATGGCTATTTCCACGAGTCTGAGTTCCGCTCTGCTCCGTACTTCGACATCGACATTGACGGTATCGTCAACGTTGACGCCTGATTGAATCTGAAAGGGTAACCTCGGTTCTCCCGGGGTTACCCTTTATATGCTGCAAAGGGCAGCGCAGTGACATTTGCCGCCGCGTTGCCCTTTGCGGCATTTCCGGGCAGCTTCACGTCCACTTCCGGCCTGTGGAATTCAGGCATTTGGGGGCGGATGTATCCTTGCCCTTTCAGTGTGTTTCTGTTATAATTGTTTCCCTATTTTTGTCTCTGGTGAAAGGAGCGTGATTTCCCTGGACAACAAGACCGCCGCAGTGAAAATGCGGGACATCACCAAGCGCTTCGGTACCGTTGTGGCCAACGACAAGGTCTGGCTGGATATCTACCGTGGCGAGATCCTTGCCCTGCTGGGTGAAAACGGCAGTGGCAAAACCACCCTCATGAACATGCTCTCGGGCATCTATTTTCCTGACGAAGGCACCATCAGCATCGATGGAAAGGATGTTGTCATCCGGTCTCCGAAGGATGCCTTCGATCTCGGCATCGGCATGATCCACCAGCACTTCAAGCTGGTCGATGTGCTTACCGCAGCAGAAAACATTGTTCTCGGTCTCCCCGGCAAGCTTGATCTGAAGGAAGCCTCTGAAAAAATCCGCTCCATCTGTGACGCCTACGGCTTTGAGGTCGACCCCGCCCAGAAGATCTATGACATGTCCGTCTCGCAGAAGCAGACGGTTGAGATCGTCAAGGTTCTCTACCGCGGTGCGGATATCCTGATTCTCGATGAGCCCACCGCCGTGCTCACACCGCAGGAGACGGACAAGCTCTTTGCTGTACTGCGGAACATGCGCGATGACGGAAAGGCAATCGTCATCATCACGCACAAAATGCATGAAGTTGAAGCGCTGTCCGACAGAGTCGCAATTCTGCGGCATGGCCAGTTCATCGGCGACATGGAGACCAAGAAGACAAATGCCCAGGAGATGACCAACATGATGGTCGGGCACGCGGTCACGTTGAACATTGACCGCCCGGAGCCTGTTGATCCGAAGCCGCGCATCGAGGTAAAAGGCCTCACCGTGCGCAGCATCGACGGCATCCTGAAGCTGGAGGATGTCTCCTTCACGGCCTATTCCGG
>CADBNC010000248.1 GCA_902795885.1 Oscillospiraceae bacterium
CAGCTTACGGTATCAGGGGTACGAGAGCTTTGACGCCATGGTGGCGGATGTGAACAGCGGGGAGGTGGATGTGATCTTCCCCATCGGCGGCGGTCTGTATTTCTCTGAGGAAAACGGTATCTATCAGTCAAGCCCGGTTACCAAAACCGCCAACGATCTGATCTTCGCCGGCAAGTATACGGATGAGACGATCCGCAGCTTTGCCGTCAACGAGAACAACCGCATCCACGAATATTACGTGAAATCCTATTTCCCCGAGGCCGAGATTGTCCCCTGCCCCTCGGTGGAGAGCTGCCTGGACGCGGTTCTCACGGGCAAGGCGGGCAGCACCTTCCTGAACGGCCTGCGGGCAAATGACCTTCTGAAAAACCGCAAATACCGGGATCTTTCCATCATGCACCTCAGCTGGAACGATGACCGCTGCTTCGGCGTGCGGATCGGAAACGAGGGCCTGCTCAAGCTGCTCAACCGGGGTGTCAGCGTCATCAGCAGCGACTATGTGCAGAATCAGGTCTATCATTATACCGACTCACTGTATACCTATTCGTTCTGGGATTTCTTCCTGGATCACATGGCGGTCTTCGGTTCGTTGATCATCCTGGTGGCTCTTGCCATCATGGGCCTGCTGGTGCGGGATTCCAGACGCTCGCGGGCACAGGCTGCGATGCAGGAGCGGGCCAGAGAGGTTCTGGAGGAAAAGAACGAGGAGCTGGAGCATGGCCGGGCCGCCCTTTCCGAAGCCCTCCAGCGCGCCGAGAGCGCAAGCCGCGCGAAAACGGCCTTTCTCAACAACATGTCGCATGATATGCGCACGCCCATGAACGCCATCGTCGGCTTCACGGCCCTTGCCGAGGCGAACACCGGCAAGCCGGAGCTTGTGAAGGACTATCTCGGGAAAATCTCGGTCTCGAGCCAGCATCTGCTGATGCTCATCAACGATGTTCTGGATATGAGCCGCATTGAGAGCGGCGCGATTCAGCTTGACGAGACCGCCGTGCATCTGCCGGATCTGATCGAGGAGCTGCGCACCATCGTGAAGGCAAACACCCTCGCAAAGGACCAGACCTTTACCGTGGACACCACAGGCCTTGTGCACAGGGACGCGGTGACAGACAGACTCCGCCTCAACCGCGTGCTGCTGAATATCCTCTCCAACGCGGTGAAATACACCCCCACCGGCGGCACGATCCGCTTCCTCGTGGATGAATGCCCTGCCGAACAGGAGGGCATGGTGAACTACCGCTTCCGCGTGATCGACAACGGCATCGGCATGAGCCAGGAATTCCAGAAACACATCTTTGATGCCTTCACCCGTGAGCGCAACAGCACCGTAAGCGGGGTGCAGGGCACAGGGCTCGGCATGGCAATTACGAAGAGTATTGTTGACATGATGGGCGGCACCATCTCCGTCAGCAGCGAGGAGGGAAAGGGCAGCGAGTTTACCGTCCTCCTCCCCTGCCGGACCTGCAGCCCGCAGGAGGCCGCGCCTTCGTCCGACCGGGAAAAGGCCGACCCCGCGCCGCAGGCCATGCCCGATTTTTCCGGCCACAGGATTCTGCTGGCTGAAGACAACGAGATGAACCAGATGATTGCCACGGCCATTCTCCAGGAGACCGGCCTTGCGGTGGAGATAGCCGCAGACGGCGTGCAGGCGGTGGAGATGATCAGCTCCGCCGAACCGGGCTACTATGACCTGATCTTCATGGACATCCAGATGCCGAATATGGACGGCTATGAGGCCGCCCGGCGCATCCGGGCCCTGGATGACCCGGGGAAGGCCGGGATCCCCATCATCGCCGTAACCGCCAACGCCTTTGAAGAAGACCGGAAGGTGGCTCTGGAGGCCGGCATGAACGGGCACCTGGCCAAGCCCTATGACGTTCCGAAAATGATGGAGATGCTCTCCGAAGTGCTCCACACCTCCTGAAAGTCCTCTCCCTGAAAAGAGGTCCTCGCTTTGAAACACAGCAAAATCAGCAAGATCAGCGCAATCCACTATTTCCGCCTCTGCTACCGCTCGCTTCTGTTCATCCTTCTGCTGATCTGGTATATCCATTACCGGCTCAGCGCCGGGCATCCCATCATCTCCCAGCTGCAGGAGAGGCCGGTGATCCTCTATGTCACGTGGGCGGTTTTCGTCTTCGAGATGATCATGCGCTTCTTTCCCTCGCGCTTTGAGAGCCCCGGATGCCAGAAGCAGTTCCGCCGCAACTATATCAAAACCGGCGAGACGGACATCCAGGTTCATGACAACAACGCGACTGTTCTGGTGGCCCTTGTCTGGATTATCTTCAACGGCATTTTCGGCGCCCTGCATATGATGGGCATTCTGGATGACGGGATTATGATTCTGCTCTGCAGCGCCTATTCCATCTGCGATATGATCTGCATCCTGTTTTTCTGTCCCTTCCAGTCATGGCTGATGAAGAACAAGTGCTGCGTCGCCTGCCGGATCTATAACTGGGACTACGCCATGATGTTTACGCCGCTCTTCTTCGTGCGCCGGGGCTATACCTGGAGCCTGCTGGTGCTGTCGGTGGCGCTGCTGATCCGCTGGGAGATTACCTTCTACCGCCACCCGGAGTATTTTTCCGAGAAGACCAATGAATATCTGCGCTGCGCCAACTGCCCGGAAAAGCTCTGCGTCCACAAAAAGCAGCTGAAGAAGCTCCGCCGGCAGATCGAGGAATACACCGCCAGAAAGCTCCGCGAGCTCTCCTGACAAAGAAAAACTGCGAACCGCTCCGTCTGCCGGAGAGTCCGCAGTTTTTGATTTTGATGAAAGCTTCACAGCATGGCGCTGTCGTAGGCCGAATCGGACTCCAGATCCCAGGTGAGCGTCGGGTCCAGGATGGCCGAGCGCGAGACAACCTGCTTCCCGGCCGCGACGGAATGGGTAAGCCACACGCTGCCGCCAATCACGCAGTCGTTTCCGATCTGGGTGTCTCCGCCGAGAATCGTGGCCCCGGCATAGACCACCACGCGGTCGCCGATATCCGGGTGCCGCTTGATGCCCTTGACCAGGCTGCCGTCGTCCCCGACGGAGAAGCTCTTCGCCCCGAGGGTCACGTGCTGATAGAGCTTCACGTGCTCGCCGATGGTGGTCGTCTCGCCGATCACAACACCGGTGCCGTGGTCGATGAAGAAATAATCCCCGATGGTGGCGCCGGGGTGAATATCAATCCCCGTAAGCCGGTGGGCATATTCCGTCATCACACGCGCGAGAAGGGGCACGCCCTCCCGGTACAGGATATGGGCGAGGCGGTAGGTGCTGATGGCCGTGAAGGCCGGGTAGCAGAGGACGATCTCGTCCAGGCTGCGCGCCGCGGGGTCCCCGTCATAGGCCGCCTCCAGGTCGGTGCGGATCTGGCGGCGGATCTCGGGAAGCTCCTTCAGAAGGGTCTGGATGATGTCTTCCTTTCTCTCATTCCCGGGTGTCACCAGCTCCAGGCAGACCGCAAGATGGCCCACGGCCTCGGAAAGAGCCGCCTGCCGCGGGATCCCGCCGGAGGCATAGTTGGGGTACATGGAGCGGATCAGCAGGTCCGTCATCAGCTCGGCATGCTCACGCAGGCCGGTATAGTTTCGTTTTTCCGTCGGGTCAGCCTTTTCCGCCGCCGAGAGATCCAGCGCGGTATTGGCGATGAGCAGTGTGGTTTCTCTGTTCATATCAGCCCTCGAAAAGCGGTGTGGAGAGGTATCTGTCGCCGGTATCGGGCAGCAGAACCACGATGGTTTTGCCCCTGTTCTCCGGGCGCTTTGCCAGCTCGATGGCTGCCCAGAGCGCAGCCCCGGAGGAAATGCCCACCAGCACGCCCTCCGTTCTGCCCATCTGGCGTCCGGCCGCAAAGGCGTCTTCATTGGACACGGCGATTACCTCGTCGTAGATGGCGGTATTCAGAACCTCCGGCACGAAGCCCGCGCCGATGCCCTGGATCTTGTGGGCGCCTGCGGTTCCCTTGCTCAGCACCGGGGACGAGGCCGGCTCCACCGCCACGATCTTCACATCCGGGTTCTGTGCCTTCAGATACTCGCCCACGCCGGTAATGGTGCCCCCGGTTCCGACACCCGCGACGAAAATATCCACCCCGCCGTCCGTATCCGCCCAGATCTCGGGCCCGGTGGTTTCCCTGTGGGCGGCGGCGTTCGCGGGGTTGACAAACTGCCCGGGGATAAAGGCGTTGGGAATCTCCTTCGCCAGCTCCTCGGCCTTTTCAATGGCGCCAACCATGCCCTTTGTTCCGTCGGTGAGCACAAGCTCGGCACCGTAGGCCTTCATCAGAACACGGCGCTCGACGCTCATGGTCTCGGGCATGACGATGATAATCCGGTAGCCCCTGGCTGCCGCGACAGAGGCCAGACCAATGCCGGTGTTGCCGGAGGTCGGCTCAATGATCACGGAATCGGGCTTCAGAATGCCCCTGGCCTCGGCGTCGTCAATCATGGCCTTTCCCACGCGGTCCTTGGCCGAGCCCGCGGGATTGAGGTATTCGAGCTTGGCCAGGATCCTGGCTTCCAGCTTTTCGTTCTTTTCGGTGTTCGTAAGCTCCAGCAGCGGGGTTCTGCCGATCAGCTGCTCTACGGACGTATAAATCGCGGACATGATCATTTCCTCCTGTCAAAAAATAAAAACCGGAAAGCCCAGCGGACTCTCCGGAAACATACATTCTTCCTGAGAAACCCCTTCAGGGCATGACGATCTGCGCACGCTCACCACAGCGTACGGGACAACACATCATGCTTCTGAAACGGAACTGATCCATGGTCTCTCCTGGTTCGGAAAATGAATTCCTATTAATTTACTATGCGTTACTATGCGGTTATATCATGGACCCGCCCATTTGTCAAGAGTATGACAGCATTTTCCTGACAAATGGACGGGCTTTCCGCCGGATTACGGCTTACTCTGATACTGCGCCTTTCCGATGCCGAGGAAGAACCGGCCCAGATTCCGGAAAAGGATCAGCAGGATGCCGGTGCCGGTGCCCTTCCCGTAGGCCTTCGCGAGGCGGACGCTCTCCATCACGTGCAGCACAAAGCCCGCGATGCCGAGAATCGCCATGAGAATGAAGACGCCGTTGGTCCGCCCCAGCTGCATGACGCTGCCGGCGGCCGCCGTGCACAGGAGCGAGACCAGGCCGAGCCAGCCCTTCCAGCAGATATTGTATTCCTGATAAATGTTCAGGAGCGGGATGAGGCTGTGCCAGCCGGGCCTGCCGGCCTTGCTGAGCAGGCGCCATCTGCCGATTACACCCAGAAGAATGAAAACAGCGGCCAGCACAATCCCGCCCAGAATCAGGGGGCTGAGCCCGCCCTGGGCGATCTCCGAAGGCAGAGGCGTGCCGTCATAGCTGTCGGAGAGCAGCGTGGAGACTCTTTCCTCAAACTCGCCCTCCTGCACGAAGGCGCCGACCTTGTAGAAGTCAACCTTCCCGTCGCTGCCGATGAACACCGTGGTCGGAAACGCGGTTACATTCAGGAAGTCCAGCGCGTCGCCCGCCATGCCCATGGGGAAGCTCAGGCCGTTCTGTTCCTTGTAATCGGCGATCATCTGCTGCGTGTCCGAAGGATCGCCGGAGACCGACAGGATCACCATGCGGTCGCTGTGGGCCTGATAGGATTTCTCCATCTCCGGGAACTCGATCTTGCAGGGGCCGCACCAGGTGGCAAACACATTCAGCACCACAAGATCATGATCCTGCAGAAGCTCTGCCAGCGAGGTTGTCGTTCCGTCCGAAAGCGTGACCTCGAAGGCAGGCATCATGTCGCCGGGGGCGACCCCGGAATCGGCAAAGGCCGTGCAGCCAAGGCCCGCGAGCAGCAGCACTGCCAGAAGCAAGCATAAAAGCTTTTTCATCATTTTCTCCTTTCCTCCGGCGAACCGGATCCGTGTCCCTTTCCTTTTCTGTCTGTCTCGTATTCTATCACAGACTCTGTCACACTTCCACAACACTTTCTCCGGCAGGCCCGGAGGGGCCCCCTTACCCTGCCCTGTGCCGCTCGATGGACGCGGCGATGCGCTCCATGCCGGTCTCCAGAATGCTGCGCGGCATCGCCAGGTTGAGGCGTACAAAGCCCTCCGCGTTGCCGACGAAGAGGCTGTTGCCGCCCTCCAGCAGCACGCCTGCTTCGTTTGCGAAGAATCCGGGGAGATCCTCCACATCGGGGAGGCACTCCGAGAGATCAACCCAGGCCAGATAGGTGGCCTCGGGAATGCGGAACCTTGCCCCGGGCAGGCGCTCGGCGAGGAACCCGGCAACATAGCGGAAGTTTGCGTCGAGATAGGCCTTCAGCTGCTCGAGCCACTCGGCCCCCTGCTCATAGGCCGCCTGATGGGCCGCGATGGAAAGGGGGTTGAGCATGCCGGCGATCTTGTCGCGGCCGTTGAAGTGCACGCGCTCGGCCTCATCGCGGATGATGATATCCGAGAACATGAGCCCCGCCATGTTGAAGGTCTTGCTGGCGGACATGCAGGTGATCAGCTTTTTGTAGTCCGGCATGACCTTGCCCATGGGGGTATGGCGCAGGCCGCTGCGGACCAGGTCGCAGTGAATCTCGTCCGAGACAAGCCACAGATTGTGCTTCTCAACGATTTCCGCAACGCGCCTGAGTTCTTCCTCCGTCCAGATTCTGCCCGTGGGGTTGTGGGGGTTGCACCACAGCAGCATTCTGACCCGCGGGTCGGCGCACTTTTTCTCCAGATCCTCAAAATCGATGGTCCAGCCCTCCGGGGTGTTGATCAGATCCGAGCAGAGCACCGGCACATTGTTATATTCCGCCGCGTGCAGGAAATACCCGTAGGATGGCGTGGTGATGACGAAGGTCTCGCCCTCGCCGATCAGATCCTCCACCAGCTGGTAGAGGGCGGGGATAATGCCGGGCGAATAGCAGAGCTCCTCCTTCGGGAAGCTCCAGCCGTAGCGCTTTTCGCACCAGCCGCTGAATGCCCTGTAGTAGGCATCGTCGAACATCATGGTATAGCCGAAGATCCGTCTGTCCACCCGGGCTTTGATGGCATCGCAGACAGCGGGACAGCAGGCAAACTCCATGTCCGCCACCCACATGCGGACGAACTCCTCATCCCGGTAGGGGAAAACCTTCTCGGGCCCCGCGTGGAAGATATACCCGCGGAAACCGTCGGTATTGAGCGCGTTGGTATTTCTGCGGTCGATAACCTCATCAAAATTGTACTGCATGGCTGTTCCCTGTCCTTTCGTATTGTATGATCTGCCAAACGGAATTCTGTTCCGTGTTAAGCGCCGGGAAGCGCCCTGTCACGCGTCCGGTTCAAAGAGCCCCAGCCGCAGGCAGGCGTTATAGATGCCGTCATGCTCCACATCCGTGGTGATCATGTCCGCCAGCTCCTTCAGGCGGGGGCTGGCATTGCCCATGGCGACGCCCGTCCACTCCCCCGTGAACATCGAGATATCGTTGTCCCCGTCGCCGAAGACAATCACGTCCCGGTAATCCGCGCCGTAATAATCCATCACCCGGCGGATTCCCTTCGCCTTGTCCATCGGCTCGACGAAGAAGTATTCCGGCATATAGCGGCACCAGGGAACGTTTTTCAGCGTCTCCAGCTGCGTTTCCTCGCCCTCGAAGCAGGCCACATAGGCCTTGTAGATGTTCTCAAACTGCTCCGGGTCAAGGCCCGGGACAATTTTGTTCTTCAGATACCCGTCCCCCGTCGCCTCGAAGAAGCGCTCATCCGGCACAAGGCGGGTATCGCTGTTGTCAACCTGGAGCCCCCAGGCAAAGCCCTTCCGCTGGCATTCGCGGATCAGGGCGATCACATCCTCCCGGCAGAGAGGCTCGATCCCCTGCAGCCGGTTCTGGAGCGTGACGCCGTAGCCGCCGTCGCTGACCATATTCTCAAAGCCGAGCTCCCGCATGTATTTGAGGGCCATCCACTGTGCCCGGCCCGTGGCGATGGCCGTAAAGTGCCCGGCCTCCCGCAGCTTCCGGAGGGCAAGCTTCGTCGATTCCGGGATGAACCCGGCATAGCCGCCCGCCAGCAGCGTTCCGTCAATATCAAAAAACAGATACCGTTTTTTCATGCTCATTCCGTCTGTTTCCGTCTTTCTGTCCATAATTGTTAATAGTATACCACAGTTTTTTGCCCGGGAGAAGCAGAATTCTCCGCGGACATATTTTTCTGTGGTAATCCCGGGATAATTATAGTAATATACCTGCGCATGAACCTGCGCGGCCCGGTCCGCACAGGAAAAGAAACTGGAGGAAAACAGGATGCTTCCGGAACTTCTCTCCCCGGCGGGGGATCTCGACCGTGTGCAGACGGCGCTGCTCTATGGGGCGGACGCCATCTATCTGGCGGGCAGGCTTTTCGGCATGCGCGCCAAATCTGTCAATTTTCAGGACAGCGATCTGGAGAAGGCCATCCGCCTGATCCACAGCCAGGGGAAAAAGGTCTATATCACCTGCAATGTGCTCCCCCGGGAAGGGGAGCTGGACCTGGTGCCGGACTATTTCGCCTTTCTGCAGGATGCCGGGGCGGATGCCCTGATCATCGCCGATCTCGGCCTGCTGCGCCTGGCAGAGCGCCATGCCCCGAAGTGCGCCCGGCACGTCAGCACGCAACTGGGTGTGCTCAACAGCGCCACTGCAGCCTTTCTCTATGAGCAGGGCGCGGATACCGTCGTGCTCGCCCGGGAATGCAGCCTGGAGGAGATCCGCTCGCTGCGCGCCCACTGTCCGGCCGGTCTGCGGATTGAGACCTTCGTCCACGGGGCCATGTGCATCTCCTTCTCGGGCAGGTGCCTGCTTTCCAACTATATGGCCGGAAGGGACGCCAACCACGGCGAATGCGCCCAGCCCTGCCGCTGGAAGTATCATCTGGTGGAAGAGACCCGCCCCGGGATCTATATGGAGATCTCCGAGAGCGACGGCACCTATATTCTCAACTCGCAGGACCTCTGCATGATCGAGCATCTGGCCGATCTTCGCGATGCCGGGGTCGACAGCTTCAAGATCGAGGGCAGGATGAAGTCCGCCTATTACACCGGGGCGGTCACGAATGCCTACCGCATGGCCATCGATGCCCTCGGGCGCGGGGAGCCGCTTCCGCAGTGCGCGGTGAAGGAATGCGAAGCCGTCAGCCACCGGCCATATTCCACCGGCTTCTATTACGGCCCGGCAAAGCAGTATTATCCTGACTCCCGCTATCAGGCCACGGCCGAGGTCATGGCCGTGGTGGTCGAGTGCGACGGGGACGGCAATGCCCTGCTGCGCCAGCGCAACAAAATCCTCCCCGGAGACGGGCTTGAGCTTCTTCTGCCCGGCACCGGAGGCCTTCCCTTTGCTGCCGAAGCGCTTCAGGACGAGGAGGGCGCCCCGATTCCGGACACCCGCCACGCGGATATGCTGTTCCGGATGCAGCTGCCCGCCTGGGCGCCGCCCTTCACCCTTGTCCGAAAGCCCCTGCAGGAGGAGGTTTTTCCCTGAGGGCGGCAGTTTGCTCTTTTTCTTTTGCGGAAAATCTGCTATACTGTGCTCGTCTGTCCTGCAAGCAGGCAGGAACGGAATGGAAAGGAGACTGCAATGAAAAAAATTCTGGTAATCATGCTGGTGCTTGTACTGGCCGTCGGTTTGTTCACCGGCATCTCCTTCGCCGGGAAGCGGGAAGCCGCAGCGTCCCGGAGCGTGGATGCCGAAAGCATCCCCGGCGAGGCCGAAAGCTCCCCTGAGGAAACCGCCGCGCAGGCTGCTCCTTCGCAGGAAGCCGGTACGGAAGAATACGTGGAAGAAGAGATTTTTGCCGAGTGGAACGAAGGCGCTCCCGCGCTGGACGCGCTGGTGGATTATGTGGAAGCCGTCACGGATGAATCCTCCCCCGACTATATCCCGCCTGCCGACCGCATCGCCGTTTTTGATATGGACGGCACGCTCTACGGCGAGCTTTTCCCCACCTATCTGGAGTATTACACGCTGGCCTGGCGTATTCTGAAGGATCCCTCCATCACCCCCGATGCCGAGATGCTGGACTTCGGGCGTGAGCTGCGCGAGGCCGTCATCACCAAAAACTTTGCCAAGGACATGCCCATCCGCCATGCCATCCAGGCAGCCCGTGCCTATTCCGGCATGACGCTGCAGGAGTTTGCCGCCTTCATCAACGAGATTCTTCTGCGCCCGGTGGACGGCTTTGAGGGTATGACCTATGGCTCTGCCTTCTATCTGCCGATGATCGAGGTTGTGGAGTATCTGCAGGATAACGATTTCATCGTCTATGTGGTCAGCGGAAGCGACCGTTTTCTCTGCCGTACGCTGCTCGAGGGCATGCTGGATGTCCCCTATGAGAACATCATCGGCATGGATGTAGCCGTTGAGGCCAGCGGCCAGGGCGATACGGACGGGCTGGACTATGTCTTCCAGGCCGATGACGAGATTATCCGCACGGACAGGCTTCTGATCAAGAACCTGAAGATGAACAAGGTTGCGCAGATCGTCCGCGATATCGGCAAGCAGCCGGTGATTTCCTTCGGCAACAGCAGCGGGGATGTCAGCATGCATAACTTTACCATCAGCAACAACCCCTACCGGAGCATCGCCTTCATGCTGATCGCCAATGACGAGAATCGTGACTACGGCAATGTGGAAAAGGCAGAAGGCCTTGGCAGGGAATGGGAAGAAGACGGTTATCATGTGATCTCGATGCGGGATGATTTCCGCACAATCTATGGCGACGATGTTGTCAAGACCGGCAGCTTCCACTGGGCGGATGAGCTTGCCGAAAGCCGCGTCCCGGCGGACAGCTTCTCCTCTGCCGGGACAGAAGCCCCGTCTCAGGTGACAGAAGCCCCTGCGGAAGAGACTCCTGTGGAGGAAGCCCCCGCGGAAGAGACTCCTGCTGAGGAAGCCCCCGTGGAAGAGACCCCGGCTGAGGAAGCCCCCGTGCAGGAAGCTCCGTTTTTCGATGAGAGGGCCGCGGCTTAAGCCTGCCCGGTGTCCGTAAACCGCCCGGTGTCTCCGCTTAACCTGAACGCCGGATGATCCCGCACCCCGGCCGCAAGGGCTGAAAAGACAATCCCCTGAAGCACACAGCGAGAAAGCTGTCTTCTTCAGGGGATTGTTTTCTTTTGCTTCTGTTCCGCCGGTTCTCTGCCCGGCTCCGGTTCCATGTCCGGCGGGTTTCCGGTTCAGGCCTCAGCCTTCGCCGGTGCCCTCCTTGTTCTTCTTATAGATTTTGTTGTTCACATCCTCCTGGAGCGGCTGCTCCA
>CADBNC010000249.1 GCA_902795885.1 Oscillospiraceae bacterium
AGCTCGAACTCCGTATACGAAAGGCCGTGCCCGAAGGGGAAGAGCGGCCTGACGCCGGCGCTGTCAAAATAGCGGTAGCCCACATAGATGCCCTCGCGGTAGCAGGTATCGTCCCGCCCGCCGAAATCACCGATGGCCGGATAGTCCTGCTCTGCCGCCCAGGTGGTGGTGAGCTTGCCGGAGGGGCTGTATTTCCCGAGGAGCACATCCGCCAGGGCCGGGCCTGTCTCTACCCCCAGCTGTGAGAGGATCAGGATATTCTCCACCTCGTTCACAACCGGGCTGAGGTCAACGGGCCCGCCGGTGTTCAGCACCAGCATAAAGCGGGCATAACGCTGCCGCAGGTCCAGGATGTCCCGGATCTCGGTATCCGTCAGGCCGATATCGCCCTTTACAAAGCGCCTGTCGTTCCCCTCGCCTGAGTTCCTCGCGAGGACATAGACCGCCGTATCCCCCGTCCCGCGGAAGCTGAGGGAATACTCCGGCTCGGTCATGATGGCGCCCATGCTCTCGACAATCACATTCGTATGGTTCTTCCGGGCGCTCTCCCGGAGGGACTTCAGAAAGTCCTTCTTCGCTTCGGCAAGAATGCCGTCATAGGCATCCAGCCAGAATTCCGTCGTCAGCCGGAAGCCCGCCGCCTTCAGGCCTTCCTCCACCGTCACCGCGAAACGCGAGTTTACCTCTCCGGAGCCTGTCCCGCCCTTCACAGTGCGGCGGGCGCCGCTTCCGTAGAGAGCCAGCTCCCCCGCCTCCTGCAGGGGGAAATCCCCGTTTCTTTTCAGCAGGACCATGCATTCCGGCAGATATGGTCTGAGCATCTCCAGATGCAGTCTCTCGTAATCGTGTTGTTCCATAGCGTGCTCCTTTTATGATCAACGTCGTGTGCTTCTGTATTCTCACCTGTCTGATTGCTCTGATTATACGCAATCACGGAAAAAAGATCAAGAAGGGGGCTTGCCATTTTTCCATGCGGCGCATATAATCCTCTAAGCATCCGCGCCCCTCCCTGCCGGGGCATGATCATAACCGGGAGAGTGAGATGTTCTCATGAATCTCTTTATCCGTAAAATTCTGAGGCAGACCGTTCAGATGCGGCTCTATGCCGCCGCGATCGGCAAATGGACGGTGGTCTCGTTCCTGATCGGCTGTCTCTGCGGCGGCCTCGGCTCCGCCTTCCACGTGGGTGTGGAATGGGTCACGGTGTTCCGCCTGACGCACCCGTGGCTGATCTGGCTGCTGCCCGCAGCTGGCGTGGCGATTGTCGGCCTCTACCGCCTTCTCGGGGTCGACGGGCATTCCACCAACAACATCATCAGCGAGGTGCAGTCCGGCGAGGGCCTGCGGCTGAATCTCATCCCTGCCATCTTTGTCTCAACCCTGCTGACGCATCTTTGCGGCGGCTCCGCCGGGCGTGAAGGCGCCGCGCTGCAGATGGGCGGCACCCTGGGCTACGAGGTCGGAAGGCTCTTCAGCCTGGACGAGCGGGATATCCGCACCGCCACCATCGCCGGCATGGCGGGCTTCTTCTCCGCCCTCTTCGGAACGCCTCTGGCCGCGGCCATCTTTGCCATGGCAGTCATCAGCGTGGGCCTTCTCTATCACGCGGCTCTGATCCCCTCCCTGTTTTCCTCTCTGACGGCCTACGGGCTCTCCCGCCTCTTCGGCATCGAGCCTGTGCATTACGCCGTCGCAGCGCCGGAGGTCGGGGTCTTCATGTTCTTCAGGGTGGTGCTGCTGGCGGCTTTCTGCGCGCTGGTCTCCAGTCTTTTCTGTGATGTTCTGCATCACATGGAGGCCGCGATGCGCAGGTGGTTCCCCAACAGCTTTCTGCGGGCCGCTGTCGGGGGCGTTGCCCTGATCCTGCTGTCCCTGCTGTTCCCCGTGGACTATAACGGCACCGGCACCGGCGTCATCCGGCTGGCGGTCGAGGAGGGCACCGCCCACCCCCTGGCCTTTCTGCTGAAGATCCTCTTTACCTCCGTGACCCTCTCCGCCGGCTTCAAGGGCGGCGAGGTTGTCCCCAGCTTCTTTATCGGCGCCACCTTCGGCTGTGCCGTGGGCCCTCTTCTGGGCATCCCCGCAGGCTTTGCCGCGGCGGTGGGCCTGATCGCGGTGTTCTGCGGTGCGGTGAACTGCCCCATCGCCTCCACCTTCCTCGCCATCGAGCTCTTCGGCTCGGAGGGGGTGCTGTACTTTGCCATTGCCTGCGCCGTCAGCTTTGTGCTCTCCGGCTACAACGGCCTCTATTCCAGCCAGCGCATTCTCTATGACAAGCTGAAGGCCCAGTTTATCGACGTGCACACCAACGCCTACCGCGAAGGGCAGAAGCCCCTGGAGGCCATCCCCGTCCCCCACGTCAAGGACGCTGCCGCAGATTCCGGCAGCAAATGAGCCCGGGCGCTTCCCCCTGCAACAATGTACAGACACAGAAAGAAGCCGCCTCTCTGATTCTTTTCAGAGAATGCAGCTGCTTTTTTGTTCTGTATGTTCCCCTGTCGCGGGGTCTCATGCCCCGCGGGCCAGATCGTTTACAATTCTCGCGGCCATCAGCAGACCTGCCGTGGCCGGCACGAAGGCGCAGGAGCCCGGGATGGCCCGGCGCTCTCCCTCAGCGATGGTGGCCTCTGCGGGCTCTTCCCGTGAATAGACCACCGTCAAATGCCGGATCCCGCGTTTGCGGCATTCCTTCCGCATGACACGGGCCAGCGGGCAGACCGCCGTATCGTAGAGATCCGCAACCTCCAGCAGGGCCGGATCGCGCTTGTTCCCGGTACCCATGGCGCTGATAATGGGGACGCCCGCTTCCTGGGCTCCCTCCGCCAGCAGCAGCTTTGCCGTCACGGTATCCACGGCGTCGGCGATGTAGCTGTAGTCCCCCAGGGCAATGCTGCCCCTGCTC
>CADBNC010000250.1 GCA_902795885.1 Oscillospiraceae bacterium
AGGAAGATCCTTTTTTATGCAACTGTCAATGTGCTATGCCGCTGAGTAAGTGGCAGGTGTATCACATAGAAAAAATGATTGACCCACTAAAGTCACAAGAATGCGCCAGCTGTACTTTCAAAAGCTCCTGCAGGCCGTCATCTATGCTTTCGGTAATGCTGTCGAGCATAGCTTTAGGCTGCTTTTTCGTCATCTTGTAGGCCTACCTTTTTTATACTTCAGGTACACGCTTATTTAGATGAGTTTGTGAGCTCTCCTGTAATCCCCAATGCATTGAATATCCACAGGGACATCCGTTTTGGACGTAATTATGAATACTATTGAATACTATTCGGAAGACCCGTTGATCAAAGGGAACATGGCCGCAGCGATCACGCAAGGAGTTCAGTCTCATCCAGGCTGTGGAACTGCGATCAACCATTTCACGGCGAATAATCAAGAGACGAATGCAAAAGGATTTTAGGTCTCCGTTCCGGCAAGCCATTGGCAAAGCTGGCGTTCCATTTCGGGGCACCACCACTCGCGATAACCTGCCTTGGTGGGATGGACCTGGTCGAACATAAACAGGGAGCGATCTGCGTCCGAAATCGCATTGAAACCGTCGTCCGACCAGAGGTTCAGCACGCCGATGCCCCACTTTTCCTGCAGCTCCAGCACGCGCCCGACCAGCGCGCCGTAGGCCTCGCTGTCGTAGCGGGCGTTGGTATAGAAGGCAACCGGGCAGCCCCAGGTGTCGCGGGCATAGCGGATGATGAACTCGATGGCGCCGGTGGTGGTTTTGGTATCAAAGTCTGCCAGATCCGTGCCTGCCGCGATCTCGCCCAGGGGCTGCTTCTTGCCCACGTCGTTGGTGGACAGCTGAACAATGACCAGGCTGTATTTTTCCTGGGAATCGACCTTGTTCAAAAGCCGCTGCACATAGGAGTTCTTGCCGGTATCCGCCAAGGTCGTGCCGCTGACGGCCTCCTTGGTGATTTGCCAGCCCATCCGCGCCGCAAAGTATTCGGGAATGCCTTCGCGGAGCGACTTCTCGCCGTAGGTCACAGAGGAGCCGAGGAACAGCACCTTCCCGCCGGTGAGCGGAGCGTTTTCCAACGGCTCGACATTGCTCATGCTGTAGCTTGCCGCATTGCCGGATATCTTCGCCATGCGCATGTCGCCCAGCGCCTTAAAGGGGCCGTAGCTGAAGCGCCAGCCGATAAACAGATTCTGAGCCAACAGTAAGACAAGAACGATCGCAAGTACAGTTATCATGGTTTTCTTCCTCGATTTCTTCTTTTTCATGACGGTTTCCTTTCTGCTTTAGTGTTTGGGAATCTGCTGCAGGGCGTCGTTGATGGACTTGACCGCCTCGGGCGGCACCACGTTGGCGCCAGCTTTTTTCAGCAGGCTCTCAAAGCTCAGTCCCGCCATCATCTGCTGCAGGGCCTTGTTGTTTTTCGTGCCCTCGGCCACCTCGCCGCGGCTGGCGCTGGCCTTGGCCATGATCCGGCCGACAATGGCCGCGGTGGCCGGGTTGCGCATCAGCTCGCCGAACTTGTCCTTGATGGAGTAATAGCCCGGCTTGAGCTCTTCCTTGTCAAACCAGTTTACCACATTGCCCGCGCCGCCGAAAAGGTAACTTTCATTGGGCTTGTCGACTTTGCGGACGACGGATTCATCCCGGCATTCGCCACTGACCGCTTCGATCTTGTGTTCACCGGCGAGGGGTACGGTGAAGGTGAAAACCGTCTTGCCGGACTTGGTCTCCAGCTCCTTTCCATCCACAAAGAGTGTTACGTTCCCGCAGTTGGAGTAGACCTTGATCTCCGTCGTATCTTCCGCGCGATCTACATAGCGCTTGCCGCAGAGATGCACAAAGGGCTCCCTGCTCCAGGCGGCCTTGTAGAGATAGAAGGCGTCCTTTCTGGTCTTGTGGTCAAACTCCACAAGGCCCTTCTGATTCTCGCCCTTCTTGCCGCCCTCGTCGCGTCCGTCGGCCGCGAAGTCGAAGAGATTCCAGACATGGGTCGCCCAGAGATACGGCCTCTCCTCGATGAGCTTCAGGATGTGCTCGTGATAGACACACTGGTATTCCTCGCTGTAGTCGCCCTGCTCGGGGCGGGAGGAGTGGAAGGCCGCATTCGCATCCGCGCCGTACTCGGAAAAGCCGATCACCCGATCGGGATACATGGCGTGGTATTCGTCGAAAAACTGCTCGTTCTGCTCCAGCTCGCCCAGGTACCAGCCGAAGTACAGGTTGTAGCTAGCCATGTCGGCGATTGGGATCAAGAGCGAGTCTTTCTCCAGCATGAAGGCGTGGGCCATGACCGTGGGACGGGTGCTGTCCAGCTCATGGCAGAGCTCGTTCAATTCCCGGTGATCGGCCAGCAGCTCCTCCGTCACGGGGCTACTGGCAGTGATCTCGTTGCTCAGGCCCCAGCAGACGATGGAGGGATGGTGATAGCACTGGGTGATGAGCTCTTTCATCTGGCTTACGGCGTTGGTTTTGCCGTTTGTCATGTGTTTGGTGATATAGGGGATCTCCGCCCAGACGATGATGCCGTTTTCATCGCAGAGATCGTAAAACTCCTGGGCGTGCTGATAGTGGGCCAGGCGCAGGGTGTTGGCGCCAAGCTCCCGCACGACGGTCATGTCCTCTTCGTGCTCCTTCACGGTCAGCGCATTGCCCAGGCCGATCCGGTCCTGGTGACGGCTCACGCCCCGCAGAGGATAGCTGCGTCCGTTGAGGAAGAATCCCTTTTCCGGGTCGATGTGGAACTCCCGGCAGCCAAAGCGGGCGGAGATCTCGTCCAGCACTTCGTTGCCCCGGACCAGTCTGGCCGTGACGGTGTAGAGATAGGGATCTTCCAGCCCGTCCCAGAGGTGGACGTTCTTTAAGATGATGTTGGTGACGGCGTGGCCGCCATAGGCATCCACGCGGCGGAACTCCCTGACGTGCTCGGTGGGAATCTCGACCCACACCTCCGTGCCGCCGGTCTGCCAGGTCTCCACCATCACGTAGGCTTCCCGACTGTTCAGACGCACGGTCGGCGTGACCTTGATGCCGGGCGTACCGTTCTTGATCAGCTCAAAGTGCTCGGCCGGGACGACGACCAGCTTCACGTCGCGGTAGATGCCTCCGTAGAAGGTAAAGTCCGCCATCTGGGGGTAAACCTTGTCGTTGGCGCTGTTGTCCACAGAGACAGCTAGTAGGTTTTCATCCCGCAGCGTCTCGGTCAAATCCACGCGGAAGGTGGAATAGCCGCCCTCGTGGTGGGCAAGACTTTTGCCGTTCAGGCTCACGTCCGCCGTCATGGCGACGCCGGCAAACTCGATAAAGCAGCGCTCGCCGTCCTTCAGCTCCGGCTTGGCAAAGCGCTTTTCATAAGTAGCCGTACCGCGCCAGTAGTCGTTGCCGCCGTCCTGCCCGTCCACATTGTTCCAAGTGTGGGGCAGCGTCACGGGGACAGGGGACTCGTCGGACTTATGGAAGCTCCAGTTGTCATTGAAGTTGATGATATGTCTCATGGCTACTCCTTTATTTTTCAAATTCGATGCTGAGCAATTCCACCGCCCCGGAACCGTGATAGCAGAGTGCCAGCGCTTGATCGCCCCCGGCATCGAGGACAAGGCGGCTTTCCGCCCAAGCATCCGTTTTCGGAAGCGTCATCACGCCCTGTACGGACTCCCCGACCGTGACGACAAATTGCCCATCGTCAGCAGCCTTTGCCCAAACGGCCAGCGTAACAGGGCCTTGGAACGCAAAGCACTTGAACACAATGCGCGTGCCGTCCTTGATATTTGTGATATAGCGTTCAGCCTCCTCTCCTTCGCCGCAGTGGGTGATATAGGGAATGTCCTCATCGCCGAGTCGGTTGGCCAAGTGGGGCATATGCCCATTCGTGAGATTGCAGGCGATGACTGCAGGGTACACTCCTTCCGCCTTGAGCGGCCCGCCGTTTAGCCCGCAGCTGGTGCAGGGCACCTGGGCGATACTGCCGTCAGGGGCGATGGTGATGGGTTCGGCACAGGCCTGGCGGCTGAAGGTGGATTTGTGGGTCTGCCGGTGGTAAAACACGTACCACTGACCGTTCACGCATTCGATGCTGCCGTGGTTGTTGGCCGTCATGTTGAGACGGTCTTCCTCCGCCCTGCCGTCCAGTCCCACGTCACCGTTGGAGATCAGCACGCCGCCGAAATGAAAGTCCCGATCGGGATAGTCGCTCACCGCGTAGGAGAGCATGTGACTGTTCTCATCGGAATAGATGAAATAGTAGTGCCCGCCGATCTTGCGGATGGAGCTGGCCTCATAGAAGGCGTGGCCCTCAAATTCCGTGCCGTAGGCCATGAACTGGCCCTGCAGGATACGCTTTGGCTCTCTTGTGACAGTGAGCATGTCGTCCGCGAGTGTTACATGATTGGCGCCCATGATGTCCTCGGCATAGGATGACAGCTCCTCCGCGCTGCGATGGAACAGCATCTGCTCAAAGCGCTGCAAAAACTGCCGCCGGGCCTCCACGCTCATGCTGCGAAAGTCCGGCATGGGCCGGCCGCTCTGGCCGCCATGGCCCTCGGCCGCCTTCATCGAGAGAGCATAGCCGTGATAAAGACGGATGACGCCCTCGTCGTTGATGACCGCCGGGTCGTGGGGCAGATATCGCAGATAGGGGCTGCCGTCCGGATTGCGGACAAAACCGTAATATTCGTAGTGCCCGGCGGGGCTGTCGCAGACCGCTACGCCGATGGGAGTGTTGTGGGTATCTGCCACCGTCTCAGAAGCGCCGCCGCTGATACAATAATAGAGATAATACCGCCCATCGTTGCCCCGCACCACATCGGGTGCATAGAGGTCGCACAGCTCTCCCTGTATCCGGGGATCCTGCTTAGCCTCGAAGATCACGCCTTCGCAGCGCCAGTCGCTCAGGTCGTCCACCGGAGCGCTCCAGCCAACATAGTTGCCCTGCTGGCAGTAGCGATCGCCGCCCTCTTTGTCGTGGGATCCGTAGAGATAGATCCTCCCGTTAAAAACATGAGGCTCGCCGTCAGGCACCGTCTCCCACAGCGGGAGGAAGGGGTTGTAAACTTGTTGTTTCATCTGATGCTCCTTCTTGAATCAAGGACGGGCAGCGGCAGATCGCCGCTGCCCGTTCGGTGCAGTTTTTTGATGCTTTTTATTCGGCAGCGGCTTCCGCCTGAGCGGCGAGCTTCGCCTTCTTCTCGTTTTCAAAAGCCTCGGCCTTGGGCTCCAGCTTGGCGAAGGCCAGGGCGCAGACGGCGATGACCACCAGCAGGATTGCCGGGATCAGGGCAAAGTCGAAGCGGATCATGAAAAGAGCACTCGCAGGCTGGGTAACGACCCCTTCCCCGGTGGTGGAGATGTAGCCGCCGATGCTCAGCAGCACGCCGGTTACGTAAGCACCGATGGCAGCGCCGAACTTGGTGGCAAAGTTGGAGAGGATGCTGGAGGAACCCTCCATGCGGGGCAAACCGATCATCTCATTGTAGTTGCAGATGTTCATGATGAACAGCACGCCGTAGTAGGCGATGGGCAGGGTGGCCAGGGTGCCGAGCAGGTAGCCAGCCAGCACGCCGGGGACAAAGTCCTTGGAGAAGAAGCAGATCACATAGCCCACGATGCCAATGACGCAGAAAATGGCGATCATCTTGCCCATGGTGCCGACCTTCTTCATGATGGCCGGGAAGGTGAGCATCAGCGGCAGCAGCACGATGCCGAAAATGGACAGCAGACCCATCTGAGCAGTATTGCCGACGATATACTTGAAGTAGTAGGTGTTGACGGCCAAGTTCGTAATAACGTTATGGGAGAGCATGATGGCGGCGAAGAGCCACACATACTTGTTTTTCTTGAAGAGGGTGAAGATCTCCTTGAGATTGACCTTGACATGCTCTTCACCGGCGCCGACCTTGGGGTCCTCCTTGCAGATCAGGAAGCGGAGCAGACCGATGAGGGTGGCGGGAATCATTACGATCAGCACTGCGCGGGTCCAGCCAGCGGCTGTGGTGGCGACCTTGGCCATGAGCATGGGGAACGCGGTGCTTACGATGATGGAGCCAAACATGGTGACGATGCCGCCGTAGGAGGCGACCTTCTTCAGCAGCACGGGGTTGTTGGAGAAATGGCGGATGGTGTAGGGGTTGGCGCCGGCCGCGCGCAGCGTGGAGAAGATGGAGAAGGTGAAGGTGTACATCATAAAGATCCAGGCGCATTTGGCAAAGTCAGACCATTTGGGATTCGCCGCAAAGAGCAGTACCGTGCAGATCGTCATGCCGATGATGCAGGGCTCATAGGTGCGCCCGGTTCCCCACTTGGTGTGGGTGTTGTCTACCAGCCAGCCGGCAAAAATGTCTGTGAATGCGTCTACGATCTTGCTGGCCAGCAGCAGGGTGCCGACAGTGGCCACGCCGATGCCCAGCGTGTCGCTTGCATAGATGGAGAGGAAGTTGAGCATGATCACGTTGATCCATGCCGCGGAGACGTCAGAGCTCTTGAAGGCCAGCAGGCGGCCGAAGCTCAGATGATTGGGGTCTTGCATTCTTTCTTTGCGTGCCATTTCTCTTTTCTCCTTTTTGTTGATTAGAAATTGGTTTTGCTTTCTGGCGTCATTATATAAGCCCCTCCATCTATTGAAAAGTTGTTTTTTTGTCCGCAACATTGTTTTCTTGTCCTCTTTTTGCAGGATGACAAAAAAATTATTTTCAGGTCAAGAAAATGGTGTTAATCTGCTCTTGAGGTGATTGAGATGGACGAGCGAAATAATGCGGTGGAGGCTTTTCTGGAGGCGCTGACCTGTACGCCGACGATTTACAGTTCATGCTATGACTATGAGGGAACACTTCTCCGCAGCAATAGCCTTGACAAATTCTTTCATACGGCCTTTGAGCGTGTCGGCTGCCTGAACTATATGCTGGATTACGCCAAAACCGGGCGCCTTCCGCTGATCCTCTCGGCAGAGCTGGGGGCCATGTGGTGCGCCTGCTTTTCCGAAGATACGATCTATGTGATCGGTCCCGTTTTCAACAACGAGATCAGCATGACCAGCATCCAGGAGGTCATCGGGCGTTACGATCTCACCTACAGTATGCGTGTCCGTCTGCAGGAAGACATAAAAAGGCTCCCTGTCATCTCCTCCGTCACCTTCTTTCAATTTGGCGTACTGCTGCACTTTCTTCTGACCGGCGAAAAGCTCAGCCGCAGCGATCTTCAGCTTCAAGAGCGCGAATCCGGCGCAGTGAAGAAAAGCTTCAGGAGTAAGCGTGACCGGCATCAGATCTGGATGGTGGAGCAGGCGCTGCTGGAGCAAATCCGCAAGGGAGATCTGGACTACGCCTCTACCATGGCGCGGGCAGGGCTGCTCAGCAATGGTGCGCAGGTGAAGACAGAGAACGCCGTCAAAAACGCCATTCTCAGCGTCTACGGCTTCATTCGGCTCTGTACCCGGGCTGCAATCGAGGGCGGTCTGTCCCCGGAGTTGGCCTATACGCTGGGTGACAGCTACAGTCAGAGTTTGCTGGATTGCAAGACGATCTCCGAGGTCGGCGCTATCAATCATGCCATGTATGAGGACTTTATCTGTCGCGTGCACCAGTCCAACAGCAACCCCGGTATCTCACAGCAGATCCGATTCTGTCTGGATTATATCGCTATTCATACAGAGGATGATCTGAGTCTCGGTATCTTGGCAGAGAAGGTGGGCTATACGGCAAGCTATCTCTCACGCCGCTTCAAGGCCGAAACCGGGGATAACCTGCGGGATTATATCCAGTATGCACGGATCGAGCGCGCCAAGCTCCTTCTGGAAACCACAACGATGCCCATTGCCGAGATCGCAAGTCTTTTGCACTACTGCTCCACAACCTATTTTGGGCAGCGCTTCCGGGAGGTCACCGGCATGCTCCCGAGTGCGTATCGGAAGGAAAAGCAATCGCATTAAAGGGATGGCTTGGGTCACAATGATGTCGAGACCACGATGAAGTATTATGCATTTGTCCTCAGGGATAATGTGGAAACGAGTGATCTTATCGACAGGTCGCTTGACAACGATTTTTTCCATGCCTTAAAGGCGTTCGAAGCTTCCGGATCACAGGAGCCGCTTCTTGATGTTGAGTGTTAAGCAAGGATGCTTCTTGAGACTAGTTTGGGCAGAGAAGTGCAAATATCGCGGTGTCACCAGACGTAACCAAGTGTCACCAACATTTGATGCCAATAAAAAATGCCGAATTTCCTTGAAAAATCAAGGAATTTTCGGCATAAAAAAAGTGCAGGAAGCGGGACTTGAACCCGCACAGTATTGCTACCACAGGCACCTGAAGCCTGCGCGTCTGCCAATTCCGCCATTCCTG
>CADBNC010000251.1 GCA_902795885.1 Oscillospiraceae bacterium
ACCTGAGCGCCCCATTCTGCCAGTCGAAGTCTTCGCCTCGCTCCTCTGCCTTTTCCTCCAGCAGATTCAGCTCTGCAATATACAGGTTAAACTCCCCTTCGGACTCAAATTCCAGCCCGTTCTCATCGCAGAAATCCCGAATCTCGTCTTCAATTGCAAATAACATCTTTTAAACTGATCCTCCTCAATAGAGTTTCGGGTCTTCTTACTCTACTATCATTATACCACAAGAAGTCGATTTGTCAAGAGGGTTTGCACAATATATAGACATTGTTTACAAATCTTTAAATTTATACACAATATATAGGTGTGTTGATGTTTTGCGATACAGTTTATTGCGTTGCAAAATGTTAATTGATTAACAAGCCGTGGATTTGGCCGCCTCTCACCAGCAGGGACCACCCCTCCCCCGGCTGCAAGCCCTCTGGAGAAGCACCACCACAGAGCACCACGCCATGCACCTCGCTGCACTGGAAAGATTGCTGCATCAGCATCAAGCAGAATCCTTGCGGCGTTGTGTACTGTTTTGTAAATAACGCATCCGAATTGTAACAAAAACGGAAGAAAGGGCTTATAATAAATCATTTCGTGTCCGGTCACAAGAACAACACGACAAGACCCGTCTCCTCTCTCCTCCGGTTCGAGGAGGGCGGGAGAAGGCTTAGCCTTCGCCTTCTTCCGCCGTTCTCGTGACCGGACACCCACAAATTAATCGCTCGTTAAAAAAATAACGTAATTGATCAAATCAAATAGTTACATTTATAAATTTCTGGAGCCATCAACCTTTTTACAGGATTCACGCCGGAGGGTGGTGGGACTGGTGCGTTTGTCTGAAGAGAGCAGTAAAAATACCCCATCGGCTTTTCACCGACAGGGTCCTGTAAAGTCATATTGTTTAGATCCCGGTTCGAATGTACCTCGTGTTTCTTCCCGTTCCTACTTTCCTGATCTGTCCGCTGCGAACCATCTGACCAAGGACTGCCTCTATTGTTGTCGCGCTTACATCCGGCAGAATCTTCCCAATGTCAGCCTTTGAGACAGGCGTCAGGCTGTTCAGAACCGTAGCCTCCACACGATTCTGCTTTGTCACTTTCCTGCTTCCTACAACAGCAAATCGTTTGTCCAGTTCCTTGTAGCAGGCGTAAAGCGTTGTCAGGAACTCCATGATATAGGCGGAATAGTCATTCCGATTCTCGTGCCATCCTGTGGAGGCCTGAAGCAACGCGTCATAGTAATTTCCCTTTCGGAGATTGATCTGTTCCTCAAGATATTCTGATGTATGCAGAAACCGTCGGCGCCTTTCATCGGCCAAAAAAGCCTGAGGCCTTCTCTCCCGATCATGAACGTGATTCTATCATAGTGCTGTGCTCATCACTGAACCGTCACACTGCCGTTTTCTGATCGTCCGTCCTCCCCAGGCGTCGGTGTCAGTGCAAAAAGGCCGTTTCAGAAAGCAGGCCCGTTATGCGATTGACCAGAGCACGGAGTTCCAGAGTAAATGGATATTTCTCTTGTTGCGGTTGAACATACCCTTATGATATACTTAGCTCAACCCGAAAGGATTTGATTACAGCCTGACGTTGGCATAGGAGAAGAAAATGGCATGAACGGGAAACTTTACTGCATTGGTGTCGGCCCTGGTGATCCGGAATTCCTTACTCTCAAAGGGCATAGAATCCTGGAGCATGTGGATGTCGTTGCATTCCCCGGTGATACCAGGACAGCTTATCAGATAGCGTCACAGGCTGTGCCCTCTATATGTGAAAAGCCGCATCTCCCCCTTCATGTACCAATGTCCACAGATCCGGAAGTACTTCTGTCAGCTTCTCTTGCAGCAGCAAAGGATATCCAGGCCCTTCTGGAAGAAGGGAGAAGTGTTGCCGTCCTGACTCTCGGGGATCCGGCTTTTTATTCCAGCTTTTCCTATCTGCTGGAGCACTTCAGATCAAGAGGATTTGAGATTGAGATTGTACCCGGTATTGCCTCATTCAGCGCAGCATCTGCGAAGCTTCTTCAGCCGCTTGCCCTGGAAGCGGAGTCTGTTCATATCCTCACCTCCGTAAAGGAATACGATCCGGACATCGCCGGCGTACTGATCATTCTGAAAGCCGGCAGGCAGCTTAAGGAGTGGAAGTCTGTTCTGAAAGAACAGCATCTGTGGCTGGTTGAAAACTGCGGAATGCCAGATGAGAAAATCTATTATCATGACCTGCCCGACACATCCGGGTATTATTCCCTGTTGATTGTGAAGGACCCATAGGCATCAACTGCAGTACGGGTTTTCTGGAGAATTACCTGCATGCCATGAATCATCCTGTCGGGCCGTCGGAATCCGGGCTATTGATTCCGCAGGGCACAATAATCCCGGACCCCTTGACTGTGCCCGACACAGCAGGGATTCCGGGGCGTTTACTATTCAGAACAGGTCTTTATCCTGTTCACACGCCAGCTGCTCTCCTTTTGATGACAAATATGGCAGACTTCCTGTTTTGAGACGAGATAAAGAGGGATCCAGATGAACAGCATGATTTTTAAATATGTCCGGATTCAGGGAAAGGAGCTGGCAAAGAATACGATGTACGCAAAAGGCGTCTTCAGCATGTGCTGGCAGCTGATTCAGGATGATATTATGGTGCAGGAGGACGCAGATCTTTTTCGCGAGATTGACAGCTGGTTCGCGGAAAATCTTCCATGGCCACCACAGTGCAAAAGACAGGAACCCGTTGTATGCTGGTTTAAGACGGAGAACTCTGATGAAATGCTCAAAATGATCAGGCCGGCACTATGGCTGCTGGAAAGGTACAATCATCCATATTTTCTTGTCTATACAAACTCCCCCGGAGAAATTGTATATGAAGATCAATACCAGATTGCCGCAAAGACGGACGGGTATCTTCAGATCGATGAGCTCCAGTCCTCCTGGTCTCCGGATGCAACATGATCTGGGAACTGGCCTGCATCCACAGACTCATCTCCATCTCATGCCATTCTTCGCTGCCCCAGAAAGAGCTTGCCTAAATAAACATCTCCTGCGCAGAGGCTATCCGCTCCCTCATGGATTGCGGAGAGCAGACCTCATTGGGAGGAAGCTGAGCTGTTCGATTCTGATCGCCTGTGCTGTTTTCTCCGGCAGGATATTTCTGAAAATCATCAGATGATAATTCCTTCAAGGTGATCGCATTCATGCTGTATGATTTGCGCTGTCCAGTCTGAATACTCCTGGCAGCGCTTTTTCCATGAGCAGTCCAGATACTCTACCGTAATACGCTTATATCTGGTTGTCTTTCGAACCCCCGACAGTGACAGGCATCCTTCCTCCGTCTCATACGGACCTTCTTTACGGGTGATCACCGGATTGAACATAACAACATTAATCATCCCCATATTCACGATGATGATCCGTTTTCTGACACCGATCATATTCGCTGCCATCCCGACGCAACGATCCCGGTTGGCATTCAATGTGTCCTGAAGATCCTGTGCAATCGGGAGATCAGCCTTTACAGCCGGTGCGGACTTCAGACCAAGAAACAGAACATCTTTTACTATGGGTTTAATCATGTCATTCTCCTCTTCTGTCATGTTCCACTATGATCAGAACCAGTACTCCTTCATGGCAAGCAGGAGCGAATCGGACAGTTCATAGTCACAGCTCTCCGGAATAACCGCATCCACTCCGCAGAAGGCACATCTGGCCGTCTCGTCATTAATCCATTCCGTAATTTTTGCGGGGTTATAGATCTTAATGCAGAAGAAGCATCCGCATTCTTTCGCATCCAGCAGCGCTCCCCTGTTATTCATGCTTCTGGCATGAAGCATTTTCTGATACGCATCCGTAAACATCGTCATCCCTCTCTTATACAGATTCTGCGGTTTTCTTTCAGGATCGGTCACGGGCTGGTCATTCCTGAGCCGCGCCATCTCAAAACAGATAGATCCGGCTCAGGAAAGTCTCCTTATTCACAGTCAGATCTGCCATTTCGCCGAATGCATCCACCGGGGAGAAGCCCATCCGCATCAGTGCGTCCAGATATTTGCTGTGGCATCGATATACTGCAGTATTTATGCGGCTGTAATTGCGAAATGCCCTGTGCAGAAGCTGAAGTGTGGCATAGGTTGCGGTACGCAGGAGATTGTAGTTTGCCTCTCCAAGCATCAGGTATACTTCTGCCGCTTCAGGGGCTCTCCTGCACTGCCGGAATCCGCCAAGCCCTACCGGCGTTTCATATACCGAAACGAGGTAATCCTCTCTGCCCGGTTCCGCGATGCAGGCTTCATACCATTCAGGTACTGCCTCCTTCTTCCCCGGGAAATCGCAGGATGTCATGCGTCCGGCCGTGCGCCCTGTCCAGTTTTCCAGTATTGGCAAATGCCGGTATTCCAGCCGCTCTGTCCAGATATCCACTGTGCATGCTGCCTTTCCTGAAATCGCTTCTCTTCATCGCCCGGATTGATCATATCGAATCCGGGCGATTCCTTACCATCTGTTCTCTACATACTCGCAGAACGCATAAAAATCCTTCAGTTCGACTGTTGTTCCGTCATCAAGTATCACTGTCCCATTCCAGAGCCCATGTACCTGATGACTGTGCATGCGCATAACCTTGACATTCAGATCACTGTGGTAATCATAAAACGGTTCCATGGTCAGATTGAATCTGCCGTCCTCGGACAGAAAATGCCAGGGCTGCATATACCTGTCAGGTTTTGGGAAGGCTTCTACGTCAACCGCGCCGATTTTATGCGCTTTTCCATCATAGAACAGGCAGGTTTCCGTCGCATTGGATTCGTCCCCAATCCCCCAGGTGATTTCAAATCCAAACAGATGCTTCTTTCCGTCCTTTCCCCGGATCCATCCCGAGCCATTCCCCCAGTACCAGACCAGCGAATATGGCGTGCAGACTCTTCCCCAGTCAAGAATACAGAAGCTGTCAGCCTTCTCAAAACTCCAGCGCGTGGCACCATCGGTAATAAAGCCTTCACAGGGCATGCAGTTCTGCTTCGTTGTCATGAAATAGCGGTCAGGATAAGATTTAAAGGGGAGCACCGTTGTGATATTTTCCAGTCCCGGCATAATATCCATGGCTATTTCCGCACAGATATCGCCGTTCGTATACCGCAGTGTACGCCGCTCAGCCCCGGTATTGGCTTCAAAGACAGCTTTTCCGACTCTGAAGTTTACATAATTCGGTACGTCACCTTTTGCCGGAAGAATATACTTGTCTTTTCCGCCGACAAACGGTGCCATATCGGAAATCAGGGTCTTCCCTTCTTTCAGATCAACCAGTACCACAGAAGCATAGCCGCCCAGAGAAATATTGGCAAAACTGATCTGCAGCATCAGCCTGCCGTTGGAAATCTGATAGAAATCCCATTCCTTTCGCCGCATGACATGCTTTACCCTGTTTCGATCAAACTGAAACACATTTTTCCTTGCCCATCCCTTTGCAAGCAGTGTTCCGTCTTCTGCAAGAAGGGGAACATCGTTGCTATACTCGGTCTGCCGGCTTGGTTCTTTCCAGTTCAGAAAACTCGAATACGTTTTTTCCATTTCTATCGCTCCTCGCAGATTTTATTCCGCATTTTTGCCAGTCACAGCCCTGCTCTGTGAGTACAGGACAATGCCTTCTCCGGTTTATGGATCTGCTGATATGATACCAGAAAGCGCTGTCTTCTTCAAGCACTGCAGGTTTCTTCCTGCAGTGGGGATTCCTTTTTTCCGATTGACTTTGCCCGTGCAGGCGGGTATGATAGGCACACGGTGTGGATCTCCGCATTGGCACCGCCATCTTGAACCCCAGGAGTGATCTTGATGAACAAATCAGCCGTTTATTTTACCGATTTTCATGCCACCCCGAGTGAGACTCTTCCGCAGAAGCTGCATCGTCTCATGAAGCAGGCCGGCTTTGAGCAGATCAACTTTCGCGATCAGTATGCCGCCATTAAAATCCATTTTGGCGAGCTCGGAAATCTCGCCCATCTGCGCCCGCAGTATGCGAAGGTTGTGGCGGATTATATTCGCGACCTTGGCGGAAAAGCCTTTTTAACCGACTGCAACACACTGTATGTGGGCAGCCGTAAAAACGCTCTCGACCATATGGATACTGCTTATCTGAATGGTTTTTCGCCCTTACAGACCGGCTGCCATGTCATTATCGCCGATGGTCTCAAAGGAACCAACGAAGCCCATGTTCCCATCAACCTTCCCCTTGTCAAAGAAGCCAAAATCGGGCAGGCCATCATGGATGCCGATGTCATCATCTCGCTTACTCATTTCAAGGGTCATGAAGAAGCTGGCTTTGGGGGTGCGCTGAAGAATCTCGGTATGGGAAGCGGTTCCCGCTCAGGAAAAATGGAGCAGCACTGGGAAGGGAAGCCGGTTGTGGATCCCTCTCTCTGCATAGGCTGCGGCTCCTGTGTCCGGATATGCGCCCATAACGGACCCATGATTGAAAATGGCAAAGCCCAAATTGATCACAGCAAATGTGTCGGCTGTGGGCGCTGCCTCGCGACATGTCCAAAGGATGCTATCGAGCCCAGCGACGCAAACTCCACGAAGATTCTCTCCTGCAAAATCGCTGAGTATGCATACGCTGTCGTAAAAGATCGTCCGGCATTCCATATTTCACTGATCTGCGACGTGTCTCCGTTCTGCGACTGCCATGCGGAAAATGATGTTCCCATTATTCCCGATATCGGCATGCTTGCCTCCTTTGACCCGGTTGCACTGGATCAGGCCTGTGTGGACCTTTGCAATCGGATGCCGGTCTGTGAAGGAAGCCGCCTCGACCTCCATATCAAGCTTTACTGGAATGAAGACGACAATCACGAATACTTCCATCTGAACCATCCGGATGCCGAATGGGAAGCGGGCCTTGCCCATGCTGAGGAAATTGGCCTTGGAAGCAGGAAGTACGAGCTGATCCGAATCTGATGCGAACGACATCAGTTATTCTGTTTTTTATTGCTTCTTTCTTTTTGGATCATTTTCAAAGGCGCTGAGTTCTCAGTCTTCTCACTATAAAAAAGCCCTTTTGGCTGCGGAGAAATCATCTCTTCAGACATTATACTGCATATAAAAGCAACGATGTATTTTAAGAACTACTTCCTGAAAGGCGAATGGAAGATGAAAGACAAGGACTCGTCCTTAGAAGTAAGAGAAGGTTATGTTGATTTCTTGAAGTTTGTTGGGCTGACTGCAATAATCATTGCACATATCAACCCTCCAAACTGGCTGTTCATGGTAAGAAGCTTTGATGTTCCCTTGATGGTTATTCTCTCTTCTCTACTCGGACGTGAATCATATAAAAGAGTCGCATCTGCGCGAAATGCAAAGGCTCTAGATTCTGCACTTCGATTCTACTCGGCACGCTTCAAGCGACTTGTATTTCCAACCTGGATTTTCCTGATTCTGTATTTTTCACTTCGGTTGCTCATAACAAGAACGCCGTATACCCTTGAATACTATATTGATTCCTTCTGTTTGACGAAATACGGAATTGGATATGTCTGGGTAATCTTAATGTACCTCTATAGTGCATTGACAATCCCTATCATCTCCAGAGTAACCACGAAAAAAACAGGAGTTCTGGGACTTACGGCTCTGTATATTCTTTACGAACTTGCCTTCTACTACCGTCTCGGTGCTGAAAGCAAATTAATTGACTCCACATTCTATTATCTAGTACCATATGGATGCGTATTAACATATCTGGGCTATAATTATAAAAGAATGCATAGCGGAAAGTATCTGGTCTTATTTGTGTCAGCAACCATTTTTATCCTCATAGGTGGATATTACTGGAACACAACCGGAGTCCCGCAACAGGTTCAAATTGCAAAATATCCCCCCAGAGCTTATTTCTTGAGTTATGGAATCGCCGTGTCTTTTGCCCTGATGATCATATGCGAGAGAAACTGTGTTCATCTATTCAAGTGCAGGGCTATTCAGTATATTTCAGCACATTCCATGTGGATCTATCTGTGGCACATACTGGTTCTGGATTTATATCCAGCACTAAGATTACCAGATATATGGTACATCAAATTCTTTGGCGTCTATTTATTATCAGTAGGTATTGTTTTTAGTATAAACAGTGTGCTGGATTACCTGGAAAGCTGGAAAAAGTTGCGTATTATAAAGTATTTAAGAGGGTAGATTCCATCTGTTCGGAATAGTATCCTAATTCTATTTGTGAATGCTTTGTGTACCCCTACGGCAAAGTAAATCTCTCTAATTATTCTGTAAACGAATCAGATAATTGCCATTCTATTATCATCTGCCTATCTTTGTTTGATTACTTATGCCCTGTAGTGGATTTTGCCCTCAGCGTCTGTGTAGCGCTCCACCTTCCCCCGCAGGGTAAGATAATCGAGGTGGGCAAGCGTCTCCCCGACAGCAAACCACTTCTGCCCCGGCGGAAATTCCTCCCAGTTTCTGGAACGGATTTTCCAGGTCATTTTCCCGGCTGTATCATAGGCCTGGATGCCCGGATTCATCCGGACAACCTGCTCTGCCTCAGCCAGACGCCTTTCATGATGACGCAGGAGCGTCTCGCATCTCGCCTGCAGGGTAATCTCCCCGCAATGCCGGTGTCCGGGAAGCGCAGTCTGCACATCATACTTCATGATTGCCCTGAGGCTATCCAGATAAGCCCCAAGCGCATCCTCCAGCTCTTCCCAGTTGCAGATATTGGGCGTAATATCAAACAGCACATGATCTCCGAGAAACATCAGCCGCTGTTCTTTTGCATAGAGACACATGTGACCGGGCGTGTGACCTGGGGTCAGCAAGCATTCCAGCCGATATCCGCCGTAATCGAGCGTGTCCCCTTCCATCAGACGAACTGCGTCAAAGTATGGGGGAGCATAAAGCACCGCCGGATTATGCTCGAAGACATCCTTCAAAACGTCTTCCGGCATTCCCTCCGCAAGAACTCTTTTCTTTCTTCTGCTCCAGCTTTCAGAATGAAGAATGTCCAGATCAATCCAGCTTATCAGAATACGGCTGCCCATTTCCTGCAGGGCAGGGGCATTGCCTGTGTGGTCAGAATGCAGGTGAGTAAGGAAAATATCCGTCTCCTCGGGATCAATATCCAGCTGCCGCATTCCCTCCTCCAGTGCCAAACGGCATTCCGGGCGGCGAAAGCCCGTATCAATCAGCAGGTTTCTCTCGCCCGGCAATCCTTTAATTACATAGCAGTTCAGCCATTTCAGGGGATTCTGCGGCAGCACAACCGGAAAAGACCAGATATTTTCCGCCACCTGCTCAATTGTCAAATTCTCCATGCACGGTTTACTCCCTTTTCATTTTTTATTCTTGATATCAGATATTTCCGGTACTGTCAAGTACCATTCATCAGCTTCCGGAGGAGCCTATGAGCACGATCCTGCTATTCAACGTGAACGACGCGATAAAAAAAGAGGCCATTCGTCTGACCTCTCTCCGCTATGGAATCGAACTGCTTGAGATTCTCCCCTCAGAGCAGGGAAAGGCACTGGAAGACCTTCTTCTTGGAAGTGAAAACAGGCCGTCTGAAACCTTCACTGCATTTACGGACGAAATGCTTGTCATGCACTCTCTGAGTGCCGGGCAGTTTCACGGCCTTCTGGATACGCTTCGCAGTACCGGGCAAACTGTGCGGCTGAAAGCTGTTGTGACAGAACACAACAGCTCCTGGTCCGCTGTCCGCCTTCATCGTGAGCTTTTGGCTGAGGCTGCAGCCATGGAGAAACAGACCTCCCTGAAACGGCAAAGCAGTTCCCACTCAAAACGCAGGAAATAAGGCCAAACAGGAGAATCCATCCTTCACAGTGATGGATTCTCCCATTTTTTCATGTATCGGTTCAGAACCGCAAAAGACACGAGCATCGTGATCACATCCGATGTTACCTGAGCCCAGCCGAGTCCATACATGCCGAGGAAACGGTTCATGATAAAAAGCATCGGGATATTCAGGCACACCCAGCGCAGCAAGGTAAGGCGCATCGCCATTACTCCATCGCCCACGGCCTGGAAAAAGAAGACCGCAAAGAAGCAGAAGAACATGATTGCCGCCGCTATGGCACGAATCCGCAGAAATCCGGTTCCGAATCCGAGTGTTACAGGCTCCTTCATAAAGAGCTCAACAATCTGTGCAGGGAACAGTTCATAAACTGCGATACTGATCAGGGTAACCGCCAGTCCTGTTTTCAGAATACAGGCCATTATCTTTCTGGTGCGGACATAGTCTCTCCTGGCATGGCTGTATGCGATCAGCGGAACCATCGCCTGGCACAAGCCAATACCGGTCTGCTGTGGAAGCCTCTCCACCTTCAGGACGATTCCGATTGCAGCAAGCGCCGCATCTCCATATCCCGCAGTCAGGCGGTCCAGAACCATATAGTCCACATCAAACAGCAGCGCCCCTGTTGTACCGGGAATTCCAATTTTGAGCACAGACCTGCAGTTTTCTTTTTTCGGTTTAACCGCTGTCAGCCTGACATGGATTGTCTTCTGCCTGCGGAAAAAGATGACAAGGCACCAGAGGCAGGAAATGGCATTTGAAATAAATGTTGCGATTCCGACTCCAAGTACTTCCTGCCCACGCGGGAGAAGAACAAACATAAAAAGCGGATCCAGGAAAAGATTCAGCACGCCTCCAAGTGCCACACCGATCCCTGCCTCCCTTGACATGCCAAGGCTGCGTATCAGATTCGACAGGCCGTTTGAGAGGATGGTAGGGACGCCTCCAAGGACCAGTACCGTCATGACATAGACACGCGCGTATCCAAGCGTGGTATCTCCTGCGCCCAGCAGTGTAAGGATCGGCCGCATGAAGACCAGCATGACCGCCGAGAAGAAGAGTCCGGTGTACAGTGTCATCCGAATGCAGTATGCTGCAACCCGAGCGGCTTCCTCTCTGTCATCCACTGCCAGAAGCTTTGGCAGGACTGCCCCTCCGCCGAGGCCAAACAGGGAGCCGACAGCCAGTGCCAGATTGAAAACAGGCAGAACAAGGGAAACCCCCGCCACCATCTGCGGGTTGTTTGTCTGACCAAGATAGAACGTGTCTGCCATGTTATAGATCAGAATGATCAGCTGGCTGACCACCGCGGGCACGGCCATGGTGCGGACTGCCCGGCCAGGGCTCATGTTCTCAAAAACGTCTTCGTTGTTCGCTTTTCTGCGACCTGCATTTCCCATACTGGCTCTTTCCGTCATTCTGTGAAGCTTCTTCTGACATCTCTCCGGTCTCACTGTGCAGATTCTGCAAGGCCAGGTCTAATCCCGTTTTTCAAAATGGGAATGCCTGATTTCACCGGTTTTCAGTGTCTCCGGAAGATCGATAATCCTCTGGTTTGCCGAACCGCGAAAGCGCAGGGCGATGTTCTTCTGTGCGAGGATAAAAGGCCCGTCGACCAGAATATCAATCATTGAGAGCATTTCATCTGTCACCTCACAGCGGCTGCGGAATCCTTCCTCTTTCAGCCTCTCCAGCGTATAGCCTGTGTAGGCCCAGATATCCTTTCCGGGAAGTTCTTTCCGTACTCTGCGCAGCAGGGAGACCAGAACACGCTGGTTCTCCGGCTCGAATGGATCTCCTCCGAGGAGCGTGAGCCCCTGGATGTAATCCGGTTTCAGCGCGTCAAGGATGGCCTGTTCTGTCTCTTCCGTATAGGGCTTCCCATAGCAAAAATCCCACGTCTCTTCATTGAAGCAGCCGGGGCAATGGTTCCTGCATCCGGACACAAAAAGCGACACCCGGCAGCCCGGGCCATCCGCAATATCCATTTTCTTGATTTCACCGTAGTACATGCTGCTCTCCCTTATGATCCTGTATAAACTTCACACCCACCCGCATTGTGCAGGCAGGTGTGAGTTTTAATTATGTGTGACTTACAGATGCAGGACGCGGTCCTTGATTTCCTGCGTTCTTCCCTGATTCCAGAACTGTGTCCCAATGTACCCGCAGGTTCGGCGGGCAACGTTCATCTTGTTCTGATCACGGTTGCCGCAGCTGGGGCAAACCCAGACAAGCTTGCCGTCGTCTTCCTGAATCTCAATCTCTCCGTCATAGCCGCAGACCTGGCAGTAATCGCTCTTGGTGTTCAGCTCCGCATACATGATGTTGTCATAGATAAAGCGCATAACCGAGAGGACAGCCTCGAGATTGTCCTGCATATCGGGCACCTCAACATAGCTGATCGCGCCGCCGGGCGAAAGAGCCTGGAACTTAGCTTCGATGCGGAGCTTCTCGAATGCGTCAATCGGCTCCGTCACATGGATGTGATAGCTGTTGGTAATATACCCCTTATCTGTGATGCCCTCGATCACACCGAAGCGCTTCTGCAGACACTTGGCGAACTTGTATGTCGTGCTCTCAAGCGGGGTGCCGTAAAGAGAGTAGTCAATGTTCTCCGCGGCCTTCCATTTTGCGGTGTACTCGTTGAGCTTGCGCATGATCTCAAGCCCGAGTTCCTCGCCTTCCGGCTCGGTCAGCTTCTTCCCGTTCAGAGAGAGCACACACTCCCACAGTCCGGCATAGCCGAGGCTGATGGTGCTGTAGCCGTTATAGAGGAGCTTGTCAATTACTTCGCCCTTTTCGAGCCGTGCAAGCGCACCGTACTGCCAGAGAATCGGCGCAACGTCCGAGACCGTTCCGCGAAGCCTGTCATGACGGCAACGGAGTGCACGATGGCAAAGCTCCATGCGTTCATCAAAGATCTCCCAGAAGCGGTCAATATCGCCATCGGCGGAAAGCCCGATGTCCACGAGATTCACCGTCACGACACCCTGGTTGAAGCGGCCGTAATACTTGTGCTTTCCGGGTTCATAGTTGCCGGCGTTTGCCACATTGCCGATACCGTTATCCGTAAAGCGATCCGGTGTAAGGAAGCTTCTGCAGCCCATGCAGGTATAGACATCGCCCTTCTTCAGCTCCTTCATGATCTTCTCGGAGATATAGTCAGGCACCATACGCTTTGCCGTACATTTGGCTGCGAGCTTTGTCAGGTAGAAATACGGATCTCCCTCTTCGAGGTTGTCCTCCTCAAGCACATAGATAAGCTTGGGGAAGGCCGGCGTCACCCAGACGCCCTTCTCATTCTTCACGCCCTCATAGCGCTGCTCGAGCACCTCTTCGATGATCATAGCGAGGTCGGCTTTTTCCTTTTCACTCTTCGCCTCGTTGAGGTACATGTAGACCGTCACAAACGGAGCCTGTCCGTTTGTCGTCAGCAGCGTCACAACCTGATACTGGATGGTCTGCACACCGCGCTTCACTTCGGCCCGCAGCATACGCTCGGTGAGCTTCTCCATCATCTCTTCCGTCATCGAAAGGCCGGACATCTCACACTCTTCCTCGAGCTCACGGCGAAGCTTCTGGCGGCTGACCTCCACAAAGGGGGCCAGATGTGCCAGTGAGATGGACTGCCCGCCATATTGATTCGAAGCAACCTGTGCAATAATCTGTGTGGCGATATTGCAGGCCGTGGAGAAGCTGTGGGGCTTCTCAATCATCGTACCGGTGATGACAGTGCCGTTCTGCAGCATGTCTTCAAGGTTCACGAGGTCACAGTTATGCATATGCTGGGCATAGTAATCCATGTCGTGGAAGTGGATGATCCCCTCGTTGTGGGCCTCAACCACATCCTGCGGAAGCAGGATTCTTTCGCTGATGTCCTTGGAGACTTCCCCGGCCATATAGTCACGCTGCGTGGAGTTGATGACAGGGTTCTTGTTGGAATTCTCCTGCTTGGCTTCTTCATTTGCGCACTCAATGAGGCTCAGGATTCTGTCGTCAGTGGTGTTCGCCTGCCGCACCAGAGCCCTGGTGTAGCGATAGGTAATATACCGCTTTGCAACATCAAAGGCCCCATGGGACATGAGCTGGCGCTCGACCATATCCTGCACTTCTTCCACGCTGGGCGCACGCCCGAGTGCCGCACAGGCAGCAGTCACATGCTCTGTCATATTCAGAATATCATCATCACAGACCCGCTCGCTCTGCTCTGCCGCCATATTTGCTTTCCGGATCGCGGCAGTGATTTTCTCCGGATAAAACTCCATCTCGGAGCCGTTGCGTTTTATGATTTTCATGGTATCCCTATCCTTCCGTTAGAAAAAGCCATTCAACGAATGGCGTATTTTGTGTCTCTATGTGTATAGAGAATACCATATATTGTGTTTCCTGTCAAACAATATCTTTTGTTGCTTTCTGTTACCAATTCTTTTCTTTTGCGGCAGAGAGAATTCCTCCGGGCAGTCCCAGACAAACAAACGGCTCCCTCGATGGAGAGAGCCTGTCTGTATCGGGTTATATGGAGAACATACAGGAATCAGGCCAGGGCCTTCTTCGCAGTCTCACACAGGGTGCTGAAAGCAGCGGGATCATGAAGCGCAGTCTCAGAGAGCATCTTGCGGTTCATCTCAACCCCGGCGAGCTTCAGCCCGTGCATGAAGGTGGAGTAATTCATGCCGTTTGCCTTGCAGCCGGCACTGATACGGGTAATCCAAAGCTGACGGAAGTCGCGTTTTTTCTGCTTGCGCCCGATATAGGCGTAGCGGCCGGACTTCATCATCTGCTCATTTGCCATCTTAAAGTGACGGGACTTGTTGCCCCAGTAGCCCTTCGCAAGACCAAGGATCTTGCTTCTGCGCTTGCGGGTCATCATTGCGCCTTTAACTCTTGCCATATTTCAATCCTCCTAACAAATTCACGTCTGTCCTTATTATTTATAAGGAATCATTTTCTTGATGGTGGCAACATTCGTCACGTCCGCATAGGCCTCGGAACGCAGACGGCGGCACCGCTTCGTGTCTTTCTTCGTGAGGATGTGACTCTTAAACGCATGAGCGCGCTTTACCTTTCCGGTTCCGGTAAGCTTAAATCTCTTCTTTGCACCACTATGTGTCTTCAGTTTGGGCATGACAACTTCTCCTTCCTGATCGGGGCACACCCGACATGCTAAAATTATTCCGCTTCCGCGGGCTGAACCGTCTCCGCTTCCGGAGCGGGAGCAGGCTTGGGCTGCTTGGGCTTGGCCGGCTTCTTTGCCGGTGTCTGGGGTTTGGGAGACAGGAACATCGACATGTTCCGGCCTTCCAGTTTGGGCGCCTTGTCCATATTTGCGATCTCTGCACACTGGGCTGCAAAATCCTTCAGCAGCTGTGCGCCGATATCCGTATGTGCCATCTCGCGCCCGCGGAACCGCACCGAGACCTTTACCCGATCCCCGTCACCGAGGAATTTCTGGGCATTCTTCAGCTTGGTGTTGAAGTCGTTCGTATCTATCCCGGGGGACATACGAATCTCCTTGACTTCGATAATCCGCTGGTTCTTCTTTGCTTCCTTTTCCTTCTTGGTCTGCTCGAAGCGGAACTTGCCGTAGTCCATAATTCTGCAGACAGGCGGAACAGAATTGGGGGCGATCTTTACGAGATCATATCCGCGCTCTGTGGCAATACGCAGAGCTTCCTCCGACGAGACAATCCCAAGCTGGTTTCCCTCGTCATCAATCAGCCGGACTTCCGGATCCCGAATTTGTTCGTTGATTTCATGGGTATTGGTTGCGATGCGAAACACCTCCAAATTGAAACAAAAAGCGCGGGAGCACAGCACCCGCACAGCATTCCCTTGTATCCTCGGCATTCAACGGACCGGTTTTCTTCACTGCGAACTGTCTTCACACAGTTGCAGTATCTGTCTGCCGGAAGTTTTCTCTGTTCATACAAGACGACCAGGAAAACCCTTTGAAGGGATTCTTAACCACAGCGGACCCAAGGTCGCCGGGTGAGGACGGGGATGCCGTACCTTCTTTGTTTTGCCTGCACATTATATGTGTCTCCATGCAGTTTGTCAAGCATTTTTTACCTGTTTTGCAATGTTTTTTCTGGAATTCTTATTCTCTGACAGCACAGGGCTTTCTGCGATACTGCCACAGCAGCCGCTGCTCACTGCCGGTGAAAGATTTTTCGGTATTCCTCAGTCTCTGCGCCGCTTTCCTCATGCAGAAGGAGCGGCGCTTCTATCGTCAGGCCAGGCCTCCCATCCCTGCCGGCTTCCATCAGGAGAAGGCTCGCCCGTGAGCTGGTTCTGTGATGTACGGTTCGGATTTTTTTTGGTTCGAACCGGTACTGGCGGAGTGTTTCAAAAAGCTCTGCCACCCGATCCGGCTTATAACAGAGGTACAGCTTTCCTCCGCTTCTGCAAAGCCTGCCGGCTGCCCGGCAGAGGTCCTCCAGGCTGCAGGAGAGTTCCCCTCTCGCGACGGCGCGCTCTTCATACGGCGAGGCCAAACCGTCAGCGCTATCTCCCTGGATATAATAAGGCGGGTTGCTGATCACAAAGTCAAAACTTCCAGCAGGAAAGCTCTTTACTGTCTCGCGCAGATCGCCGGGGCAGATAATACTTCTGTTCTCCAGACCGTTCTTTTTCAGATTTTCTCCTGCGAGCGCAGCAGCATCCGGTCGGATTTCCAGCCCGGTCATACTGAGGTTTGGAAATCTCTCAAGAAGAAGCAGGCATAGAATCCCTGAGCCGCAGCCGAGGTCAATTCCGTTACGGTGTCTGGAACTTTTCAGCCTTTCCTCCGATACGGCAGCAAAATCTGCCAGCAGGATGGAATCACTGGTCAGCTTCGCATATTGGCCGTCCACGAAGAACGGGCCACCAGGCCACAGTCTCTCACTACTCATCTTACCCCTCTTCCCTCCTGTCTCACTTCAGCCCAAAAGGCAAAAAAACTGGGAGAAGGAAACCCTTCTCCCAAATCATCAGCAATAAGAGTGAATTACTTTTGCACAATTGCTTCGGCCGGGCACTGAGCAGCGCAGGAACCGCACTCAAGGCACTTCTCCTGGTTGATCTCATAGTGGAGCTCGCCCATATCGATTGCTTCAGCAGGGCACTGAGC
>CADBNC010000252.1 GCA_902795885.1 Oscillospiraceae bacterium
CGATCAGCTCACGAAATGCTGCCTCGACGGCGGGGCGATCCTCCTGGTAGGTTACGCCGAACCACTGGTCGTCTGTGGGCAGAACCGTGAACGCTGTCCCCTGCTTGAGCATGCCGTCGGCGATGATCGGCAGGAGATATTCGTCCTTCTCGGGGTTCGGCGTCGTGGCAAGGAACTCCGGAAAGCCTTTCTTCAGCACGTCCATAAACGCCGCCGGGTAGCACCAGAAGTTCATGGACACCAGGCTCTCCAAATCCAGAGCCCTGCCGTCCGCTGCCGCGCCATTGGGCGTCTTCACGATGTTCTTTGTCTCGGCAATACCGGTGAGCCGGCCATCCTCCACCGAGCAGATCCCTCTGGTGACGCCGCCATTATCCGAAAGCGTGTTCTTCATCTGGTAGCCTATGAGGGCGTAGCCATCCGGATTCTCTTCCAGAAAGGCCGCTGCCCTGCGGAAACCGTTTTTCCCGTAATAATCGTCCGCGTTGATCACGGCAAAGGGGCCATCGATCAGCCCATCGCAGCAGAGAACCGCATGCCCGGTGCCCCAGGGCTTGACTCTCCCTGCAGCCAGATCCGCCGGCACGCCTTTGTCCTTCTCCTGCCAGGCATAGGCAGTCTTCACACCGAGGGGCGCGCAGACGGCCTCTATCCGGTTCCCGATCACGGCCTTGAAGTCCTCTTCGATATCGTGCCGGATAATGAAGAGGATACTGTCAAAGCCCGCAGCAATCGCGTCATGAATGCTGTAGTCGATGATCAGATGGTTGTTGTTATCTATCGGGGTCAGCTGCTTTATGCCTGTACCAAAGCGGGAGCCTATGCCCGCCGCCAGAATCACAAGTGTTTTCATGATCTTGTTTACTCCAGGTTACTGTTATATTCCCTTCAATCTCTTCCAAACAGATCCCTTGTATAGACCTTCTCTTTCACATCCTTCAGCATGTCATCAAAGCGGTTGGCGAGGATCACATCCGAGCCGCGTTTGAACTTCTCCAGATCGTTTACGACGACGGAGCCGAAGAAGGTCTGGCCGTCCTCCAGCGTGGGCTCATAGATGATAACTGTGGCACCTTTGGCCTTCACACGTTTGATGACCCCCTGGATGGAGGACTGGCGGAAATTATCACTGTTGCTCTTCATCGTCAGACGATAGACGCCAACCGTGATGGGCCTCTCCTTCTCCGCGTTCCAGATGCTGTTAGCCGTGTAGTAGCCAGCCTTTTCCAGCACGCGGTCGGCAATGAAGTCCTTTCTGGTGCGGTTGCTCTCGACGATTGCCCGGATGAGCTCTTCGGGCACATCGTTGTAATTGGCCAGAAGCTGCTTGGTGTCCTTTGGCAGGCAATATCCCCCGTAGCCAAAGGACGGGTTGTTGTAATGGGAGCCAATACGGGGATCAAGACAGACCCCGTCGATAATCTCCTGTGTGTTCAGCCCCTTCATCTCAGCATAGGTATCCAGCTCGTTGAAGAAGGAGACACGGAGCGCCAGATAAGTGTTGGCAAAGAGCTTGACCGCCTCGGCCTCGGTGAAGCCCATGAAACGGGTCTCAATATTCTGCTTTACGGCGCCCTCCTGCAGGAGCCCCGCAAACTGCTCTGCCGCCGCCCGGCTTTCTGCATCACATCCCACAATAATACGTGAAGGATAGAGATTGTCGTAAAGCGCTTTCGATTCCCGCAGGAACTCCGGGCTGAAGAGGATCCGCCCGGTATTGTATTTTTCACGAACAGACTTCGTATACCCAACCGGAATGGTCGACTTGATGATCATATAGGCATGGTCGTTGCACCGCATGCAGGTCTCGATGGCGTCTTCCACTGCGCTGGTATCGAAGTAATTCTTCTGGCTGTCATAATTTGTGGGCGTGGCAATAATAACCAGATCTGCCGAAGCATAGGCCGCCTCTTTATCTGTGGTAGTTCTGAAGTTCAGCTTCCGCTTCCCTTCTCTCGTCTCTTCAAAGAAACGCTCGATCTCTTCATCCTGAATCGGGCTGATAAACTGATTCAGCTTTTCGGCCTTGGCCTCGGTCGTTGTAATGGCCGTGACCTCATGATGCTGTGCCATCAAAACAGCCAGCGAAAGCCCAACATACCCAACACCTGCAACAGTAATCTTCATGAAACTATTCCTCTCTGTGTTTACTCTCTGATTCCCCTGTATTCTGCCTGGACGGCTTCATAGCTCTCCAGATTCCCGATATCATAGCGCTTCCCCGGCATCTCATACGCGTGGACAGCCGTCTGTGTACTCAGCCAAGCGATGAAGCTGCCGGGTGCATCCACCCCGCAGCCGGCCTCAATCCCCTGCTTCACCAGCGGCACATCCGAGGCCTTATAGAAATAAAAGGGCGGCGTGCACCAGTGGCTCTTCGGCTCTGTGGGCTTCTCCTCCATCTCCAGAACAAGGCCATCATCATCTACAACAGCCACACCGCAGTGATGGAGCTTCTCTTCGTTTGCCTCCCAATAGCGCATGATGCAGGTGGTCTGCTTTTCCTGCGCATAGCGGATAAAGGAACGGAGGCTGAAATCCAGAAGATTGTCCCCGGCGATCACCAGCAGATCGTCCTGAAGACCAAGTGCCTCGATGGCAAACTGAATGTCCCTCACAGCCCCAAGGCGGGTCTCGTTGCTCTCTGTGCCGTCATCCAGAACCACAATGCTCTCCGGGCGGCCGGCAGCCCAGGATTCAAAGTGATGGGCAAACCGGTGGTTGCTGATCACGATGTACTGATCCGCACTGTCCCCTGTATCGTCAAGGAGCCAGTCGAGAATCGCTTTATCCTGAACCTTCAGCAGCGGCTTCGGAAAGTTCTCCGTCAGAGGGTAAAGCCGCGTGGCATAGCCGGCAGCGAGAATCACGCACTTCATACGCCACCTCCGGCGCATACGCCATCCGCGCTCTCACAGAGATGGAAGCTGTATTTTCCCTCCATCTCCGGAAACGAAGCCAGATACTTCCGCTCAACCTCGGCCTGAATTGAATCGACTCTCGCCGGGTCAATCAGGGCCATGCAGCAGCCCTTGAACCCCGCCCCCGAGAACCGGCCGCCATAGATGCCGGCGGTCTCACGCATGATCTCATACAGGCGGATCTGCTCTGGCGCGCCGGACTCCCAGTTGTGGATAGAGCTCCAGCCGGATTCAAAGCTCAGCCTGCCATATTCC
>CADBNC010000253.1 GCA_902795885.1 Oscillospiraceae bacterium
TCCGGGAAGACGTTTCTCAACCTCTTCCAGAATGTCGAGACGAAGCTTGGGATCCGTTCCGGGCTTAAACTTAAAGGCGCCATGGGAAGTTCCAATAGCTATGGCAAGTGAATCACATCCGGTTCTCTGAACGAATTCCTGAACATCTTCGGGTCTGGTATAAGAGCTGTCTTCAGCAGAGACTTTTACTTCATCCTCAATGCCCGCAGGTGTGCCAAGCTCGGCTTCCACAACAACACCGTGATCGTGGGCATATTCTACGACCTGTTTAGTGAGCGCAATATTTTCTTCAAAAGGCTTTGAAGAAGCATCGATCATAACCGAAGTGAATCCCCCGTCAATGCAGGATTTGCAAAGTTCAAAAGAGTCACCGTGATCCAGGTGAAGAGCAATGGGCAGACCGGTTTCAATAACGGCAGCTTCCACGAGTTTCATAAGGTAGGTGTGATTCGCATACTTTCTTGCACCCTTTGAAACCTGCAGAATCAACGGAGCATTCAGTTCCTGCGCCGCCTCGGTAATCCCCTCGACGATCTCCATATTATTTACATTAAATGCACCAACCGCGTAGCCTCCGGAATAGGCTTTCTTAAACATCTCAGTAGTTGTTACCAATGGCATCTCGATACTCTCCCTTACTTAAATAATTAAAATTTGTACAAAAAGCACATTTACAAATCGCGTTTTCTATTATATCTTGAATCCGGTTATTAATCAATAAGCTCATGAAAAAATTTAGAAAAAATTTGGGTGGTGTAATCTATGAAAGAACAGCTTGTTGGTTCCTGCATTTTCGGCCAGTCTGGCGGTCCTACTTCTGTTATCAATGCCAGCGCATACGGTGTAATCCGAACCGCTCTTGATTCTCCCGCGATTACAAAGGTCTATGGGGCAGCCCACGGGATTGAAGGCGTACTGAATGACCAGCTCTATGTGATGGACGATGAAGATCCTGAAGAGCTGCGCTATCTCCTCCATACTCCTTCCTCCGAGCTCGGTTCCTGCAGATACAAGATGGCTGATCCTGAGAAGGATGACACAGACTATAAGCGTCTGCTTGAAATTTTCAAGAAATATAATGTACGCTATTTCTTCTATAACGGCGGCAACGACTCTATGGATACCTGCAACAAGATCAGCAAGTATCTGCAGTCTGTAAACTACGAGTGCCATGTCATGGGCGTACCGAAGACCATAGACAACGATCTCTACGGCACGGATCACTGCCCCGGCTTTGCAAGCGCCGCCAAGTATATTGCGACTTCCTGCATGGAAATCAACAAGGATGCCCGTGTGTACAACAACAAGATGATCGTTGTTGTGGAAATCATGGGACGGCACGCCGGCTGGCTCGCTGCCAGTGCTGCTCTGGCCACTGCCTATGGCTCCGGCCCGGATCTGATCTATCTTCCAGAATGCGATTTCTCCATGGAGCAGTTCCTCGAAGATGTTGACAGGCTCTATAAGAAGAACGGCCAGGTCTTTGTTGCTGTCTCAGAAGGTATTCACTATGCTGATGGAAGCTTTGTTTCCGAAGCAAAAACTTCTGCAACGGATGGTTTCGGTCATGCCCAGCTCGGCGGTCTTGCCAGCATGCTGGCGGAAATCGTCAAGCAGCATACCGGTGCGAAGGTTCGCGGCATCGAGCTCAGCCTTCTGCAGCGCTGCGCTGCGCACCTGGCTTCTGCGGTTGATGTGGAAGAGGCCTTCATGGCAGGCAAACTCGCCGTCGAAGATGCGGTTGCCGGCAACAGCGGCAATATGGTCTCCTTTGAGCGCAGCGAGAAGGACGGCAAGTACGTCTGCAATTACAAGATGCTTCCTCTTGAGAAGGTTGCCAACTTCGAAAAGAAGGTTCCTCTTGAGTGGATCAACGAAACCCACAACGGCCTTAAGCAGGAATTCATTGATTATGCCCTGCCTCTGATTCAGGGCGAGCCGGATATCCCGCGTGTGGATTCCCTTCCGCGCTACGCCAGGCTGAAGAAGCACCTTGCAAACGCCTGAACAGCACCTGCTCTCCCCTCTCTTCGGAGAACCATGCAGGTTCAGCTGAAAAAGCCCTACATCGCTGTCAGCACTCCTGCAGGCATGTCCTATGGGGGTAACCAGGGATGGTCAGAAGACAGAACCATGAAGAAATGCGGCTGCGGCGTAGTCGCGGCGCTGGATCTTCTCCTCTATCTGACAGATTCCCCTTCCCCCACAAGGGGCGCCTACTGCCGGATGCTGGATATGATGCGAAGATAGTATCTGCCGCTTTTGTATCCGGTCGGGATCAATGGCCTGACGCTAACGCTCGGGATCAATCTTCTGTTTCATCAAAAGCATCTCCCCTATACGGCTGAATGGTGCTTTACCGGAAAAAAACTGCTGAACAGAGTTTCAGAGCTTCTGGATGCGGATATCCCGGTCATTCTGGGCGTAGGGCCTCAAATCCCGCAGATATGGAAGCGGGATGGTCTCCCCTTCTACCGTATGACACCGGGCGGTGCCTGTGTTCCGGTCACTTCGGTATGCGCGCATTATGTCACGGTTACCGCGATGGATGAGAGATTTCTGACGATCTCCTCCTGGGGCAGAAAATACTATATCCGGCAGGATGAGCTGAGAGACTATATTCGAAAGCACAGCACCTATCTCTTCAGTAATATCCTGTATATTCGAAAGAGGGAAAACTGACTGAACAGTTTTCCCTCTTTTATATTCTGATTCAGGTTATATGCTGTCTTTGTTCAGGTACATCGCCTTCAGGGAAGCATGCCCTCAATGGCTGCCTTCGGCTGAACGCCGACAGAAGACTTCACAACTTCTCCGTTTACAAAGACCTTCAGTGTCGGGATGCTGGAAATACCATACTTTGCGGCAATCTCCGGTACTTCATCCACATCCAGCTTGCACACCTTGACAGCTCCTGCCTTCTCTTCGGCAATCTTCGAAATCGTCGGCGCAAGCATTTTGCAGGGGCCGCACCAGGTTGCCCAGAAATCAACAAGCACAGGAATATCAGACTTCAGAACTTCCTGCTCAAAATTATTACTTGTAAGTATAACTTCAGCCATTACATATACCTCCAGTTTTGATTATGCAGTGACTATAGCACGATCAAAGACTTATTTCAAGTCTGCGCAGATGCACAAATTGTAAATAACCGGACATCGGTGCATTGCAAATCATCAGGATTCATGATATGATCATTATAACACAGGAAGGAGGCCTCCACAAATGGATGAGATGAAGATCCGCAAAAAGAATCTGATCATGTTCCCCCTTGGCACCGTCGGGCGCGATATGATGTACAATCTTGTCACCAGCTATCTCCTGACATTTGTTCTCTTTACTCATAAGCTGACAGCTGCACAGCTGTCGGCAATCACTGCAATCATGGTCGGGGCGCGTATTTTTGACGCACTGAATGACCCGATTATGGGCAATATCATTGAAAGAACCCGGACAAAATGGGGCAAATTCAAGCCCTGGCTTGTCATTGGCATTTTAAGCACTTCGATTGTCATCTATCTTGCTTTCAATGTACATCTGCAGGGATGGAGCTTCGTTTGGTTCTTTGGCGTTATTTATTTTCTCTACAGCATTACCTACACCATGCACGATATCTCCTACTGGGGCATGGTTCCTGCCCTCAGTTCGGATGCGAATACCCGCAACCAGTATACCTCCCGTGCAACGCTGTTCGCCGGAATCGGCGGCATGCTGGCGGCGGCCTTCATCCCGATGCTGACTGCCGGTGAGAGTGCCATCGGCGGCAATGCTGTAACTGCATATGGCCGTGTTGCGCTTATCATCGCCATTCTCGGCCCTGCCTTCCTCGCCTTTACTGTATTTGGCGTAACCGAACAGCGTAACTATAACAACGAGCCCGCACCTCCAATCAGTTTCAAAAAAATCATCGGGACGATTGCCGGCAACAAGCAGCTTCTCTGGATTTCACTGATTTTCCTGATCCAGCAGATTGGAAACGGCATTGTCCTCTCCGGAATCGGGCAGACCTTTATCTATGTGGAGTTTGGATACCAGGGGGTGTTCTTTACTGCCTTCCAGATGCTGGGGATGGCCGTCACAGCATTTCTTATGATCTTTTATCCTGCAATCTCCCGGAAAATGCACCGCAAGCAGCTGATGAATGTTCTCATGGTTATCTCGGGCATTGGCTATCTGATCATGCTTCTCTCCGGGGTTGTGATCCCCGGCGGAAACATCAAATTTGTCCTTCTCACACTGGGTTATATGCTCGCCAATTTTGGCCAGTATGGCTTCTATTTAATCATGATGATTTCGATCATGAATACGGTTGAGTACAACGAATATATCCACGGAACCCGTGATGAAGCCATTGTCTCCTCCCTGCGTCCTTTCCTGACAAAACTTGCTTCCGCTTTAACAGTTGCGATTGCAAATATCACTTATATTGCTTTCCAGATCATCACCTATACAAACGGTATTGCAGACCTGGAACAGGCTGCCAATGCAGGGGAAATCACAGCGGAGCAGAAGGCAACCGAGATTACAGCTCTTCTCACCGGTGTGCAGCCAGGCCAGACAAGAGGCCTTCTGCTTGTAATGACAGTAATCCCCTGCCTGCTGATGTTCCTCTCCTGGCTTCTCTACAAGAACCACTACAAGCTGGACGAAGAGGAATACGACCGCATCTGCCGGGAGCTGGGTGAGCGCGTGTAATCCAGTTTCCCGCAGGAAAAAGCGATAGAATCTGCATATGTGCAAAGAAGAAAGCTGGCTTCCGAATCGGGAAGCCAGCTTTCTCTGTCATGTTTGTTTTCTGAATTCTGGATGTTCAGGATTCCAGACCGGGTGTCCAGTAATGCTGCTGATAGAGATCCGTAAAGCGGTAACTCTGGCGTGTGGCGGAAGTCAGATAAACATCGGAGATGACCATGTTCTCACTTACCGTCATTGGCTCTCCAAAGAGGAAGCTGTTCTGATATTCACCCTCATAGGTGTAGAAATCTGCGATAAACTGCAGTGTATCGCCAACCTTCCAGAAGCTCTCCGGCTCTTCCTGAACCCAGTCTGCATTCTCATCTGACTCAAAACCGAGTGCAGGAAGGCTTTTTGCCACGGTTTCCGTCTCACCATCGGCATAGACATACCGCAGTCCTGTGATTGCGCCGTCGGGATAATCCGGGCTGAATACGACCAGAAGCTCAACCCGCTGCCCGTTCAGAAGCGCCGGCACATAGCCGCTGATAACAGCATCCTCTCCATCGCCGATGGTATATTCATGATAATACGGAACCTCCTGACCATTGATCGCAAGCCAGGTATTATCCATTGGCGCAAGCAGATTCCCGTCATCGTCGAAATCATAGACCGTGTCAAGGCCGAGATCGATATATCCCCTGCCGTTATCCACAAAGACATTGTACTCCAGGCCCGTGATCAGATCCCACTGCTCTTCCGGAAGCGCAATCACCCGCTCCCCTGCCGCATTCTCTGTCCAGACCAGTGCTGTCGGGTCGAAGCTGTTGTCCGCAATATAACGGGATGTCTCTTCCTCACTAAGCGCTCTTCCGCTGAGGAAACCTGAATTATATGAGGAGAACCCGGGCATGCTGCCGTAATTTCCGGTCAGGAAGCTTCCCAGAAGCTCGGAGATCATATCATATTCCCCTGCCGCAGAGGAACTGTAGCCTCCGGTCAGGATCGAAGGCAGCGAATAGCCGCCCACTCCGGATGCCGCCTGTCCGCTGACCTCAAGGCTTGCAAAAGCGCGGATGCATTCTGTATAGCTCTCATCCATGCCGATTGCTTCATAGGTGTTGCAGGCACTGTCCAGCTTATTGGCCTTGCGGTACGGAAAATAAATGGAAATACCATAGGCATCGGACATATCGCTCGAGGTGCGGTTGTACTTTACCGCCCCCTGCAGGGCGCTGGCAAGCCTTGCAGCCTCTTGCGATCCGATATTCTTTGTAAAGTGAATCAGGTCTATCTGGTCGATATAGGTACTTCTGGCAAACTCCCGCGTATTGTTGCGTGCGTTCGAAATCTGCTGGTACTGTTTGTTTTTAATCTGCCCGGAAAGTGCCTTTGAAAAATCCTTCAGTGCTGTAGGAACCGAATGAGAGAGCTCTGCCAGGTCGACAACTGAGAGCGTTGCACTCTGTCCTCTGGTCTGGGCGGCACAGGTCTGGACAAAATCATCCACGATATTTTTCCCGATCTGGACAGTCGGCATGGATGGGTTCGCTGCGAGGCGTGAGAGCCAGTTCGTATAGTACCAGCCAATACCAGGTTCCGTCTCCTCTGAGGCAATCATATAATCCGCATAGCGGTCCAGCATCAGACCGTTTTCCAGTGTTGCCATCAGGCAGGCATCAAAACCGACAAAATCGAAGGTCACACCGGCATCCTTCAAAGCTGTTTCAATGCCGGCCAGGCTCATGCTGCCGGATCTGGGGTATTTTTCATCATATCCATACCCGCTCACTGAGCCGCCGCCGTGATCCCAGAGAATCAGCTCGTTCCGGTTTGCCGGATAGCGCTTGGCACACCACTGGATGAAGGTGGAGAGCGTATCGGGATCGGTCATGCTGGCAGTCCCCATGTCTGAGGAGAGTCTTTCCAGTCCGCCGCTCTTTATCTCATAAATCTGGTTCCGGCTCGAGGATACAACAGAATTGTTCCACCGTGTGCATCCTCCGGTATAAACGATAATATGCACCTTGTCCGAGAAAGAAGCCTTGGTCATCTCAACCAGGTCTCTTGTGGCCATGCTGCTGCGGGATTCAAGATCCGTTCCGCACATGTATACCATGATGGTCACTTCATCCTTGCCGTTTCCATAGATGCGGGTGTACTTCTCCCTTGTTCCGGAAGCAACGCTTTCATCTACGGTTGCCGTATCTGTATTTGTCACCACCGTTGGGCCGGCTGAAAAGGTATATCCGGATGCATTGTTCGGCTGGATGCCATAATCAATCTGCGGGGCAGCCGAAGGCCTGGGCGTGGAAGTTGGCCTGGGCGTTGGCGCCGGCTGAGAAATCTGAACCGTGGGCGCAGGTGTCTGCTGATAATAACTCTCCTGTGAATCACCACCGAACAGACTGTTCCCGCCAAAGAGCAGCAGTGCCAAAATTGCGGCAAGTGAGAGCGCTCCTCCGCTGCGTTTCACACCGCGGCCCGCTGGTCTTCTGCCGGTCTCTTCAATCTTGTTCGTCACCGGCCTGAAGTTATCCGGGTGACTGTTCCCAACCGGACCAGTGTTAAGGCCGCTTCCGTGAATATCCGAACCTTTTCCGTATCCACTGATGTTTTTTCTTCTGCCGGTTGGCCGCTTTTTGTCCATAAAACCACTTTTCCTTTCTTTTCGTATAAATCCCGTTCGTTCTCAGGATCCGAAAATGTTTTTCAGCCGGATGGCCGCAGCCTTCAGCTCGTTCTTGCTGTAGGAATTGTTCTGGTCATTCAAAACCACCGATATGGCGTCTCGAAGATCCGCCCCGGAAACCATCGCATCCACAAGCATTGCTTCCGGTGATACAAGGTGTTCCTGCTTTTTATAGCGGTAGGCCTCGCTGAGTTCAATTACAAGTGTGTACTCCCCTTTTTCGTAATTGCCCTTCTCAATGAGCATCTCTTTAACTTTTTCCGGGGTGCCGCGATAGCTTTTTTCGTGCACCTTTGTCATGTCGTTAATGAGAAACAGGGTACAGTCAGCCCTCTCGTCGATCAGAAAATCCACCAGACTCATGATGCGCTTTGGGGATTCATAGAATGCGAAGGTCTTTGCCGTGACGTTCTGCCGCATGGCATCAAGGGCGCGCTTTCTGTCCGCAGTCTCCCGCGGGAAAAAACCGTGGAAGGAAAAGCTGCTCAGATCAAAACCTGAAATCGCCAGGGCATTGATCGCCGCACAACATCCGGGAATCCCTCTGACCGGGATTCCGGCCTCATATGCCGCACGAATAAGGGCATTTCCCGGATCCGAGATGCAGGGCGTCCCGGCATCGGTGATCACGGCAACATCACGGCCCTCCTTCATCTGCTCGATAAACCAGTCGGACTTGCCGTATTCATTAAACTTATGATTGGATATGAGCCGGTTACTGATTTCCAGCTTGTTCAGGAGAACAACGGAACGGCGTGTGTCCTCCGCAGCAATGATATCCGCTTCCTCCAGTATTTTTCGGCCCCTGGGTGATATATCCTTTGAATTGCCGATCGGCGTGGCGACAATATACAGGGTTCCTGTCGTGTTCTCTTCCATACGCACCTCAATATATGAATATGTGTTATTTTACCGTATTTGCGGCAATTTGGCAAGATAGTTGACAGACAGTGAAGATCATGCGTAAAAAAATTTTTTAAATTAAGCTGCCTCCTCTTCTCAATCGTCTGAAAATGTGGTAACATATATATACAGGATAAATCCCTGTGGAAAGGAGTTACAGATATGAAGTTCACTTTCGCAGAAAAAAAGATGGATTCTTCTGAAGATCTCCGGGCTTATGCAACGAAGAAGATTTCAAAGCTTGATCGCTTCTTCAAGACAGAGGCTGATGCATTTGTTACGTTCAGTCTGGAACGCGGACGTTTCCGTGCTGAGATAACAATTCATAACAACGGCACCTATTACCGTGCAAGCGAGCTGACCAGCGATATGTACGCATCGGTTGATTCCGGTGTCGCGGCAATCGAGCGTCAGATTCGCAGAAACAAAACCCGTCTTGAGAAGAGACTCCGTGAAGGCTCGCTTGAAAAAGATTCGTTCTCGGTCGCCCCGTATGTTCAGGCTGCAGATGAACCGGATGATGAATTCAAGATTGTCCGCAACAAGCGTTTCTCTATTAAACCTATGTCCGCTGAGGAAGCAATCCTGCAGATGAATCTCCTGGGGCATGAGTTCTTTGTATTCCGCAATATGGATGCGGACGATGCGATCGCAGTTGTCTATAAGCGCCGCCAGGGCGGGTATGGCCTCATCTGCGACGACGGACTGGACGAGGACTGATTTTTAATATCTGGAGCTTCCAGGATTATGCATTATTTTCAAACAGAGAGGAGGGTTAAACATGAAATGTCCGCGTTGCGGTGCTGAGATGACTCTGGATTCGCACAGAAAAATTCCTCTGATGATGTGCTATGAGTGTGGCTATATCGAAGGAAGAAATATGGAAGGTGAGCCATCACCGAATTCCAACTTTGCCAGACTGAAGGGGCTGAATCTTAACGAAACTGCCGCTTTCCTCTCTGCCGGTCTTCTTTCTGCCGGTATGGAAGTAGACGCGAAACGGATTGTAGAATGGCTGATGAATCCTGCCAAATGATTATTCCGTACGAAGGATAAGTGAATATTCCAAAAACAGAGCCAGGCGCATGCCCGGCTCTGTTTTATAGGTTTTTATCAGGGATTGCTTGCGGAAAGGGTTGATCTGGCCTGCACCGGGATAAAACACGCTATCATCAGCTCGCCTGGCGCTGTATGATCAGTTCTTCGGTCCGACGCTGCTGCTCCCCGGCAGTAATTGTTGCATTCCCGTCACCTTTCTGTATACCATAATTGCCAAACTGCGCATGATTCCCTCCGGCAATTATCTCAATCACGGTGTCCTGAGGCAAATATGCCTCCCCTTCTGTGAGTTTCTCTCTGTTGAGCACGCCATCCTCAGAACCATAGAGGACAGTCACAGAGAGGCTTTCATCCAGCTTCTTGATCGGATAGGCGGCAAGCAGCACGACACCGGTCAGTTGAGTGCTGTTTTCTGCAGCATAGCTTGCTGCCATGGCACCGCCCAGTGAATGCCCTCCGATATACCAGTGGTCATAATCATACTGTGCAATCAGATCGTTTGCTTTGCCTGCTCCAAAAACGGCCAGTCGGAAGGGCATCTTCACCAGGCAGACATCCATCCCGTTCTGTGCGAGAAGATGCAGCAGCGGCGCATAGGATGTCTCCTCGACCTTGCCCCCCGGGTAAAAAATGAGCGCATCGCTTTCAGACGGGCCATCAAACAGCCATCCGTATCCGGTCTGTGTAACAGACACGCTTTCATCTGATTTCAGAGCTGCCTTGCATGATGCGTCTGCATGATAGTAGTGCCCTGTATAAATCAGAAAATACACGGCAAACACAAGGATGCACAAAACAGGGACCGCCCATAAACGACACTTCTTATTCTGTTTGTTTATCTTCATCTGTCTTTCCCTCTTGAAGACAGTATACCATAAATCCACGCTTCCGTACAGAGAGGAATTCACTCGATCAGTAATCTACTATTACTGACTGTGATGCCTGTCAGGGCGTAGACGATGCTGAAACAAGCAGAAGGTTGGTTAGCAGGAACAGTGATGATGGATAGACTCCCCGTTCCGGAGATTTATCTTCCAACCTTTTCGCCGTTCAAAATAACAATGTTCATGGGCTCCACTTCGATCTTTTCCCAGACTTTCTCGACTACATAGGGTTCAGCCGCCAAATACGCATCCAGCTCAGCCCGGTTGGTAAATTCCATAACGAGAACGGATCCTTTTGGTCTCCCCTCATCATTCAGAATGCCGCCGGCACAAATAATATGGGGGCTCAGCTTTGCCATTCCTTCCAGATGGCGCGGCCGGACTTCCAGTCTTTTCGACAGGGCATTTTCCCCGTCGTATGCGGTGATTATGAATTGCATGGTATTTCCATCCTCTTCTTTACAGCACTGCTTCTTTCACAAATGAGCTCTGATACAGGCCTCGACCTCAGCCATATCTGCAGTTGGTTCAAAGCGCGCGACGACGTTACCTTCCCGGTCGATCACAAATTTTGTATAGTTCCACTTGATGTCCGGCTTCTTATCCCAATCAGGATCTGCCTCTGAAAACATCTTTTCAAGCAGCGCCTTGTACGGATGTTCCCCAAAGCCCTCGAAGCCCTTCTGCGATTTCAGATATGTATAAAGCGGCAGCTCGTTTCCGCCGTTAACATCCGCTTTCTTCATCTGCGGGAAGGTGGTATTGAAATGCATGGTGCAGAATTCGTGAATCTCCTCGTCTGTACCCGGAGCCTGTCCGCCAAACTGGTTGCAGGGAATATCCAGAATTTCCAGACCCCTGTCATGATAATCCATGTACAGCTGTTCAATCGGGGCATATTGTGGTGTGAAGCCGCAGCCAGTGGCAGTATTGACAACCAGAATGACTTTCCCCCTGTAATCATTAAGATTCAGCTGTTCGCCCCTGCCAGTTGTAATGGTATAATCATAGATCATTTTTCTATCCCTCCATGTATAATATGTTTCTATTATATAAGACACAATCTATTCTGTAAACCGGAAGTCTTTCGCCAATAGCATCACTGAAGTTTTCGATTAAGACAGTGCATGAAAGAGGAGTCCAATAATCATAATGACTACTGGACTCCTTCAAATGGTGGAGATGACGGGAGTTGAACCCGTGTCCGAAAGTACTTCATCAGAAACCTCTCCGGGCGCAGACGATGATTTGCATTCCCTCGCCCGGGCGCACACCGTCATGCTCCAGGGCTTGGTAGCTTCATTGTGCGTGACACGCGCAAAGCTTAGCGTGTTCACGTTCACCACTCATCGACGCCCCATCCCGGGCCGTGGTCCTCCCGGGTGGAACGCTCACTGCTTAAGCAGCGAGAAGAACAGCGTTATCGTCGTTCTTTAATTTATAAGGTGCCCGTTTTATGGATGACAGGCGCATCCGCCCGCTATTTCTGCCTCTATACCCCCGTCGAAACCGTTACATCCCCATGAATCCGGCGCTGACCGGAGGAACCGCGCCGGGAGAATATGAGAATCAGAGTTTTTCCGGTTCGGGATAATCCTCACCGAAGGTATCAACCGTTACCTTTTTCATCATTTGCTTCTCACGCGGTCTGTCCTGATAATCGGTCCTTGCGGAAGCAATCTCATCCACAACCTCGAGGCCTTCCGTGACCTTTCCAAAAGCGGCATACTGACCATCGAGATGCGGAGCGTTCTGATGCATGATAAAGAACTGGCTGCCGGCAGAATCCGGCGCCATGGCACGGGCCATGGACAAAACGCCTCTGTCATGCTTAAGACTGTTGGCAAATCCGTTTGCCGCAAACTCTCCCCTGATGCTGTAGCCGGGACCGCCGATGCCAATGCCCTTCGGGTCACCGCCCTGGATCATAAAGCCCGAAATCACACGGTGGAAGATAAGGCCATCGTAAAAACCTTTCTTTACCAGGGAGATAAAATTATTCACTGTATTGGGGGCAATCTCCGGATAGAGCTCTGCCTTGATGGTTTTGCCGTTTTCCATTTCAATTGTGACAACCGGGTTCTTCATATGGGACGATTCCTCTCTTTCATTATTCGATCCATTTCGCGCTTCGACTCACGCTGGGCATCGCTTTCGCGCTTATCATAGAGTTTTTTACCTTTGCAGAGGCCAAGCTCCACCTTCACGCGGCTGTTAAGAAAATACAGTGAAAGTGGAATCAGCGCAACGCCGTCCTGCATCACTCTGGCCTGGAGCTTGTTAATCTCCTTCTTGTGCATCAGCAGACGCCTTGGACGCACCGGATCACGGTTGAAAATATTCCCGTGTTCATAGGGGCTGATGTGCATTCCGCGCACAAACAGCTCACCATCCTTGATCATGCAGAAACAGTCCTTCAGATTGACCTGCCCCGCACGGATAGACTTCACCTCCGTGCCTGCAAGCTCAATGCCGGCTTCAAAGCGTTCCAGGACAAAATAGTCATGAAAGGCCTTTCTGTTCTCTGCAATTTTCTTAATACCAGTCTGGCGCGTGCTCAAGGTTCTCACTTCCTTTTATTATAATACCATATTTTCACGTGATTGAAAAGCAGGAATTGTAAACATTCAGGCAGCATTGTCTTTCGCCTCTGGCCTGCCCGGGAGGGCGAGGACAAAGCAGACAGCCGCGAATGCCCCGACAGCTATACAGGAATAGCTCGGGCCTTTATGCTCAGGCAGATAGAGCATCGCGGCGACGACAGCACAGCCAAGACACAGGGCAAAGAGGAAGAGCTCCAGCCCTCTGATTCTTTTCTGCCGGAAGGTAATGCCAAAACCCACCGCCGCGCAGAACAGTGGCAGAAGCATCATCGTCATGCAGGAAATGCGGCGAGTGTGGTCAGCCTGACTCTGCCGTGTAAGCGTGTTGTACCAGCCCTCAGCAGCAGCAACCAGCTTCGCGTCCTCCTGTACCTGTGGGGACGAAGCGACATTCTCATCCAGACTCCCCCTGATTTCAGGAATGCTGCGCAGGTAGCTGCGGATGGCTGTAAGCCGCTCCTCGCAGGTTTTCTGATTCTCAGCCTCCTGCCTTCTTCGGATCAGGTTTTCTTCTTCCTGGTCAAGCCAGAGCTTCTCCTTTTCAAGCTCGCGCGCCTGCGCATCCAGTTTTTCCTTCTCCTGATTAATGGCTTCTCTTGCCTTTTTCAGTTCGTTCTCCCCCTCGGTAATCTGCCACCCGACATAGTCCAGGAGAATCCTGGCATTGCGCATGAAGGCGGAGGCAGCCACCAGATCGCCAAAGTGCGAGAACAGCTTCTCTGCCGTGAGGGAAGAGTCTGAAAGCAGTGCTTCCAGCTGGTTCATCTGATCCAGAAGAGCGCCGATGGCGGCCAGAACATACGCCGCATCTATTCCTTCGCCCAGGATGGCAGAAGGATTCTGCTGGAGCTCGGCAACAGCACTCAGTAGAAGAGACCGCAGTGTATTCATGTCAATCCCCTTCAGATATTGCAGAATCAGCTCCATATTTTCCGTGGCAGCAGCATCGGGGACGCCATCGTGATTGGTGTCGAGACTGTCGATCAGGAGATCCACTGGTGTAAAAAGCAGCTCTGCCATGCAGAAGAGCTCATCAATAATCAGATAAATCTGCTTGCCGGACTGAAGTTCACTCTCCCCGCTTCGGAGGACTGCGTCACCCTGCTGCATGCCACTTCTGGTGGCTGTGAAAACAGCGATCTCCTGCCGGTGTCGGTTCATACGGCTGTCGTAGCGTACCTGTCTTCTAGAGAGCTTTCGGAACAGCGTCTCATAATCCTCGGACGCGTCCGCCTGGATACGCAGCACAGCGTATTCATCAAGATTTCTGCGTAATGTGCTGATGGTCTCCAGCTCCTGTGATCTGCTTCGGCGGGCAGTTCTGCCAAGAAGCAGCCCAGCCGTCATGGTAGAGAGGGTTGCAAGAATCAGACAGAAAGACACGAAGCGAATTGCAGTATCCCTGTTCATCTGTGCTGCCCCCTTCCCCGCTTTTTCGAGTGTTTCCTATACTACATTTTTCTCGCGTGAAAGTAAAGTACCACCTGCGATAAGATTTCCTGCTGGTACTGCGGATTCAAGCTTGACAAAGTCATGTGCAATCCATATAATAAGCAAAATATCACATAAGGCAGTGATTGGAAAGGAGAGAATTCATGGCAAGAATCATCAACGAACCCGCCCATACTTTTAATGAGTATCTGCTCATCCCCGGTTACTCTTCTTCAGCATGCATCCCGGAGAACGTATCTCTCAAGACCCCTCTTGTGAAATTCAAAAAAGGGGAAACACCAGCCATCACCATGAACATCCCAATGGTATCGGCAATCATGCAGTCCGTCTCCGGAGACCGGCTGGCCGTTGCCCTTGCCATTGAAGGCGGCATTGCCTTTATCTATGGCTCCCAGTCCATTGAGGACGAGGCCGCCATGGTCGCCCGTGCCAAGGGCTACAAGGCAGGATTTGTCCGCAGCGATTCCAACATCAGCCCCGAAGCCACACTCCAGGATATTCTGGATCTGAAGGCATCAACAGGTCATTCCACTGTTGCAGTGACCGAGGACGGCACGCCTGAGGGAAGACTTGTCGGCATTGTCACAAGCCGTGATTATCGTGTCAGCCGCATGGATCCCGCCACAAAGGTGAAAGACTTCATGACACCCTTTGAAAAGCTCGTCTGGGCAAAGGAAGGCACTACGCTGAAGGAAGCCAACGACATTATCTGGGACCACAAACTGAATTCACTGCCGATTATCGATGAAGACGGGCGGCTCTGCTACTTTGTCTTCCGCAAGGACTATGACAACCACAAGCAGAACCCGAATGAACTGCTGGACGCCCATAAACGTTATGTGGTCGGTGCAGGCATCAATACCCGGGACTATGCCGAGCGTGTCCCTGCGCTGGTGAACGCAGGCGTGGATGTGCTGTGTATCGATTCCTCTGAAGGCCACACCGACTGGCAGAAGTTCACCCTTGCGTGGATCCGTGAGCACTACGGTGACAGCGTCAAGGTTGGCGCTGGGAATGTAGTGGACGCAGCTGGCTTCCGCTTCCTGGCTGAGTGCGGGGCTGACTTTGTAAAAGTCGGTATCGGGGGAGGCTCAATCTGCATCACCCGTGAGACTAAGGGCATCGGCCGTGGGCAGGCCACTGCAGTGATCGAGGTCTGCGCCGAACGTGACCGCTATTATCAGGAAACTGGCATCTATGTTCCGGTCTGCTCCGACGGCGGCATTGTCTATGACCACCACATTACGCTGGCCCTTGCCATGGGTGCGGATTTTGTTATGCTCGGCCGGTATTTTGCCCGCTTTGATGAAAGCCCCACCAACCGCGTCAATATCGGCGGTACGTATTACAAAGAATACTGGGGTGAGGGTTCCGCCAGAGCCCGCAACTGGCAGCGCTATGACGTAGGCGGCGACAAGAAGCTTTCCTTTGAGGAGGGCGTTGATTCCTATGTTCCTTATGCAGGTTCTCTGAAGGACAACGTCGCCCTGACGCTGAGCAAGGTGAAGCACACCATGTGCAACTGTGGTGCGCTGACTATCCCCGAGTTGCAGGAAAAGGCCGTCCTGACGCTGATTTCTGCCACAAGTATCGTGGAAGGCGGCGCCCATGACGTTATCCAGAAGGATACCTCCCCGTCATTCAAATAAAACCTGATTCCGGCAGTACTGCCGATTGGGGACAGACAATTCCATGAGTTACAAAGAGCCGCAGGATTTCCTGCGGCTCTCCGTTTGGGAGAAAAGAGAGGATAAGATAAACAGCAATTAAGAACATGCCGGCTCAGGATGGCTTTGCCTCATCGAAGGTGATGGGCAGCTGAATCTCTTCGCCGGAACGATAGACCGTGATCATGGCCTTGTCGTTTGCACGATAGAGACGAAGGCATTTGCGAAGGTCATTATAATTCTGGATCACAGTGTCATCAATGGAGATAATAATATCACTGGCTCGCATCCCGGCGGCTTCGGCCGCGCTTCCCGAAATGACAGAATCCACATAGGCTCCAAGTGGCATACCGTAATACTGGGCATACATGGCCGTATAATCGTTATTCACCGTGACACCCAGGGCAGCCTTCCCGGATACATAGCCCTTTGTGATCAGATCCGAAGCAATCTCGCTGGCATCGTTGGAAGGAATGGCAAACCCGAGGCCTTCCACGCCGGTGGAGGCATATTTTGCCGTGACAATACCGATAACCTCACCTGTTCTGCTGTAGACCGGTCCGCCGGAATTGCCCTCGTTGACTGCTGCATCCAGCTGGAACATGTTGATGGATTCCCCTTCATCGGTGCTGATCACCCGATCCAGCGCGCTGACATAACCCGTGGACATGCTGAATTCAAGCTCACCAAGAGGATTGCCGATCGCGTAGATTGGATCGCCAACCTCAAGCGTATCGCTGTTGCCGATGACCGCGGCCGAGAGACCTTCCGCCTCAATCTTCAGAACCGCAAGGTCATTAGCCGGCTCGATCCCAATAATGGATGCGCTGTATTTCGCCCCGTCATAGAAAACTACGTCCACATTGAGATTGCGCAGATGCGCGTCCTCAATCACGTGGTAATTAGTCAGGATATAGCCGTCAGGGCTCACCACAAACCCGGAAGCACTAACGGCTCCGGAGGATGTCATTCCAAAGAAATTCGTCACCGTAAACTCGGTTCGGATTCCTACAACCTGCTGTGTCGCAAGCCTGTAGATTTCAGCTGGAGTCAGACCAGTCTCGGACTCGGCTTCGCCTGCAGCTGTCGCAGCGCTGAGCGCCGCATCAGCGGCTTCCGCCTCTGCCTTTTCCATATCAAGCAGAGAAGCCTCAAGTGAGGAGAGGCGGCGGTTAAAATAAATACCTGTTAATACAGAGCCTGCGATCATGCCAAGGAGAAGGAGAATGATCAATACTGCCGGAGAATGACTTACGTCTCCGCCCTGTTTCTTCCTGTCCTTTTCTGCGCGGACATGGGGCGTATAGTAGCGCGGAGGAACCGTGCTTTCCTCGACAGGCTCGTAATGTGCGTCGGTATATTCTTCTTTCAAATCAGGACTCATAGTCTCACACTCGTATAAAGCCGTGGGTATAATCTCACATGAGAAACTGCAAATAGTAAAAGCTTAGGATCACATTTAAAATAGCGTGGATATATTACTTCAGAATGAACAAAAAGGAAAAGAAATATGAAAGGACGTCCAATGCTATTTTTCCTTCTTTTTGGCGTGAAAATCCGGCTCTGTGCCTTTCACGAGACGCCGGATGTTCTCTGAATGGCGGTAGATCGCCAGAAGCCCGGAATAAACGGCCAGGATGATCATCGGAGCAGTCGGGGCAAAAATGCAGGTAGCGGGAACAACAGCCACCGCTGCGCAAATAGAGCCCGGTGAGACTTTCTTCGTCAGAAGAGCTACAACCAAAAAAACTGCCACGATGATCACAAGAACACGCCAGTCAATCATCAGGCCGACACCGGCACCTGTTGCTATCCCCTTGCCTCCTTTAAAATGATAAAAAACCGGGAAGCAGTGCCCCGTCATCACGGCCATGCCTGCAAGACATACGCCGGTTTCGCCGAGCAGGCTTCGCCCGATTAGTATGGCAGCCACTGCCTTGAAAAAATCAAAGGCCAGTGTCGCAATCCCGGCACTCCAGCCAAACACCCGGGTCATATTGGTAGCGCCGGCATTCCCGCTCCCCTGATGCCGGATATCCTTACCAATCAGGCGCGAGAGAATAATGGAGAAGCTCAGTGACCCTAGAAGATAACCCGCAGCTATGATCAGCACAACATACAAAATATGCATATATACCCTCGTCAATCAAAAGAGATGGATTGCACCCAAGGTAACAGCCGACATGATGACACCTGCAATACAGACGCCGACAAAAATGACCGGGACTGCCTGCTTCAGACGCATATTCATCAGCGCTGCGATCAGCGCACCTGTCCACGCACCTGTGCCGGGGGCCGGAATTGCCACGAAAACCAGCAGGCCCCATTTACCATATTTTTCAATCGTTCCTCTTTTACTCTCTGCCCGGGCTTCCAGCGCTGAAACCACCCTGTTCATCCAGGGCCAGTGAGCACGGAGCCAGGCGAAAATCTTCCGGATAAAGACAATAATGAATGGGACAGGAAGCATATTCCCAAGCACGGCAGCACAGAAGGCCAGCGGAACAGGAAGCCCGGAAGTGATCCCTACCGGCAGGCCGCCCCGCAGCTCCACTACCGGTACCATGGAAATCAGAAAAGTCCAGATTACCTTTCCCAATGTTGAACTCGTCGTCCAGGCCATACTTACACTACTCCTGTCAATTTCTGGCTATACTATAGCACAGGCCGTTGCGCAATGCAACGGCTTGTGTCGTTGAAGTTCTTTACAATTCTTCACCCAGGGGTTCCGGTTCCATCAGCTCCAGCCTGCGCATTGCGTTACGAACGTGAGCAAGCGCCGCCTTCTCTGCGGCATCCGGGTCATGGGCTGCGAGGGCATGATAAATTTCCATGTGCTCTTCAATCGACTGAAGTGCCCTTTTCTGATTGCTGACAGAGGCCTTGCGGAACTTCATCATCCGCTTGTGAATCCTGGTCAGGATGAAGGTATAGGTCTTACTGCCGCAGGACTGATAAACCAGTTCATGAAACTGTGAATCCAGATCCCTGATATGCGCTGAACTCTCTCCCCCCTGCCGGATGGTATAAAACCGCTGCAGCTCCAGAATCTCCAGAAGCTTTGCCAGCTGCTCCTGCTGAATATTGACAGCGGTTCTTCGGGCAATTTCCCCTTCGAGGTGGAGACGAACATCATACATATCCAGCATGTCTTCGCGGGTGATGCCAACCACAACCATACCTCGCCCGCTCTCCCTGACCATGTTCTCCTGACCAAGGCGGAGGAGTGCCTCGCGGATGGGTGTCCTGCTGACCTCCATCTCCCGTGAGAGACGAAGTTCGTTCAGAATATCTCCCCGGTGATACTTACCGGAGAGAATTTCCGTTTCCAGCTGTTCAAATATCTGATCCGCGATGGAGATATTCCGATGTTCCTTCATATCATGAATCCCCTGGGGATATGATTTTTATTGTTCTTCCGGGCTCTGGGATGCCTGCTCCCCTTCCGTCTGCGCCACCTGGGGCTCCATCGCAGGCTCCCCTTCCGTCTGAACGGCAGAGGCCTGCTCAGAGGCCGGATAATCCTCTACATTCATCGAGATTTTACGGGCAGGGCGCTCAATGGTGCTGTCATGCTTTGCTTTTTTGCCGGCCTTCAGAACCTCGGGCATAAACTCGCCATGTTCGAAATAATAGCTGAATTCATCCGCGTCGATAGTCTCATTGACCAGAAGATATTCCGCCAGATCCTTCAGCTGCTGTGCGTGCTCAGTGAGGATCGCCTCGCAGCGCGCAGAAGCCTCGTCAAACAGCGCCTTGACCTCCTCATCGATGATGGCTGCGGTCTCTTCCGAATAGCTCTTGGTATGGCCAAAGTCTCTTCCGATAAAAATACTCTGCCCGGATGTGTCATAGAGGATAGGCCCAAGACGCTCGCTCATGCCATACTTCATGACCATATCCCTGGCCAGAGAGCTGGCCTGCTGAATATCACCGGAAGCGCCGGTGGAAATGTCGTCCAGGAAAAGCTTTTCCGCCATTCTTCCGCCAAGGGAGACGACAATGTTCTCAAACATTTCTTCCTTCGAGGTGAAATTCTCCAGATCCTCCTGCGGGCGGAAGAGTGTGAATCCACCTGCCGGACCACGGGGAATAATGGTGATATAGTGTACCGGATCAACATGCTGGCAGAACTTTGCAGCAACAGCATGACCGGATTCGTGATATGCCGTGAGGCGTCTGGCCTTGTCGCTCATCTTGCGGCTCTTTTTCTCGGGACCCATCTGCACCTTCAGGATGGCCTCATCCACATCCTCCATGGAGATAAACCGGTGCTGGCGTCTGACAGCGAGCAGTGCAGCCTCATTCATGAGGTTCTCCAGATCTGCACCGGAAAAGCCCGGAGTACCCTTGGCAATGGAATTGAGATCTACATCATCACCCAGCTGCTTGTCGCGCGCATGGATCTTCAGAATCTCTTCACGGCCTCGGATATCCGGCAGGCCCACATAAACCTGTCTGTCAAAACGACCGGGCCGGAGAAGAGCGTTATCCAGAATATCAGCGCGGTTGGTGGCAGCCATGACGATAACACCCTCGTTGTTGCCAAAGCCGTCCATCTCAACCAGCAGCTGGTTCAGGGTCTGCTCGCGTTCATCGTGACCACCGCCAAGACCGCTGCCACGCTGGCGTCCGACGGCGTCAATCTCATCAATGAAGATAATGGCAGGTGCAACCTTTTTGGCCTGATCAAAGAGGTCTCTGACGCGCCCGGCACCCACGCCGACATAAAGCTCGACAAAATCAGAACCGGAAATGGAGAGGAACTGAACCCCGGCCTCGCCGGCGACAGCCTTTGCAAGGAGAGTCTTGCCGGTGCCCGGAGGGCCAACCAGCAGAACGCCCTTCGGGATGCGGGCGCCCATGGAGGAATAGGCCTTCGGGTCTTTCAGGAAGTCAACAATCTCTGCAAGTTCTTCCTTCTCCTCATCGCAGCCGGCAACATCGGCAAAGGTCTTTTTGTTTTTCTCATCGCTGCCAAGCTTCGTTCTGGCTTTGCTGAAGCGTGCAACGCCACCGGCGCCGCCCATGCGGTTCATCATGACATACCACAGCACCATGGCACCGCCCATGAGTACCAGATACGGGACGATGCTTGCCCACCAGGGCACGACAAAGCCTTCGTTATAGTCATAGGATTCCAGAATACCCTTCTGGTGCTGTTCCCAGATCAGGTCGCCGAAATCCGAGTAGAAAACACTGAAGCTGTAGAGATCATAGGCCTTCTCTTCCAGCGGTTCGCTACCGTTGCCGGTGCGAACCTGGAGGATAATCTTGGTTCCCTCGGTTGTAAAGGACTGGACCTTTTCCTGCGTGAAAAGATCGGCCAGTTCCGAATAGGTTTCGACTGAGGCGGGCTCCGTCTCACGAGTCATAGTGAAAATGACAGCAACCAGGATGAGGAGCAAAAGAACATAGAAGCCAGCATCTCTTGCGCGATTTCTTTTGGGGTTCAACTAATTCACATCCGTTCTAAAAACTTGCTTCAACCGTATAAAAAGCCGGAAGATCATGAATAAACACTGGGTTTCAAAATACCAATATAGGGAAGGTTGCGGTAGCGCTCGTTATAATCCAGGCCATAGCCAACCACAAAGGCATCCGGCACGCCGAAACAGGAATAGTCCGCAAGAATCGGCGCCTTCCGCCGGGCAGGCTTGTCAAGGAGTGTCGCAATGTGGATGGAAGCGGGATTACGTACCATCAGATAGTTTTTCAGATAATTCAGCGTGACACCGGAATCCAGAATATCTTCCACCAGAATAATATGACGTCCGCCCACATCCTCACTGAGGTCCTTGGTGATCTTGACAGCACCGGTAGAATTCGTTCCGCTGTAGGATGAAACAGCCATAAAATCCATTGCGCAGGGGATGGACACACTCCGCATAAGGTCTGCCATGAAAATAAAGCAGCCTTTCAGAACGCCTACAAAGATCGGCTCCTTCCCCTCGAAATCTGAGGAGATCCTTGCGCCGATTTCATTTACCTTTTCTGCAATTTCCTCCTGGGAGAGCAAAATTCTTTCAATATCCTGATTCATTTCAATATCCTGATTCATGGGACTCCTTTCCCTTTCAGTGCTAAACAAAACAAAGTGTATTTTATCACAGATGTACACTGTTTTGAATACTTCAGTTTTTAACAACTCGTTAATTCTTGTATTCCGTTTCAGGTCTCAGAGGCCATCCCGGGGGACCGGGAAAAACACGCGACCGTGCCTGCGCTGAATCTTTCTCCCCGGCAGCTCCAGGACTCCGGGTTCAATGCCTGCCGCGAAGCGCAGCACAGCGCATGTGCGCTCCATGCTGAGGTTGCCCCCGCATAGCAGGCGCACCACCCGCGTTGCTACTGCCGGCTCCGCCGCTGCCAGCGCCGCCCCCGGGATAGATGTGCCGTCAAAGTTTTCGGCAAGGAACCTCTCTGCACATCGGTCAAGAAAATCGTTGTCTGTCCGGAGAAGCTCGGCCGTGCGGAAAGCCGCCTGGAGAAAGGACGGGTTTTCTTGCAGCAGAAAGTCCTTCATAAATCTGCGAAAACGGTTGCGGGTATAGGCCTGGTCTGCGTTGCTGCTGTCCGTCACCCATGGGATACTGTGTGCGGTGAGCCATGTTTCAATCTCGCTGCGGGACGTATGAAGAAGCGGCCGGATGAACCTGCCTCTGCGCGGAGGAATTCCGGCAAGGCCTGATGTCCCGGCGCCCCGGCAGAGATTCATCAGAATTGTCTCGGCATTGTCATCGGCATTATGCGCGGTGGCAATTCGGTCACACTTCAGCTCGTCTGCCGTCTTCTCAAGAAAACGATAGCGCAGGATTCTCGCGGCCTCTTCCAGACCGCAGTGCCGTTCCCCGGCAAACCCACGGACATCGCCTTCCCCCGTTACAAGATGCACGCCGAGCTCTGCGCAGTGCTGCTGCGTAAAGCCGGCGTCTCTGTCCGATTCCTCTCCCCGCAGGAGATGGTTGAAGTGGGCCGCGAAAACAGTAACCTGCCGCGCGGCGGAGATACTCACAAGGTGGTGAAGAAGATAAATACTGTCGGCGCCTCCGGACACCGCGCACAGAACCCTGCATCCGTCCGGGAGCATCCCGTATTTCTCTTCGAACTCATCCCTCGTCATCGTATCTCCTCTCCACAGAGGTAAAGGAAGTATATTCAGGAAGCCAGGTCAGCGGAACCGTTCCGGTGGCACCCTTTCTGTTTTTGAGGACAATCGCCTCGGCGAGATTCGGGTTTTCCGCTTCCTTGTTGTAATAGCCGTCGCGGTAAAGGCCGATCACCACGTCTGCGTCCTGTTCGATTGCGCCGGATTCTCTCAGGTCAGAGAGCATCGGCCGCTTGTCCTGCCGGGATTCGTTTGCACGCGAGAGCTGGCTGAGGCATATAACGGGAACATTCAGCTCCTTGGCCATAATCTTCAGCATGCGGCTGATATCGCTGACTGCCTGGGTGCGGCTCTCGTTCGACCAGCTGTGCCCGCTGCCGGCGGACTGCATCAGCTGAAGGTAGTCGATTACCACAAGGTCCAGATTGGGGACTCTGCGGCACTGGGCATTCATATCTGAAACCGTGAGCGTAGGGTTGTCGTCAATACGGATATCCGTGGCACTCAGCATCTGGGCAGCGTCCGAAATATCCCGCCACTGCCTGTCGGAGAGCTGGCCGGTAAGCAGATTCTGGGAAGGAATCAGCGCAGCGCGGGAAAGCAGGCGCGAAACCAGCTGCTCCCGCGACATTTCCAGTGAGAAAATGGCAACAGTCTTATGCAGATTCATCCCGGCATACAGCGCCATATTCAGCGCGATACTGGTTTTGCCCATGCCCGGGCGGGCGGCGACAAGAATAAGCTCAGATTTGTTGAGGCCCAGGATCATCTTGTCCAGATCCGGAAGGCCCGTGGATATGCCCGGAAACTTGTTTCCTGAGGATGCCGCCTCAGACATCTGGTCAAACACCCTCTGCACAACGCTGGAGATCGGGGTCAGACCGCCGACGTTTCTCCCCTGACGAAGTGCATAGATTTTCCTCTCTGCTGCCTCGAGGGCCGATTCTGCCGCGCCGTTGCCTTCATACACCAGATTGTTAATCTCATCCGCGGCCTCCCCAAGCTTCCGGAGCAGGGCTCTGTCGCGAACGATTGCCGCGTATTCCAGTACATTCGCCGCTGTGGGGGTCATCTGCATCACTTCGGCAAGATACTGCTCGCAGTTGTCTTCATAGACACCGCGGACATGCATCTGGTTCAGGATGGTAACCGGGTCAATCGTGATCCCATAGGCAAACATGCTGTAGACCGTCTCATAGATATCACGGTTCAGCTTGCCGTAAAATTCATCCGCCCGCAGCTTCTCCATTACGTCCGGAACGCAGCGAGCGTCGATCAGAATCGAGCCGATTACCGCCTGCTCAGCCTGTGCAGAATATGGAATTTTTTTCCCTAACAGCTCGTCCATGATCAGCCTTCGATGACCAGAACGTTAATCTTTCCGCTGACTTCATACCCCAGCCTGGCCTTGACCGTGAAGGTGCCAAAGCTCTTGATGGGCTCTGCCTGAACAATTTTGTTCTTTTCAATGTCCATATCAAACTGTTCCTTCAGCGCACGGCTGATACTCTCACTTGTAACGGCGCCGAAGAGCTTGCCGCCGCTGCCGGCCTTTGCGCGCACAACCACCTGCACGCCCTCGAGCTGCTTTGCATATTCCTCAGCCTGCTGCTTTTCCTTTGCAGCCTGCGCCGCCTTAGCCTTTTCCTTCAGCTTGATGGCATTGATGGCGTCCGGAGTCGCCTCAGCGGCGAGCTTGCGCGGCAGAAGATAGTTCCGGGCATACCCGTCCGAAACATTTTTCATCTCACCCTTTTTTCCCTGTCCCTTTACGTCTTCGAGAAAAACTACTTTCATTTTCTCCTCCTAACCCAAATAATCATCAATTGCCGCCCGAAGCTTCTTCTCAGCTTCCTCCGGCGTTGTATTTTCCAGCTTGACGGCAGCAGCACTGCGGTTTCCTCCGCCACCAAGCTTTTCCATCAAAATCTGAACATTCATCTCGCCGATCGATCTGGCAGAGGCAAAAACACCACCCTGTCCGTCGGGTGAAGAAACAACCGAGGCCTCCACACCGGAGATGTTCAGCAGTTCATCCGCGGCCTGTGCTGTCACAACCCTGTCCTGTACCTCATCCGCCACAACAATGGCCACACCACGGTAAAGCTTGGCATTCTGCATCAGCTTGTAGCGCTCAACAGTGTTCTCCATATCCACCTGGAAGAGCTTCTTTACCTCCGAAGTATCTGCCCCCGCACGGCGAAGCCACGCTGCCGCGTCAAAGGTTCTCTCCCCCGTGCGCAGTGAAAAACTCTTTGTATCCAGAACGATCCCGGCAAGAAGGGCCTCGGCCTCAATGCGGAGAACATCCTTGACGTCCATCAGCTCCTGCAGGAGCTCTGTAACAAGCTCACTTGCCGAAGAGGCATAGGGCTCAATAAAGCCGAGGGCAGCGTTCTGGATATACGTGGCACCGACACGGTGATGGTCAATCACGGCGACGCGGTTGCAGGAAGAAAGAAGATTCGAATCCTCGACCTGCTCAGGCCGGTTCGTATCCACAACAACCAGCAGGGTTCTGCTGTCTGCCATCATCATGGCCTCATTGGGGGTAAGAAAGGCGTCTTTGTAAACCGTATCCTTTTTCAGCCTGTCGAGAAGTGTTTTCGAGGCGGTATGCTGAGCGTCAATCACAATCTGCACCTTGCTGCCCAGAAAATGAGCAAGGGCACAAATACCGACGGCTGCGCCCACCGCATCAAGGTCTGCAAAACGGTGGCCCATAACCATAACCCTGGACGAATCCCGCATGAGTTCGGCAATCGTATTGGCCATGACACGGGACTTTACCTTGGTTCGTTTCTCAATCTCGAATCCGCGGCCGCCAAAGAACTCAAAGCTCACCCTGTTTTTGATAACGGCCTGATCACCGCCTCTGGAGAGCGCAAGCTCCGTACCGATATCCGCAAAGGAGAGGGCCTCTTCAAGCGTCGAAGCGTCCTCACCGAAGCCGATACTGATCGAGGCTTCGATTCCCGCAGGGTTTTTCACCTCATGCATCTGCTCAATGATGCGGAACTTGTTCTTCCGCATGACCGCAATATCCTTGCTCTCCACAAGAATCAGATAGCGGTCTCTGTCGTAACGGCGCAGAAATCCGTGAAACTCCGAGCACCAGACCCGCAGGCGGTCCTCAACGGAATCCCGGATATCGTTCTTCACGCGGTCCGGGTAATTGCGGGTCATCTCCTCTAGGTTGTCAATCACGATGACCCCCGGGATGGGGCGGGACTGCTGATAAAGAATACGGGTATTCTCGTATTCCGTCACATCCAGCCAGTAGCTGATCCCCATGATGGCCGTTTCTTCTTCATCGTTTTCCGAGCGGATCAGATTGCCATGCAGTTCATACTTTCGTCCGCCAACCTCCAGAATCTCCGGATAGCGGGTTTTCCCTTCCATCAACCACTTGCCTGAGAAATCCGGGATCAGGGAGACCATCTGCGTTTCGACCCGGGAGCCGGTGATGCCGATCATGGAGAAAAACAGATCATTCCCCCAGACAATGCTGGAATCCTGCAGTCTGAAGACCGCAATCGGCAGGGGGAAGCTGAGGAGCGTGCTGTTTTTCGCATTCTCCGTATCATAGGTGATGGATTCGATGTACCGGGTGAGCTGCTGCTTTTTCTTTCTTCTGAGAATCAGGGCTACGACCGCCAGAATAACTGTGACAATCCCCTCCCCGGCAGCAAGCCATTTCTGCTGGAAATACAGGGCGGCCAGCGCAAAGGCCGCCATACAGATCAGACAGATCAGATAGGTTGGCTCCGAAATATCACGATAGCTTTTCTGGGATTTCACCTTCCACCCCCCTCTTGCAGTGTCAGTCGGGAATTAAAGTTTATTATAGCAAAAGGATGCTTTCTTCGCAAGCTGTTTGTTCAGCCGGAGAGCATCACAGCCCTCCTATGGAGCATCAGACAGCCACTCAGGCGTGGAGGCAGGCTTCTGCCTTCTCCAGGGCAGCCAGAATCACCTGGTCCATATCATAATAGCGGTATTCTCCAAGCCGTCCGCCGAAGAGAACATGCTTTTCCTGCTCCGCCAGCTTTTTATACTGAGCATACAGGGCAGAATTGCGATCATCGTTCACGGGATAATAGGGCTCATCGCCTGGCTTCCACTCTGCACTGTACTCCCGGCTGATCACGGTTTTGGGGAGTTCCTTTCCTTCTGCATCCCTGCCGAATTCAAACCACTTGTGCTCGATAATGCGCGTCCAGGGAGTCTCGCGGTCGGTGTAGTTCACGGCGGCGTTGCCCTGGAAATTCGGCATGTCCAGAAGCTCGGTTTCAAAACGTACTGAACGATATTCCAGATAACCCAGCCTGTAGTCAAAATACGCGTCAACTGCACCGGTGTAGACTACGGTATCCACAAGGGCATTGAGATTCTCCCTGTCGGCAAGATAATCCACGCCTGTGCGGCACTCGATCCCCTCGAGCATTCTTTCGACCATCGCCGTATATCCGCCGATGGGGATGCCCTGATAAAGGGCGTTGAAATAGTTGTTGTCAAAGGTAAAGCGAACCGGAAGCCTCTTGATAATGAAGGCGGGAAGGCTTTTGCAGTCTCTCCCCCACTGCTTCTCCGTGTAGCCTTTGACAAGCTTTTCGAAGATATCGCGGCCCACCAGACTGATCGCCTGCTCCTCTAGGTTCCGGGGCTCACCGCTGATCTCCTTCCGCTGTTCCTCGATGATGGCCGCGGCCTCCTGTGGTGTACGTACCCCCCACATTTTGTTGAAGGTATACATGTTGAAGGGCAGCGAATAGAGCTCCCCCTTATAGTTTGCCACCGGCGAGTTGGTGAAGCGGTTGAACTCTGCAAAGCGGTTTACATAATTCCAAACCTTTTTCTCGTTGGTGTGGAAAATATGGGCGCCGTACTGGTGAACCTGAATGCCCTCCACATTCTTTGTATAAACATTCCCGGCGATATGATTGCGCCGGTCTATCACCAGGACAGACTTTCCGGCATCCGCAGCCTCTCTGGCAAAGACTGCGCCATAAAGGCCTGCTCCGACAATCAGATAGTCATAATGCATACGCTGTCTCCTTTCTCTGAAGAAAATCATATCCGGTCAGCCTGCGGGAAGACCGGGCAGGGGTCATTCGGGAATCTGAGCCGCGAGACTCTCCTGCAGCTTCAGAATCTCTTCCCGCCGGAAGCGATAGCTCGCGGGATTGGCAACGAGGCGGGCGCTGATGGGGCAGACCGTATCCACCACAGCGAGGCCGTTTTCCCGCAGGGTTGTGCCCGTCTCAACAATATCCACAATAACATCTGAAAGGCCAAGAACCGGCGCAAGCTCAATGGAGCCGTTGAGCTTGATCAGCTCCACATTCCGCGACCGGGCAGCATAGTAGTCACCGGCGATCTTCGGAAACTTCGTTGCAACCCGCAGAACTCTGTCCCGCGAATCCTGGAAGGACGGGGGCCCCGCCACCGCCATGCGGCAGATACCGGTCTTCAGATCCAGCAGCTCATAGAGAGCAGGCCGGTTTTCCAGCAGGATATCCTTGCCGGCAATGCCGAGATCTGCAGCGCCCCGCTCCACATAGATTGTTACATCCGAGGGCTTCACCCAGAAATAACGGACGCCCGCCTCCTTGTTCTCGAAAACCAGGCGCCGGTCAGGGTGCTCCAGAGCCGGGCACGGATATCCGGCCGCCTTCAGCATCTCATATACGCGGTCGCCAAGCCGGCCTTTTGGCAGAGCAATATTAAGCATCCTTCTCGCCCTCCCCGCTCAGGAAAAATGATTCGATCAGGCTCATATAAAGCGCAAAGCCAATGGCACCGCCCTGCTTGCCCATGCGTGTCAAAAGCGCGTCGTAGCGCCCGCCGGACAGGACCTTTTCCGCAACCCCGCGGACATAGCCCTGAAAGACAATGCCGTTATAATACCGCGTGTCATTCATCACTGAAAAATCAAACCGTATACGTGGGCAGCTTTCGCCAAAGAGAGCCTTCAGTCCTGAAAACTCCCGGATAACCTCTTTGCTGACCCAGGCGTATTTGGCCAGGATGCTCTCCATCTCGCAGATTTCACAATCGAGAGAGAGGAGCTCCCTGATATCCTCCAGCAGGCGCAGATCCCATCCGTTCTCCAGAAAGAGCGCTTTCAGTTCATGCGCATTGCGGTTCGCCACCAGTGCAAGCAGCCTGCTGCGAGTACCGCTTTCAGGCTGCAGGAGCCCGATCAGACTGTGCAGGATGCCCAGATGTGAAAACGAAAGAACACTCTCCACGGAGATAGCCGCCAGCGTTCTGTCCGCAAGGCAGAGAACCTCGTGTTCATCGCCGACATCCAGATCCCCGATACACTCGAGGCCGCTCTGCAGGATCTCACCAAACAGGCCGGCACTTCCCGTCGGGCGGTAGACAGTCTCGTGATAGCAGTACTTTTCCTTTTCGCCGGGCGTGTACCGGGCGTTTTTCACAATGGAAAGGGTCACATCCGGCTTCAGCGCCATCAGTTCCCCGTTCGTATCCTGAAAGGTGATAACCCGGTCGCTGACGAGAAAGTCCTTATAGCCTGCGTAAAGCTCATACTTCTCGAACTTGCTCATCCGGAACGGACGGTATCCATGGGCCCGGTAGAGCGAGCGCAGTTCGAACCGAAGCTTTTCCTCCTGTGTAAGTTGATAGCGATCCAAATGGCCCGCCTCCTCATAGAATAAAAGTGAAACAATCAAAAAATAACAAAAGATGACATGGTGGATTATAGGCAATGCCTCCCTTTTTGTCAAGGGAGACGCCTGCGCAGGCAGGCCTTCCACCATGTCACCTGTTTGGTTTTACAATTGCAGAATCTCTTCCGCCAGTGCGAGGACGTCCTGTGCAATGCTCATACGGTCCCGCAGATGAAGAACAGAACGCTCTCCGTCTTCTTTCTCTCTGGAGACACAGTCCACAGGCAGCCAGTGATATTTCTTCACACAATATTCGGCCGCTTCGTGGGCAGTTTCCAGATAGGCCAGATCCCGCTCGTGGATATCTTTTCTGGAATTATCCCCATGATAGCGCTGTGTCATCAGCTGCTGGCTGTCCTCCAGCGACACACGGAGAAACACGACGCCATCCGGCTCCGGAATACCAAGCTGCTCATATTCAAAGTGGAACAGCCAGTCCAGGTACCCGTCCCAGGCCCCGCGCTCCAGCTTGCAGCACTGGTGTACGGCGTTGGAGGTTGCGTAGCGGTCTGCCAGAAGGATGCCCCCTTCTTCGTAAAAGCGGCCCCAGTCCTGCTTCATCCCGGCATAGCGGTCCACCGCAAAAAATGCAGATGCTGCATAGGCATTCACATCCCCGGGCTCCGAGCCGAAATCCCCCCGCAGATACATCTTTACGAGAGATGAGGACGGGCTTCCATAATTGGGGAAGGAAATCTTCCTCACCCTGTGCCCGCGTTCTCTCAGCGCTTTCTCCAGAAGCTCTGTCTGGGTGGCTTTTCCGCTGCCGTCCAGCCCCTCGAGCACGAGAAGCTTTCCTCGGCTCAAGGCCTCCTGCTTTTCCTGCTCAGCCATTCGTCCCGTCACGCAGGAGCGATACGCCGGTCATGGCTTCCGGCTGCGGAAGCTGCATCAGCTCGAGAATGGTCGGTGCGATATCCGCGAGCCTGCCATCGGCGAGGGCTTTGTCCTCTTCTGTCACGAGGAAGGGAACGGGGTTGGTTGTATGCGCGGTGTTCACCTTGCCGGTCTCGTCAAACATGCAGTCGGCATTGCCGTGGTCGGCTGTGATCAGCAGGACGGAATCCTCATGCTTTTTGCTCTCGGCATAGATTCTTCCGATGCAGGCATCAACCGTCTCCACCGCTTTGATGGCGGCGTCCATGACACCAGTATGTCCGACCATATCACAGTTTGCGAAGTTGCAAACGATCAGATCATACTTCTCAGAGGCAATCGCCTCCACCACGCCATCGGCAACCTTTTCCGCACTCATCTGCGGGATCAGGTCATAGGTCGGGAATTCCTTCGGGGACGGGATCAGGCAGCGCTCCTCACCCTCTGTCTGCTTCTCCACACCGCCGTTGAAGAAGAAGGTAACGTGTGCGTATTTCTCAGTCTCGGCGATGCGGAACTGCCTCAGGTGATGCATGCTGACCAGGTCACCGAGGGTATCGAGTATCTCCTCGGGAGGATAGGCAATCGGCAGATCGAGGTTTTCATCATACTGCGCTGTGCAGACGTATGAAAGCGGATAGACCGTCTTCTTTCTCTCAAAGCCGTCGAAGTCCGGAAGATTCAGCGCCCAGGTCATCTCCCTTGCCCTGTCGGGACGGAAGTTCATGAAGATCACGCTGTCGCCGGGTTCGATCACGCCCTCAGGGTTCACGACTACAGGCTCGACGAATTCATCCGTCACACCCTCATCATAGCTGGCCTTCACCGCGTGTACGGGAGACGCATCCTTCCGGCCGATCCCGCATACAATCGCGTTATAGCCGGCCTCGACGCGGTCCCAGCGCTTATCACGGTCCATGCCCCAGAAGCGGCCCTGGATCGTGGCGATGGAGGCATTGCCGAGCTCAGCGCACTTTTCGTCCAGAGTCTGAACATACCCGGCGCCGCTGGTGGGCGGAACATCACGCCCGTCCAGGAAGCAGTGTACATACACGTGCGGAACCTGCTCGCGCTTTGCCAGCTCCAGCATCGCCAGAATATGACTCAGGTGGCTGTGCACGCCGCCGTCGGAGAGCAGCCCCATCACATGGAGAGACTTTCCGTTCTCCTTCGCGTCCTGAATCGCCTTCAGATAGGCGGGGTTCCGGAAGAACTTTCCGCTTTCAATCTCGGAGCTGATCTTGGGAAGGATCTGGTATACGACTCTGCCTGCCCCGATATTGGTATGACCGACTTCAGAGTTGCCCATCTGCCCGTCGGGCAGACCAACGTCAAGACCGGAAGCCTGCAGCACGGAATGGGGGTATTTTGCAAACAGTGCGTCCAGATTCGGCTTGGAGGCCCTGGCAATTGCGTTTCCTTCCGTCGCCGGGGCGATTCCGAAGCCATCCATGATGATCAGTGTTGCGCGTTTCTTATTGCTTTTACTCATTCGTACAATTCTCTCTAAAAAGCTGTTAAAATTATTATTTTACCCGTCAGGATTCCTGTTTATTAATCCTGAGAGGCAGAGGCAACGATGCTTGCAAAATCAGCCGGCTTCAGAGAAGCGCCGCCGATCAGACCGCCGTCGATGTCGGGCATGGAAAGGAGCTCTGCAGCGTTCCCGGCGTTCATGCTGCCGCCGTAGAGAATGCTGACAGCCCGGGCAACTCTTGCTCCATACAGGCGGCGGATAACCGCACGGATTTCACGGCAAACCTCTTCAGCCTGCTCAGCAGAAGCGGTTTTCCCGGTGCCGATGGCCCAGATGGGCTCATAGGCGATGACGCAGTGGCGAACCTGCTGTGCGTCAATGCCGGAGAGAGCAGCGCAGACCTGATACGTGATGTATTCCATGGTAAGGTTGTTCTCTCTCTGCTCCAGGCTCTCGCCGACGCAGATGATGGGAATGATATTCTTGGCCAGAAGTGCCTTCGCCTTTTCATTCACGAGGCTGTCGCTCTCGGCATGATACTCGCGGCGCTCGGAATGGCCGACAATGCAGTATCTGGTTCCGACATCCGCCAGCATATCGGCAGAAATCTCACCTGTATAGGCGCCCTTTTCATGTTTGGAAACATCCTGGGCACCGGCAGCCACACGGCAGTCCTTGCCGTAGCGGACCATGGAAGGCACCATCAGCGCGGGCACGCACAGAACCACGTCGCAGGCGCGCGCCTTGGGCATGTTTTCCTTCAGCTGCTCCAGAAACACCTTGACACCGGAATTGAGCTGATTCATCTTCCAGTTGCCGGCAATAACCGTGTGGCGATATTTTCTGTTCATAATACAAACACTCCTTCTCTGTTGAATCAAATCAGACTGAACAATGCTGGGTTCTTATGCGTCCAGCAGGCAGGCAACACCAGGCAGCTCCTTGCCTTCGAGGAACTCCAGAGAAGCTCCGCCGCCGGTGGAGATATGGGTGATCTTATCGGCAAAGCCGAGCTTCTCGACTGCGGAAGCGGAATCACCGCCGCCGACGATCGTCACCGCACCGGATTCGGCCAGCGCACGTGCCATGGCTCTTGTGCCCTCTGCAAAGGCATCGAACTCAAACACGCCCATGGGTCCGTTCCAGACAATCGTGCCGGCGCCCTTGACTGCCGCAGCATAGGCGGCCGCCGTCTTCGGGCCGATGTCCATGCCCATCATGTCAGCGGGGATATCTCCTTCTGCCTCAACAGGCGTGGCATCCGCTGCAAACTCAGCTGCGCAGATATGGTCAACGGGAAGCAGGAAGTTCACGCCGCGCTCCTCTGCCTTCTTCAGCATCTCGCGGGCATAGTCCAGGCGATCCTCTTCCAGAAGGGATTTGCCGATCTCCCGGCCCTGGGCCTTCAGGAAGGTATAGGCCATGCCGCCGCCGATGATAATGGTATCGGCCTTTTCCAGAAGGTTGTTGATGACGGCGATCTTGTCAGAGACCTTCGCACCGCCCAGAATCGCCACGAAGGGACGCTTCGGGTCTTCAAGAGCCTTGCCCATGATTGCGATTTCCTTTGCGACAAGCAGGCCGGAATAGGCAGGCAGATAGGCCGCAACACCGGCTGTGGATGCATGGGCGCGGTGAACCGTACCGAATGCATCGGAAACAAAGATATCAGCCATGTCGGCAAGCTCTTTTGCAAAATCACTGCCGTTCTTCTCTTCACGGATATCAAAGCGGAGGTTTTCAAGCAGCAGAATCTGACCGGGCTGCAGTGCGGCCGCCTTGGCCTTTGCATCCTCGCCGATAATGTCCTTGGCAAAGATCACTTCCTGGCCGAGGAGCTCGGAGAGTCTCTTGGCGACAGGCGCCAGCGTCAGCTTCGTCTTCCATTCGCCCTTGGGCTTGCCCAGGTGGGAGCAGGCGATTACGGCAGCGCCATGGTCAAGCAGATAACGGATAGTGGGAATCGCAGCGACAATGCGCTTGTCACTGGTAATCTCACCGGTTTCCTTGTTCTGGGGAACGTTGAAATCGCATCTCAGAAGGACCTTTTTGCCCTCAACAGAGACATCGTAAATGGTCTTTTTGTTGTAATTCACTGCAAAGCCTCCTCAAATAAAATGAACTAAGATTTGGAAATATCATAACGATCGTATGTATTTTATCACATTTTTCCGGAAAATATAGTGAAATTTTGAACTTATCTTCATTTCTTGCATTATGTACA